>JBFKLX010000193.1:0-10758 GCA_041630155.1 Acidobacteriota bacterium
CATCGATTTCGGGGCTTCGTTGGAGCTTGGAGCTTGGGGCTTGGAGCTTCCGCAGAGCGGCCCCCCAGGGCCGCGCAGGGTGTTGGGGCGCAGGGCGTAAGGCTTAGGACTCCGGGGCGCTTGGGCGGTGAGTCTCATCGATTTCGGGGCTTCGTTGGAGCTTGGAGCTTGGGGCTTGGAGCTTCCGCAGAGCGGCCCCCCAGGGCCGCGCAGGGTGTAGGGCGCAGAGGGCGGGAACTTCGATCGTTTGCCCGCTGATCTGTTCGATCCAAAACTGGGCCGCCGGGAAAAGATGTGAATTTTCTAGCATTTTGCTTTCGATCGAGTTAGAGTGTGTGCATCCGACCGTTGGGGGCGGGAGAGCGGCTCGGGGGTGGCTAAATGCGACTTCAACGCTCGTTCTTCTCTTTTCTCTCTACACTGGCAATTTCGTTGTGGCTCCTCGTCTGTGCGGTCCAGGCCGAGCCGGCGGCAGTTCTGACTGCGCCCGCCCGTTTGCTGTCGGGCGGAACCGGGTCTGCGACGGTGGTGGCTTTCGACGCCAAGACTCGAGAGCCCCTGAACCGGTTTATGACCCTGGAGCTGATCGATTCGGGAGGTTCGGCGACCCCCCTGTTCTTCGGTTTTACCAGTCTGCAAGGTCAGGCCCGGGCCAACTTCGACGTTCCCAGGCTGGCGCCCGGAACCTACACGTTGCGGGCCCGGCTCGAGGGTGGGGTCGAGTTGACCCTTGCCGTCTCGCTGACCTCTACGCCGGCTCTTCTGATCGAAACCGACAAACCGATCTACCGGCCTTCTCAACGGATTCAGGGCCGAGTCGTCCGACTGGGCAACGACTTGCTGCCGCAGCCGGGACCCGTCGAGGTGGTCTTCCTCGACGGCAAGGGCCTTCGCATCGCCCGCTACCAGATGGAGGCAGATCAGTACGGCGTGGTGGCCTTTTCCCTGCAGCTGGCCTCCGAGGTGAACGAGGGGGTGTGGCGAATTCGCGCCGTGAGCGAGGGCGTGGAAAGCGTTCGAGACGTCCGGGTGGAGCGCTACACCCTTCCCAGATTCGACCTCGGGCTGGATTTCGAGCGCGACTGGGCGCTGGTCAGCGAATCGATTTCCGGAAACGTGTCGGCTCGCTATTTCTTCGGAAAGGATGTCCAGGGCACCGTCCGCCTGTCGGCCAGCCGCTGGGTCGGGATCTGGGAGGAGTACGCCAGCCTGGAGGCGACTCTGCAGAGCGGAAGCTGGGACTTTCAGCTGCCCCCGGTGGGCTTCGTCACGGGGACGCCTCAGAACGGCGGCCAGGGGGCCGTGCGGATCGACGTCGAGGTGACCGACAGCACCGGACACACCCAGAGCATCACGGACTCGCTGGTCATCTCCAGTTCGTCGACGGTGTTCGCGATCCAGCCAACGGCCCGAAACATCAAGCCGGGAATACCATTTCCGGTGCGGATCGAAGCCGCCAGTCCGTCCGGTGAGCCGGTCGACTCAGAGGTGGAGCTCTGGGCACGTTTCTCAACTAGCGGTGACGTCTCGGTGGGCGCGGCTGAAGCACGAGGCCGGACCACCAACGGCACGCTGCTGTGGTCCCTGGACCCGCCGGCCGGTACTGCCTATGCGGATTTGGGGGCCTCCTGGGGAGACGCCAGCACGACGGTGCGCATCCCCGGCTCGTTTTCGCCCAGCGGCAGCTTCCTGTCCCTGGTACGAACCGACGGCAGCGGGCCGGTCGCGATCGGGCAAAGGCTGGAATTTCAGGTCTTCTCCACCCATCGGGGGACGTCCTACTACGAGGTGTTCGGGGGCGGCCGCACGGTCTTCTCCGCCTTCTCCGAGACTGACACCTTTTCGTTTCCGGTGACGATCGACATGGCGCCGGCGGCCAAGGTCGTGGCCTATCGCTTCAACCCCAACAACGAAGTGATGGCCGACAACTGGGTGTTCGAGGTCCAGATCCCGCTGGAAGCGACGCTGAGCGCAGGCTTCGACGCCGAGCAGGTGCGCCCGGGGGAGGAGGTGGAGATTCGGATCGACACGGGCCTGCCGGGGCCTTCTCTGCTGGGTCTCTCGGTCGTCGACGAGTCGGTGCTGGCCCTGGGGCGGAGCCGCCTCCACCTGGCAGGGGTCTTCGAGGAGCTGGAACGACGTTTTCTGCAGCCCGTGGCGGAAGTTCACGAGGACGATGGAGAGTTTGGATTCATCGGTATTCCGTTCGCGGCGCCGATACCGCTTCAGGGTGCGGAGGACGTTTTTGGCGAATCTGGCCTGGTGGTGGCGACCACTCCCAATTTGAGCCTCCCCCGTGGCCACGATATCAGGGGTGATGTTCCCATCAATCTTTCACCCCCGCCTGCCGAGGGCGGAGACTCGGCCGCGACGGCGCCGGAAATGCCTCGACTGCGCCAGTATTTCCCGGAGACCTGGGTGTGGAATCCCCAGTTGCTGACCGACGAGCAGGGCAAAGCCACTTTGAAGGTGGAGGCCCCCGACAGTATCACCGGCTGGAGACTGACCGCCGTGGCCACTCATCCTCAGCCCTCCGGCGGACGGCCCGGCATCTCCTTCGGCGATGCCAATCTGACGGTGTTCCAGGACTTTTTCGTCGAGCCCTTCGTCCCCTACTCGGTGGTCCGTGGCGAGCGTTTCTCGTTGAGGATCGACCTGTTCAATTACCTGGACCAGGCCCAGCGGATCCGGCTGGATCTGACGGAAGCGGAAGGCCTGGAGCTGCTCGATGAGTCCGCCTCCAGGGACTTGACCCTGGCGCCCGACTCGGCCAGCTCGGTCCTCTTCGCCGTCCGGCCCAGTCAGGTGGGAGTTTTCCCATTGCAGGTCACCGCTCTGGGCGATCGAGGCAGCGACGCGGTCCTGCGGCAGTTGCGAGTGGAACCGGAGGGGTTCCCGGTCGACGAGATCCAGAATGCTGTCCTGCAAGCGGGGGAAACGGTGGAATTCTCCGTGGAACCGCCCCCAGACGCCGTGCCCGATTCGACTCGCGCGTCCCTGTCGCTGACCCCGAGCCCGGTCGCGCAAACCATGCAAGGTGTGGCAGACCTGCTCGAGATGCCCTACGGCTGCGGCGAGCAGAACATGATCTTCCTGGCTCCCGACATCGAGATCCTGAAGTACCTGCGCGAGATCGGGGAGCTCAGCCCGGAGATCCGCATCGAGGCCGAGAACTTCGTCAACACCGGATACCAGCGCCAATTGACGTTCCAAACCAATGACGGAGGGTTTTCCGCCTTCGGCGAACCCCCGGCCAGCCTCTGGCTGACGGCCTTCGTCCTCTCGACCTTTTCAGGCGCCCGTGAGGTCCGCGACATCGATGAGACGGTCCTCTCGCGCGCTGCCGCCCTGTTGCTGTCGCGCCAGAACCAGGACGGCTCTTTTCAACCCGATCGCTTCCTGATCCACACCGAGATGGACGGAGGCGTGGAGAACATCTTCGCTCTCACGGCGTACACGGCCAACGCCCTCGCCGACTACGGCGGTGCCGAAGTGGCCGCGAGCCTGCAGCAGGCAGCCGGATTCCTGGCCTTCGCACGGACCGATCCCGGGGTCTGGAATCATGCCTATTCTCTGGCCATCGCCGCGGTCGCACTGCAGAAGATCCAAGGATTCGACGGCGTCGCCGAGCAGATCCTGGACCGGCTTCTGGAACTGGCGATTCGAGAAGGGGGGCTGATCCACTGGAAGCCCTACCCGGTCGAGACCACCGGCTACGCGACCATGGCCCTGCTGGAGGCCAACGATGGTCTGGGCCGGCCCGAAGCCGTCGAGGCGCTGGACTGGTTGTCCACGCAGCGGAACGCCTTGGGAGGCTACGGCACGTCCACCCAGGACACTGTGGTCGCGCTGCGCGCCCTCTTTTCGGCCGCCCGCCGAGTGCACCGTGATCTGAACGTCCGAATCGAGGTCCTTTCAGACGGCGAGGTCCTGCTGGACCGGGTCGTCGACGAGACCAATTTCGACCTCCTGCATCGCGTCGACATCCCCGTCGACGGCAGCCCGGTCGTGCTGCGGAGCACCGGGCAGGGGAGCGTCGGGTACCAGCTGGCCGTCCGTTACCACCTGCCGGGCCGGCTGCTACCGCCGCCCAGGGACCTGCGTTTCGAAGTGCTCTACGACACCGGACACGTAGAAGTCGATGAAATCATCGACGTGCACGTGCTGCTGGCCTACGAGGGGCACAAGGATCGGACCGGAATGGTCCTGGCCGACGTCGCCATCCCTACCGGATTCGAGTCGGTCCGGTCTTCGCTGGACCGGCTGGTCGCGGAGGAAGTGGTTCAGCGCGTCGAAGTAGCGGGCCGGAAACACATCTTCTACATCGAAGGGCTGGACCGATTCGAGGAATTGACCTTCGACTTCCAGATTCGAGCCCTCTACCCCGTGCGGGCAGAAGCCGGCATCTCCAAGGCCTACGAGTACTACGACAGTTCCGTCAACGCTTTCCATCTCTCCGAGCCGGTCGTCGTCGTCGACCCTGAGCGGATCCTGCCGGAAATCGACTCCATTTCCGTGGACAGCGCGCCCGCCGGCTCCACCGTAGTCATTCGCGGAAGCGGATTCCTGCAAGGCGGCGTGGAGGTCTCCTTCAACGGCGTCGCCGCTTCCGACGTGCAGGTCGTGGACGACACGACGTTGCTGGTCACGGTGCCCAACGTGCTTCCCGGTGACGCGGAGATTTCCGTCGTCACCTCAGCCGGACAGGTCTTGCTCCCGGCGGGCCCCGGCGGATTCCAGGTCGGGCCTCAACGCTGGTACTACCCCCTCTACCCCAATCGGACCGGGGACTTCAATGGATTCGCGATCGCCAACCTGTCGGGTCGAAGGGCTCAGATCCAGGCCACTGCCTACGGTGCCGGGGCCCCGTTGCCGGGCCTTTCGAGGAATCCCGCCACTCTCGAGGTCGATCCCGGCCGCCAGCTGGCGCGACTCGATTCTCAGCTCCTGGCCGGCCCCGGTGAACAGGTCACCCTCCCCGGCTGGGTGGAAATGGTGGGCGACAATTCCGAAGTGGCGAGCCTCTTCCAATTCGGCGGCGGGGCCGCTCTGGACGGTGCCCCGCCCTTCCGGGGCACGGCCGGCGAGTTCTGGCTGACCCGCATCTATCAGGGACCCGGAGCCTATCGAGGACGAGCCGCTTCGACACGCGTCACCCTGGCCAATCCCAACGACGCGCCCGCCACGGTCCGCCTGCGGCTGTACGCGGGCGTTGAGTCCCAGCTGGAGGCGGAAGCAGTGCGGGTGCTCGAAGGCCGCGATTTCTTCATCGAAGAGGTGTCGAGCCTCTTCGCTCGGCAGGCGGTCACGCCCCCGGCGCACGTGCACGTCCAGGTGATCGAAGGGCCCGGGGTGGTCGGCTTTGCACGAATCGACTCGCTGGGGAGGGAAACGGTCGTGGGCCTGACCGGCACGATCGGCAGCGCTTCGGCGAGCTTCTGGTCCGCTCAATTCGCCACCGCTCCGGGACAGCTGTTCAGCAACCTGAAGCTGATCAACACGGCGGCAAGTCCCCGGCAGACGGAACTGCTCCTGATCGGCGATTCGGGCGGCCTGGAGCTGGCCCGCGCCACGCTAATCGTCCCCGCTGCGGGGGTTCTGGAAGGGGACATGGTGGATCTGTTGAGCCTCGGCCCCGGCGCCGGGCCGCTGGCTGGATCGTTGCGGATCGTGGCGGACGGTCCGGGCTTGCTCGGAGACGTGCTCTTCGGCGATCCCGTGCGATTTCAAAACGCCGCCCTGCTGCCGCTGCAGAGTGAGCCTGCCCGAGAGCTGGTCTTCGGGCATCAGGGAGACACGCAGGTCTTCTTCACCGGTCTGGCACTGCACAACGCAGCAGAACAACCGGCTCAGGTGACGATCCGCGTCTACTCTCCTGACGGAGGGCTGCTGGGAGAAGCTCGAATAGAACTTCCGGCCCGCGGCAGGCTCTCTCAGGAGATTCGCCAGCTGGTGCCCCAGACACAGGGGACGATCGGCGGCTACATCGTGGTCGAGTCGACACAGCCGCTGGTGGCTCAAGAGCTCTTCGGGGACCGCCGCCTGGAGAAGCTCTCGGCAGTCCCCCCGGCATGGTGACTCGAGGCGGGGGATTGACTCTCGCGAAGGGGTGAGCTCCGGAAGCACGGGCTGGCAGCGAGTCACCGGCAAGACGCCGGTGCCACTTCACCTGCTAGCCCGGATTCTGCGCCAGGTTTCGTCGCGAGGCGTCGGAAGCGCGGATGATAACGGCGCCGCAGCAGAAAGCTGGTAAATAGTCCGGGCTAGCCCTCTTCCTCGTAGTTGCGTCGGATGCTTTCCAGGACGGCTGGGTCGGCCAGAGTCGTGGTGTCGCTCATCACGCGTCCCTCGGCGATGTCCCGCAACAGGCGCCTCATGATCTTGCCGCTTCGAGTCTTGGGCAGATCGTGAGTCAGGAAGATCTTCTCGGGCTTGGCAATCGGGCCGATCTTTTCACCGACGTGGTTCCTGAGCTTGCCGACCAGCTCATCGTCGGCAGCGGTGCCCGCACGCAGCGTCACGAAGGCCGCGATGGCCTGCCCTTTCACCTCGTGTTCGACGCCGATGACAGCGGCCTCGGCCACGGACGGGTGGCTGACCAGGGCGCTTTCCACTTCCATGGTTCCGATGCGGTGTCCGGCGACGTTGAGGACGTCGTCCACCCGACCCAGCAGCCAGAAGTAGCCGTCTTCGTCCCGTTTGGCGCCGTCCCCGGTGAAGTAGTAGCCGGGAAAACGGGCCCAATAGGTCTCCTTCCACCGCTCGGCGTCTCCCCAGATGGTCCGGGCCATGGCGGGCCAGGGGCGTTTCAGCACCAGGTAGCCGCCCTGTCCCAGCGGCACCGACTGTCCGGTCTCGTCGACGATGTCGGCGTCGACGCCGGGAAAGGGGAAGGTCGCGGACCCCGGCTTCAGGACAGTGATACCCGGCAGCGGAGTGATCAGCGTCATCCCGGTCTCGGTCTGCCACCAGGTGTCGACGACCGGCGTCCCTTCTCCTCCGATGTGTTTGCGGTACCAGACCCAGGCTTCGGGGTTGATCGGCTCTCCCACCGTGCCCAGCAGCCGCAGCGAACTCAAATCGTGGCGCTCGGGATACTGGGAGCCCCAGGCCATGAAGGCGCGAATCGCGGTGGGAGCGGTGTAGAGGATGTTCACCCGGTATTTCTCGATCAAGGCCCAGAAGCGCCCCTTGTCGGGAAAGTCGGGTGCGCCTTCGTACATCACACTGGTGGTGCCGTTGGATAGAGGTCCGTAGACGATATAGCTGTGTCCCGTGACCCAGCCGATGTCGGCCGCACACCAGTAGGTGTCGCTGTCCTTCAAATCGAACACGTAGCGGGTGGTGGTGTGCGTGCCGACCAGATAGCCGCCGGTCGTGTGCAGCAAGCCCTTGGGTTGCCCCGTGGTTCCCGAGGTGTAGAGAATATAGAGAGGATGCTCACTGTCGAGAGACTCCGGCTCGACGACTTCGCCACGGTGCTCCTCGATGAGCCGGTGCCACCAGTGATCCCTGCCCTCCTGGAGCTTGACTCGGCGGGGGTCCAGCGCACGGTTGACGATGATCATGTGCTCGATCGTCGGCGCATCTTCGAGAGCCTTGTCGGCGTTGTCCTTCAAGGGGACGATCGAGCCCCGGCGCCAGGACCCGTCTGCCGTGACCAGGACCTTGGCCCCGCAGTCGTGGATCCGATCGCGCAGGGAGTCGGGACTGAATCCCCCGAATATCACGGTGTGTGGCGCGCCCAGGCGAGCGCAGGCCAGCATGGTGATCGGCAATTCGGGGATCATGCCCATGTAAATGGCGACCCTGTCCCCCTTTTGGACCCCGAGAGCCCGCAGGGCCGCAGCGAACTGGTTCACTTCACGGTACAGGTCCTGGTAAGTCAAGACCCGCTCGTCGCCTGGCTCTCCCTCCCAGATGATGGCGGCCCGGTTCTTCCTCCAGGTGCCGAGATGGCGGTCCAGGCAGTTGTAGCTGACGTTCAACCGCCCCCCCACGAACCATTCGGCATGCGGCAGGTCCCAATTCAGGACCTGTGACCAAGGCTGGAACCACTCCAACTGCCCCGCCATCTCGGCCCAAAAGCCCTCCGGGTCCTGATGGGCGCGCTCGTGAATCGAGGCGTCGTTCCAATTGGCCCGGCGGACGAACTCCTCGGCCGGCTCGTACAGGCGTCCTTCGTGCAGTAGCGCCTCAATCTTTCCCTTGTTCGAATCCTGCATCCATTTCCTCCTCAACGACCGGTATACGAGGTGGCTTCCGAGCGGCCCTTCCGGCGCCTTCCCAACACTCCCGGACGGCAAATCCCGGCACTGTGCCGGGATCCATGGTCCGGGTCTCGCCTTCAGGCCTCTTCCGAGGCCCCATCCAAGCCCAGCTCTTCCGCGACGGACGCCATGGCCTGGATCACGAAAGCGATATGCGCCCCCAGTTCCACGCCTAGATCCTCCACCCCGCTGTAAATGTCCTCACGGCTCACAGAGCGGGCGAAGGCCTTGTCTTTGAGCTTCTTCTTGACTGATTTGACGGGCACCTCGGCCACCTTCTTCCCGGGCCGGACCAGTGTGACGGCGGTGATGAAGCCGCACAGCTCGTCGACGGCGAAAAGAGTCTTGTCCAGGGAGCTGCGGCGCGGCACGCCCAGATAGTCGGCGTGAGACTTGATGGCGTAAATGATGTCTTCGGGATAGCCCTGCTCCTCCAGGATCCCCGCCCCCACCAGAGGGTGCTCCTCCGGTGTGGGGTGCTGGTCGTAGTCCATGTCGTGCAGCAACCCCACCAGGGCCCATTTCTCCTCGTCCTCCCCGAACTTCCGCGCGTAGGCCCGCATGGCCGCTTCCACCGCCAGCGCGTGCTTCAACAGATGGGGGCTCCTGGTGTAGGTCGTCAGCAACTTCCAGGCGTCTTCTCGAGTTGGTGTCACGTTCCTCAGCTCCTGTATACTTCGAGGTTTGACCATGATAGAGGAAGGTATCCCTCTTGTGAAAAGGAAATCGCCCCATGCGCAAGGCTAAGATCGTCGCCACCATCGGCCCGACGACCAGGACACGCGACAAGTTGAAGGCTCTGATGGAGGCCGGCATGGACGTGGCCCGCCTGAACTTTTCGCATGGGACAGCCGATACCTACTTGCCCATCATCCGCGAGATTCGCGAGCTGGCGGCGGAGATGGGCCGTCCGGTCGCGATTTTGCAGGACCTGCAAGGCGTGAAGATTCGAAGCGGCCGTTTGCGGGGTGGAAAATCGGTCGAACTCGAGCCCGGAGCCCGCTTCACCCTGACCACCGAAACCATCGAAGGCGACCAGACGGGGGTCTCGACCTCCTATGAAGACCTCCCCAGAGACGTCGAGCCGGGGTTCAGCATCCTGCTGTCCGACGGCAACATCGAACTGAAGGTGCTGTCGACCACCAAGACGACCGTCGAGTGCGAAGTGGTGGACGGCGGGGAGCTCGCGGAGAGCCAGGGGATGAACATCCCGCAGGCTGCGATCTCGGCGCCCTCTCTGACCACCAAAGACATCGAAGACGTGCGCTTCGGTGCCGAGCAGAACGTCGACTACGTGGCGCTGTCTTTCGTGCGCCGCCCTGAGGACGTGCTCACGCTGCGGGAGATCATGGGGCTGAATCACGCCGAGATTCCCATCATCGCCAAGCTGGAGAAGCCGGCGGCCATCGAGAGCCTGGACGGCATCCTGGACGTTTGTGAAGGGGTCATGGTGGCCCGCGGCGACCTGGGCGTCGAATTGCCGCCCGAACGAGTCCCGATCATCCAAAAAAGGGTCATCAGCGCCGCCAATGCCAAGGGCAAACTCGTGATCACGGCCACGCAGATGTTGGAGTCCATGATTCACAACTCCCGGCCCACTCGCGCCGAAGCTTCCGATGTGGCCAACGCCATATTCGACGGTACCGACGCCCTGATGCTCTCGGCCGAGACGGCGATCGGCGAATACCCGATCGAATCCGTCAGGATGATGTGCCGCATCATCCGAGAGGCCGAAAAAGTGGAGGCCAGCTCCCCCTACCGGTCGCGTCGGGGACAGAAGCTGGACTTTCCCGAAGCGGTGTGTGAATCGGCCTATTATGCCTCGACGGCGATTCAGGCCCGCGCCATCGTCGCCTTCACCCAGAGCGGTTCGACGGCGCGGATGATCTCCAAATTTCGCCCCCCGGTCGAGATTTTCGGGTTCACCCCACACGAGCACGTGGCACGGCGCCTGGCCCTCTACTGGGGGGTCAGTCCCATGCTCATGGGCGAGATCGAGAACGTCGACGAGCTGATCGCTGCTCTGGAGAAACTGCTGCTGGAGTCCAAACTGGTCAGCCCGGGCGACAATCTGATCATTCTCACCGGCGCGCCGATCATGGAGAGAGGCCACACCAGCCTGATGAAGCTTCACCTGGTCAAACCCCGCGAGTAGCCAGGAGACCAGCCTGGCGGACGGGACGAACACCCGATGATCATGACAACCTTCCAACGAATCATCATTCTGGTGCTGGACAGCGTGGGTGTGGGAGCGATGCCCGATGCCGCCCGGTTCGGTGACGAAGGCAGCGACACCCTGGGCCACGTCGCCGCCTGGCGGCCCCTGCAGATTCCGAATCTCTCGCGCTGGGGAATCGGGAACATTCGGCCGCTGGAAGGGATCCCCGTCTCGGCCGCCCCGGCGGCCAGCTTCGGCAAGATGACCCTGGCCGGCCAGGGCAAGGACACTACCTCTGGCCACTGGGAAATGATGGGTGTCGTCCTGGAC
>JBFKLX010000194.1:0-10746 GCA_041630155.1 Acidobacteriota bacterium
GCCACCTCGCCGGTTGGCTTCGTCGACCAGCCCGAGGCAAGCGTCCTCGAGGCTCTCGGCACTGAGCAGGTCTGCGATCTCCTCGTCGGACAGGGCGTCGCTGAGGCCGTCGGTGCAAATCAGGAACCGATCCCCGGAGCAAAGGGAGACCGGGAGAATGTCCGGCTCCACGTTGGGACCGATTCCCAGGGAGCGGTCGAGCAGATTTCTCTGAGGGTGCTGGCGAACCTGGTCTTTGGTCAGGTAGCCTTGCTGATGCAGGCGGAAGACCGGGGAGTGATCTTTGGTGATCTGGTGCAGTTTCCGCTCACGCCAGCGATAGATCCGGCTGTCTCCCACGTGGGCGATCCAGCTCGACTCCTCTTGGCCCTCGCCGGACTCACTCCGAATCCAGAGCATGCTGAGGGTGGTTCCCATGCCCTGTTGCTCAGGATTGTCGGCCTGCTGGCTCAGGATGCGGCGATTGGCGGTTTCGACTGCCTGAATCAACGCCGAGACGGGAGAACCGTGGCCCTGTGAGAGCACTTCCCTCAAGGTTGAAGAAGCGATGCCGCTGGCAATTTCGCCGGCCGCGTGTCCACCCAATCCGTCGCAGACCCCATACAGGCCAATCTCGGGGGCTTCGATCAGAGAGTCCTCGTTGTTCTCCCGCACTCGCCCCACGTCGGACATGGTTTGGCAACTGATTTCAAATCGGCCGATTCGGGAGGATTCGCACGCCATCGGTATCGAGTCTCTCGCGAGGCGGAATCAGTCCGGGGGCGCCTGGGGGGCGCCTGTCCGCGCCGGTTCGAATCCGTTGATCAAGCGGAGGTGGCAGTCCACCAACCCGTAGCAGATCAAGCCCAGCAAAATCCAGGCCCCCAACTTTTTCCACCATGGGTGAGTGAGTCGAAACCCGCAATAAGGACAATAGGCCGTCCGGCGAGCCTGAGTCATCCGGCAGTTGGAACAGACCTCCGCATCGAAAACCTCTTCTTCTGAGTCAGTCGCTGACGGCATCAATCGGTGAGTCATGAGCGTCTCCGGCCCTGCTCGAGATTGCTCTTGGCGGATTTTCCACGTCTTTTCGACTCGCTGCACTTCGGAAGGCGCTCATGCAAAAACCAGCTAGTGCTGCGAGTGTCTGACTCGGGAACCAGTATGGCAGAAAGTCTGCCACGAAGCGACCGGGCTTGCAACGGTCAGTCCCGGCGGGTGTGAGGAAGTTCCCGTCAGGGGCAGCTCCGATTTCGCCGGATTCACACCATCGTCTGGAGCTCTTCCCCGGTGATCACTCTGACTCCCAGGCTCTCCGCTTTCTGCAGTTTGGAGCCGGGCGACTCGCCGGCCACGAGATAGTCGGTTCTGGATGAGACCGAAGAAGTGACCTTTCCTCCGTTGCTTTCGATGAACTGTCTGGCCTGCTGGCGGCTCATGCCGGGCAGAGTCCCGGTGATCACGAAGGTCTTGCCCTCGAGGGCGGACCCGCGCTGAGAGGGGCCTTGCTGGAGATTCAGGCCCGCTTCCTTCAACCGGTTCACCAGCTCCAGGTTTTCAGGACGCTGGAAGTAGCCGTGCACGGTGGCAGCAATCTCGGGCCCGATGCCCTTGACGGACGCGATCTCTTCCTGGGAGGCTCGGCTCAGCCGCTCCACGTCTCTGAACTCGGAAGCCAGCAACTCCGCCACGGTATCGCCCACGTGCCGGATGCCCAGTGCGAAAAGCACTCGTGAGAAGGGCTGCTGCAGGCTGTTCTCGAGGCTGGCCAGAAGGTTTTGAGTCGACTTTTCCTTGTATCCTTCCAGTTGGCTGATGGTTTCGCGATCGAGCCGGTAGAGGTCTGAGGGGTCCCGGACCAGTCCTTCCTCCACCAGTTTCTGCAGGGTTTGCGGGCCCAGGCCTCGGATGTCCATGGCACCCCGGCTGACGAAATGATTCAGGGACTCCAGCCGGCGAGCCGGGCAAGCGTTGTTGGAGCAGTAGGCCATGGCGTCGCCGGGCTCGCGCACCGCCTCCGAACGGCAGACGGGGCAGTTCCTGGGATAGGAGAATTCGACCTCCTTGCCCGACCTCTTCTCCATAATCGGTCCCACCACTTGAGGGATGACGTCCCCAGCCCGCTTCACGATCACCCAATCTCCCTCGCGAATATCCTTGCGTCGGATGTCGTCCTCGTTGTGCAAGGTCGCATTGCGGATGGTGACTCCTCCCACTCGAACGGGCTCCAGAATTGCGTATGGGTTGAGCGAGCCGGTGCGGCCGACGTTGATGCCAATTTTCAGCAACCTCGTCGTGGCGGTTTGGCCGGGAAACTTGTAGGCGATTGCCCACCTGGGATCCCGGCTCACACTGCCCAGCGCTTGCTGCAGCTCCAGATCGTTGACTTTGACGACCACTCCGTCGATCTCATAATCCAGGGAATTGCGTTTTGCCTCCCACTGGCGGCAGTACTCGATGACCCCTTCCAGGGAGTGCTGGTGTCGATAGTCGGAATTGACCGGGAGTCCCCAATCGCCCAGGACTTTCAGAATCTGGTGCTGGCTTTGGAGGGGAAGTCCTTCGATGTGGCCGATCGAATAGGCGAAGAAATCGAGGGGGCGGGAGGCGGTCACGGCGGGGTCCAGCTGGCGCAAGGCTCCGGCGGCGGCATTGCGGGGATTGGCGAAGGGGCTCTCTCCAGCGGCGCTTCGTTCTTCGTTCATCCGATTGAAGGCCGGGATGGGCAGGAAAACCTCGCCGCGAATCTCCACCAGAGCAGGTGGACTGGGAGTTTCCAAGCGCCCCGGGAGGCGGTGGATCGTCCGCAGGTTCTCGGTGATGTCCTCGCCCACCAGGCCGTTGCCCCGCGTGGCGCCTCGCCTCAGGACGCCGCCGTGGTAGGTCAGCGCCACCGCGACGCCATCGATCTTCAACTCGGACACGTAGTCGATCGAATCGACTGTTCCCAGCAGGTTTCGGATCCGTTTTTCGAAGGCTCGGAGTTCGGCTTCGTCAAAGGCGTTGGCAAGGCTCAGCATGGGCGCATGATGCCTCACCTTGCTGAACTTCTCCTGGGGCTCGGCGCCGACTCTACGCGTGGGAGAATCCGGGGAAGCCAGCTCGGGGAACGCCTTTTCGAGTTCTTGGAGCTCGCGAAACAACCGGTCGTATTCCGCGTCGCTGATGAGCGGGTCGTCCAGTACGTAGTAACGGTAATTGTGGTATTCGATACGTTCTCGAAGCTTGGCCGCCCGGGCCTCCGCCTGCTGGTGGTCCTGGCTCACGGCGCATTATGTTAGCACGCCTGGCTGTCGGTTCCGGAGCTTCCAAAGCCCTGCCTTTGTCGCCCTTCCCGCTTCTGGATGAGGTCTCTCGAGGGGTGTCTGAAGCGCGTTTCGACTCACCAGCAAATTTGTTATCATGAGCGGGCCATGAATTCACCCGTGATCAGCAAGATTGTGTTCACGGTCACGTTTCCTGCTCGAAACCGGCGGCGGATTCATATCCCCCTTCTGAAACTTCACTCCCTGGCCAGGAAGCAGCTCTCGGATCTGGAGGTTATTGAAACCATCGATCACTTGTTCAACTGTCCTCGTTGCCTGGAGAACTATCGACTCGTGCGGTCCGCGTATCCCGAAGTGTGGAGTTAGCTGCCGAGTGAAGACTCGGCGCAGTGCTCCTCCCTCGGCACTCCCAAGAACGCACATGCAGCGCTCCGGAACCCAGGCAACTCCACGGCGGCCCCCCTTTTCGCGGCCAAGGGCGGGCCGTGAATTTCATGGAGAGCTTCCCGTATGAGGCTCGACTTCAGAGCTTTTCGCCAGCTGACCCGGGGGAGTTTCTGGTCGCGGCTGTGGGATGAAATCAATGAAGATCACTGCTGGGGAATGGCTGCCGAACTCAGCTACTACTTCCTGCTGGCGTTCTTTCCGTTTCTGATTTTTCTGAGCGCGTTGATTGCTGCGGTTCCCCTGGAAAAAGACCTCCTGTATCGGATGTTGAACGAGTTGAACCGCTTTCTCCCCAATCGGACTCAACTGCAGGTTTCGGAAGTGGTCAGGAATTTTACCGGTTGGCAAGGGACGAGCCTGGCCTTCTTGTGGGCCAGTGTGGCGCTCTGGGCGGCCTCTCTGGGACTCAACGGGATGGTCGGTGTGCTGAACCGGGCCTATCGGGTCAAGGACAAGCGGAGCTACTTCTGGGTGAGGGGGCTTTCCATCGTGGTGACGGTGGCCGTTTCCCTGTTCATCGTGATTTCGGGTGTGCTGCTCTTTTTCGGTGACGATTTCGCCAAACTCGCAATCCAGCGCATTCCCTTTCCGGATGAGATCGTGTGGTTGCCGTGGGCGGTGAGCTTCTTCTATTCGGTCGTGCGGTGGGCGCTGATCTTCTTATTCCTGAACCTGGGGATCCAGATGGTCTACTACGCGTTGCCGGCTCGGCGCCTGCCCTGGCGGCTGCTCTCGCCCGGCAGCGTGCTGGTTTCGGTGGGCTGGCTACTGGGGTCGCTGGCCTTCTCTTATTACGTCAACAGTTTCGCGAACTACCAGCGGATGTATGGCAGTCTCGGAGATCTCATCATCCTCATGATCTGGTTCTACTACTCCAGCCTCTTCCTGCTAGTTGGTGGTGAAATGGACTCGGAGATTTTCCGGCTGCGCCGCGAGCAGAGAAAGAGGGAAAAAGCATCGCCTCCCAAGCTTCCACCAGTGTTGGAACAACCTGTGTAGCCTTTTTTCGGCTCGGGAAATTTCAGGACTCCAGTCTCGACAAGCCAGTCTCGAGTCCAAGAGCCCTCATTCCCCTCTCCAGGAGACTCTTCCCGGGGCCTGGATTCTTGCTTTCGGGAGCCATGCGAAAAGGCTTGGAATTTCTGGTTGAATCAACGAAGATGGAGAGAACGAGGGCAGGATTCGGCGCCCGGGGAGTGTGGTTCAGGGTGCCTGTTCTGCCCTCGCGCAACCTGCAATTGGGAGAGGGCCGATCGATCGTTGAGGGGGTTCCCGAGGTGGGTCATTCGGGGAGAATCGACCTCCCTCTCCCGTCTGTTTCTCAGGTTCTATTCCCATTTGATGCGCGACAGCCCCAAAAGTTTGCGTGAATCTGCGAAAAATTTGGGCTGTCTCATGCGGGAGCCGCCGGGCACCCCGATCTCCCTTACGCCCGGACAGGCGCCAGTGCTTGAGGGAAGACCACTCTCTACGCCTCGAGCCCCGCTCGAGCCTTGCCCCCCCGGGTCTCCTCGAATTGCCGAATGCTGTCCAGGTATTTGTGCCCGGCGCCGGTGTTGAACAGTACGATGCTCTGATCGGGGGACAGCCATCCTTCTTTCCGCAGTTTCTTGACTGCGGCCCAGCAGGTGGCGCCCTCCGGGCAGAGAAAAATGCCCTCACGCGCACCCACTTCCAGGATGGCCTGATAAGTCTCCTCGTCCGAGACTGCCACGGCAGTCCCCTGGCTTTCCCGCAGAGCACTCAAGATCAGGAAGTCGCCGAGAGCTTTGGGAACGCGCAGGCCCGAGGAAAAAGTGGCCGCTCCTTCCCAGAATTGGGAGGTATCGGCGCCTTCGTGAAAGGCCTTGACGATGGGCGCGCATCCGCTGGCCTGGACCGAGACCATGCGGGGGCGCTGCGAGTCGATCCAGCCCAGTCCGTCCAATTCCTGGAATGCCTTCCACATTCCGATCAACCCGGTCCCTCCGCCCGTCGGATACACGATCACATCGGGCAGCGTCCAACCGAATTGTTCGGCCAGTTCGAGCCCCATCGTCTTCTTGCCTTCGATCCGGTACGGTTCCTTGAGAGTCGAACAGTCGAACCACTGATTCTGGCGCATCTGCTCCTGCATGAGGCGGGCTGCATCGCTGATCAGACCGTCGACCTGGACCACCTGAGCTCCGGCGACCAGGGTCTCGAAGTAGTTGGCCTGCGGGGTGTCGCGGGGCATGAAGACGTGGGCTGCGACGCCGGCGCGTGCCGCGTAAGCTGCCAGGGCGCCCCCAGCGTTGCCGGCGGTGGGAATGCACAGCTGTTCGGCCCCCAGTTTCCGAGCCATGCTCACGGCGGCGGAAAGCCCTCGGGCTTTGAAAGAGCCGGTGGGGTTGAGAGCCTCGTCCTTCAGGTAGAGCCTCGAAAACCCTGAGTCCTGCCCCAGCCGGTGGAGGGGCAATAGCGCTGTGAATCCTTCCCCCAGAGAGACGATCTCCTGTTCGCTGAGGACGGGGAGCACCTCCAGGTAGCGCCACATATCGGAGGGGCGGTCCAGCAGGTCGGTCTTCTTCAAATTGCGCTTGATTTCGTGCAGATCGTAGCGTACCAGCAGGGGGGACTCGCACTTCGGACAGGTGTTGGCCAGGCGGTCGGCTTGCAGGGAGTCGCCGCAGCGGGAACATTCCAGTCGGTCAACGAAGGCCATGGCTTTTCTCTCCTTCCAGCCCGGAAACGGGCTGGACTGCAGCCTCGACTGGACCGCGGGAGGGCTGCAACCGCGAGGCAGTCGCCCACTCGATCCGGCCCGGTCGGATCCGGCGCAGCACCAGGTGCCGTCGCCAGTTCTGGTCGTCACGGTCGGGATAGTCAGTCCGATAGTGACCTCCGCGGCTCTCGGTCCGCAGCAGTGCGGCGGCGCAAATGACGCGCCCGTTCTCCAGGAGGCTGCGGATTTCCGCCCCGGGCTGCGAGTCCTCCAGGGGTGCCCGCAGGGCCTGAAGCTGGGTGAGGGCGTCCATCAATCCCGGACCCTGGCGGACGATTCCCGCGCGCTCGGTCATCAGACTGCGAAGGCGGGCCGGTTGCGCCCGTTGACCGCTCGATGCGGCAGGCCAGGAGGTCTCCGTCAGTACCGTTCCCAGCTGCGCGGCGGGGCTGGCGGAAGCCGTCATGGTTCTGCCGGCGCGCTGGCCGAATACCAGGCCTTCGAGCAGAGAATTACTGGCCAGTCGATTGGCGCCGTGGACCCCGGTGCAGGCGACTTCACCGGCCGCAAACAAACCCGCAACTGTGGTGCGGCCGTCCAAGTCCGTGTAGACCCCGCCCATCATGTAGTGAGCGGCGGGAAAGACCGGGATGCGGTCCCGTGCGAGGTCCAGGCCGAAGCGGGCACAAGTGTGATGGATTCTGGGGAAGCGCCGGCGGACGAAGTCCGGATCCAGATGGGTCAGATCCAGAAAGACGGAGGATTCACCTCGCCGCTCACTCTCCATGAAGATGGCGCGAGAGACGACGTCCCGGGGAGCCAGCTCCGCCGCCTCGTGGGAGCGTGGCATGAACCGCTTGCCGGCGGCGTTGCGCAGCAGCGCCCCTTCACCGCGCAAGGCCTCGGAGAGCAGGAACTGGGGGGCGTTCGGCAGGGCCAGTGCGGTCGGATGGAACTGCACGAACTCCATGTCGGCCAGGTCGGCGCCGGCACGAAACGCCAGGGCGAACCCATCCCCCGTAGCAACCTCGGGGTTGGTCGTCTCGCGGTACAACCGCCCCAGCCCGCCGGTGGCGAGCAGTACAGCGGAGCCCTCGATCTCCCGCAGCGACCCGGAAGCCCGATCCAGATAGCGCACACCGACGCAGCGTCCCGAGCGCAGGAGCAACTCCAGCGCGCAGCAATGAGGGTGCAGTTGGATCCGGCTGGATTGCCGCGCCCTCTGAATCAGCGCCCGGTTGATTTCCTGACCCGTGGAATCCCCCCGGGCGTGCAGTACGCGCCGCCGGCTATGGGCCGCTTCCCGGGTGAAGGCCAGCTTGGAGCCCTCGCGATCGAAGTCCGTCCCCCATGCGATCAGCTCCTCGATCCGGGCCGGGCCTTCTTCGACCAGGGTTCGGGCCGCCGACTCATCGCACAGGCCGTCTCCCGCCGCCAGGGTGTCGCGGTAGTGCAGCCTCACCTCGTCGTCATCGTTGAGGACGACCGCGATTCCTCCCTGCGCGTACTCGGTGTTGGATTCGTCGGCCCGTGATTTGGTCAGCACCGCCACCCGTCCCACCGTGGACAGCTCGATGGCAGCCCGGACGCCCGCAATCCCGCTGCCGATGATGATGAAATCAGCGCTGCTCGCCATCCGTCGTTCCTACTGCACTCGAGGCGCTACCAGGTTCGGATTTCGGATCCTCGCACCACCGACCGCTGACCTTCCCCGGCCCGAAGCAGCGATCGGTCCGATTATACAATTGCCGTAAGGACAACCGGCTCGAGCCGAGCACCAAAGATACCGGTGGAAGCCCCTGCATTTCGGCGCCGCCCCCTCTTGTACTATACTGTGAAGCCGATGAAGGCCCTGCGTGGGACGACCATCCTCCTGGTCCGGCGAGACGGCGAGGTCGCGATCGCAGGGGATGGCCAGCTCAGTCTGGGAGACACTGTGGTCAAGAGCGGCGCTCGTAAGATACGCCGCTTGTACAATCAGCAGATCCTGGCTGGCTTCGCGGGATCGACGGCCGATTCTCTCTCTCTATTTTCCCGATTCGAGAGCAAGCTGGAAGAGTTCCAAGGAAATCTGCAGCGGGCTTCCGTGGAATTGGCCAAGGACTGGAGGACGGAACGGGCGTTGAGGCATTTGGAAGCGTTTCTGATCGTCAGCGACAAGCGCGACTCGTTCCTGATTTCGGGCGCCGGCGATCTGATCGAGCCGGACGATGGACTGATCGCCATCGGGTCGGGGGGCGCCTATGCCCTGGCCGCCGCTCGCGCGCTGCTGCGTTCCACTTCCAAGACGGCCTCTGAGATTGCCCGGGAATCGTTGGGGATTGCAGCCGAGATCTGCGTCTACACCAACTCGACGGTGACGATAGAGACACTGCGAGGATGACCCTGCGTTATGAGTAAACAGCCCGACCCACCGCTCACCGAGGTTGGACGCGCCGACCTGGCGCCGGCCCAGATCGTGGCCGAGTTGGACCGCTACGTCGTGGGTCAGAGCAAGGCCAAGCGGGCCTTGGCGGTGGCGCTGCGCAATCGCTCCCGGAGACGCAGACTGGACACCCCGATGTCCCGCGAGGTGCAGCCTCGCAATCTGATTCTGATCGGTCCGACGGGCGTGGGGAAGACCGAACTCGCTCGGCGCCTGGCTGGGCTCTCGGGGGCGCCCTTCCTCAAGGTCGAAGCCAGCCGTTTCACCGAGGTGGGATATGTTGGCCGGGACGTCGAGTCGATGATCGACGAATTGGCGGAGAACGCCGTGCAGATGGTCCGGCGCCGGCGGCTCTCGGAAGTGGAAAAGCGGGCCGAGCGAAACGCCGAGGAACGGCTGCTGGACCTGCTGGTGCTGCCCCTGCGGAAGCGAAAGAAGTCCAAACGGCATCGGCCCAAAGGAAAGGACTCCAAAAAGATCCGGGAAAAACTCCGGCGGCAGCTGCGGTCCGGCAAGCTGGACCAGCGGTCCGTCGAGCTGGAGATTCCCGAACGCCTGCTCGCCGGAAGTGAGGGGCTGGGAAGGCAGCTGGGAGAATTCGAAGTCGAACTGATGGATCTCCTGGAGGGCCTGGTGGTCCAGCCGAGCACGCATCAGATGCGAGTCGGCGAAGCGATTCCCTATCTGATTCTCCAGGAGGAGGCCAAGCTGGTCGACATGAACCAGGTCGTGAAGGCAGCGCTCGAGCTGGTCCAGGAGAACGGCATCGTCTTTCTCGACGAGCTGGACAAGATTGCGGGGCGCGAGTCGGGTCGCGGCCCGCAAGTGAGCCGCGAAGGTGTGCAGCGGAATCTGCTGCCTCTGCTCGAAGGGACGACCGTCAACACGCGCTATGGGCCGGTTCGAACCGACCATATTCTCTTCATTGCGGCCGGCGCCTTTCATGTGGCGCGCCCCGCGGACCTCATCCCGGAACTGCAGGGCCGGTTCCCGGTGCGCGTGGAAATGGATACCCTCAGCGAGGAGGACTTGATCCAGATCCTGACCGAACCCGAAAGCTCGCTCATTCGCCAGTACCAGGCCCTGCTGCAGAGCGACGGCATCGAGCTCCGCTTCACCCCTGAGGCCCTCGCGCGAATCGCCCAACTCGCCCATCGCGTCAATCAAGCGACGGAGAACATCGGCGCCCGCAGACTGCACACCATCATGGAGACGCTGTTGGAAGAGATCGCTTTCCTGGGATCCGGTGGCGAGAACCGGGAGTTCGCAGTGGACGCCGAGTATGTGGATACCCGACTGGCCGAACTGGTCAAGAACGAGGACCTTTCGCGTTACATCCTGTGAAAAGGGCTCGGACGCGCAAGCGTCCCTTCGCCGCGGGAACTTCCCAGTTCGCCCGGTTCAGCCGATCATCCGAACCAGGAAGCATAGAGGTTGCAGAGGCTGTGATTCAAATGCGAACACTTCCCCGGGCGGTCTGGCGCCGCGGATTGGACACTACGGCGATTTGCCTGTTGGCCTTGGCGTTGCCGCTGCCGGGTTGTGGCAAGGTGGACGACCCCTTGCCGGCGCAGATCCAACTGCCCCGCACGGTTCAGGATCTCGAGGTCCAGACCGCCGGCGCCCGCAATCGGCTTCTCTTCACCGTCCCCCGGCGAATCGAGTGGATCGAGATCTACCGCCAGTGTGATCCCAAGACCGCCGGCGACCGCATCAACCTGCTGGCCCGAGTCGACTCCGATGAACTCCAGGAGGCCGACCAGCCCGGGCGCTATGCCTGGGTCGACCTCGATCGAGGAGTGGGGACGTGCCGCTACGCCGTGCGCTTCGTGGATTCCACCGGACTCCGATCCGAATTCTCGAACTTTGCGCCGTAGCCAGGAGAGGCGTCGAGCTCGAGGCGGATGGGTCTGGAGAGGCGAGGTCGCAGAGCCAGGGAGTGATGA
>JBFKLX010000195.1:0-10671 GCA_041630155.1 Acidobacteriota bacterium
CCACGGCGGGCACTCAGGAGGCTGAGGCTGCGATCGAGGCTATTGCGATCTCGGACGATAAGCGCAATCATGGCTGCTGGCAGCGCAGCTGAGCTGGCTAACCAGTCGCTGCAGCGGACGCCGCCTTCAACCTTGGGGTTCGGCTGTAGACTTTGGCGGCGAGTCACTCGAGAAATCCCTGTGGAGCTTGTGCCGCTGGCGCGCCGCTGAGCTCCAGATCCGTTAGACGGAGGCCGAGCAAGCCAAATGTCTGCTGATTTGAGAGAACTGTTTGAAAAGCGAGTCAGTGAAAAGAGAGTGGCTGAAATACTCGATTTGATCGCAACTGTCCCAAACAGACGATCAGAACCGCTGCCTGGCGATCCGCAAGGACCATACGACTACTGGTTCGATGGTGGCGCCTGTGAAGTGCAGACCGGTGTGTGCGTCTATGTCCTGGCTGATGGTACGGTTGTCGATGTCGGGGACCCAGTTCCAGCGCTGTCGGTCTCAATCCTGTTTACTGACGGACGGCGCGTCAGAATCCAGCAAGAAGGGTGGGGCGAGCTTGGATAGATCGTCTAACAAGGCGCTTACCAGACGCCTACCCGCGCTGACGCGCGGCGCCTGTCACGGCGCCTGCTTACGCAGCCGCCGCGCCAGCCGTTCGTAGGCGCAGGTGAGCTCGCACGTTAGCCGGACTCTGGAGGTCGCAACGACATGTCAGACGCAGGCAACGAATTCGAGATTCAGGCGGACACCAAAGACGAAGCCCGACAAAAGATGGGCGAACTCGTAGGGGCTGGCCTCTTCGTGTTCCTGCTTCGGATTTCGAGTTTAGTGCTTCCCGGCGCAGCCGGATCTAGGGTGGCAGCACCGTGAGAGCCGGAATGGACGTCAGCTGGAAGGCTCCTCCGCCTAGCAGCTCCTGGCGCAAGACAACGATGAAGAAGCCCCGTGGACAGACGACTTCGACCGAGCCGATGAACTGCGCACCCACTCCGAAGAAGAGTTCGTTGAAAAAGATCGCCCCGTCGAAGGGGGCGGTGAGTTCCTGGAGTGGGGTCCCCTGCTGGTCGTACAAGGTGAACGTCACCGGAGAACCGGCACGCCGCACGGCCAGGCCCGTGTTGAGGCGGGTGGCGCGGCTCACGGGGAAGCGCACGGCAGTGGTGGTGCGCGCAGGGGCGACGCCCGTGGAGTCTTCCAACTGGTCGCCGATCGAGAAGTTGTAAAAGAATGCCGTTGCCAGGGCGGCGGCGTCGGAGCCGGGCTGGGGAAGGATCTCCAGCCAGCCGCTGACAGCGTCGCCCATTCGGCTCAAGACGAACTGGCGAGTCTGGTTGGGCTCGAGGAGGATGTCAAACCCGGACTGGCCGGTCCGATCGGTGCCGTCGAGAATCCAGTTCCGCGCTGGGGGCCAGGCCCCACCGTCCAGCTCGGCCCGGCCTCGCCAGTCGGCACCACTTCGATTGGTGACAGAGAAGATCACGTCGAAGCCACCCCCCAGTGCCAGCTGTGGGTAGAGGATCAAGCTCTCCGCCACGATCAGGTTGTCCAGCGCCATGTTGCGGAACTCCCCCGCAGCTTCGAAGGTCACCGATACCAGGTCGTGGAAATCCTTGAGGTAGTAAGTCTGAGGCCCAGCTGTGCCATCTACCGTGAGGAGGGCGCCGACGGCCGAACCGTCCGCCTTTTGCGCCACCACTCGGCAATCTCCAGGGCCCGGGAAGACCGCCAGCGAGTTCGGTTCCAAGAGGTCGAAGCCGAGCAACGAAAAGCTCCCACCATCGGCGCGGGTAATCTGAATGGCGTGATCGTCGAAACCAAAGTTGGGGAAGACTGCGGTGTTGCCGGTGCCGGCTCCATTCTGGCTTTGGGTGGGCCGGATGGAGACACTGAATTGCTGGAGTGCAGTCGCCTCCAGCCGGTACCCGGACTTCAGGTATGGCTGAATGTCCCCAGAGACATCCTCAAAGTCGATGACAACGGAGTTGGCCGTTAGGAACGGCGTGGAAAATAGGAACAAGATCGCCGCAAGTAATCGCTGTCGCATGATGTTCTCGACCTCGAGTTGAACCGCTCCTGGCGTCTCGAGCACGGTCCGCCGGTCTCGAGGCGGCTTTCGCCGCGGCGCCGGCAGACTGAGAGATCCGATCAACACCTGGCTTGGCAGCCTGGATTATGTCAATTTTCTAGAAGGTACGCGCTCCCTTGTCGCCATGGAGCGGTCGAAAAAGGCTGCCAGAAACAGTTTAGACCCAGAGTGCGTTGCTGTTGCCGGAGCAGGTTTACACAGGTGTGAAATGGAGGAAATCACAGTCAACTTCGGAAACCACGGAGCGCCGGTGGCGCGGGCGAATCCGGGTCGCTGTTTCACAGGCGGTTTCTCGGGGTCGGCAAATCAGGCTGAAGATGCCTGGGCTCCACCAATCCTGCCGTGCCGTTCGGTTTCCGATCGCGGCCCCCCGTCCTGAACGACCTCACCGGGCCGTATGTCGTTCTTCATTGAGGACCTCACCGTCAACTCCATGATGGCGGAAACTGATGGTTGGGCCGTCCACGACTCGCTCCACCGTGACCGAGAGAAATCCGCCGATGACGTTCAGGTAGCGGTGACTGGGGAGCACCATGTCGTTGCTCCAACCGCCGGCGTGCTGGTCGCTGGCCGGGCCGCAGGAGTATTCCCGCACTCCCGTCTCGGGATCCACCGAGACGTATTGCCAGTGCCGGTCGCCGCACACGACGAACATGTTCTCCTGCCGGGCCAGAAAGCGGCGCACCTCATTGCCCTCGTGTTGGAAATCGGGGTTGGAGTGGTTGTCGTGCTTGTTGGCCCGGTCGGGGCCGACGATGGGAGTGGGGCTGATGAGGATTCGAAAAGTGGCGTCCGATTCCTCGAGGGTCTTCTCGAGCCAGGCTCTTTGCTCCGCCCCCCAGATCGTCTTCTCGGCACCGTCCGGCATGGTGTTCGGACTTCGGTAGTCGCGGCCTTCCACCATCCAGATTTCCAGATCCCGGCCCCAGCGGGAACGCCTCCAGGTCCGCTCTCCCATCGGCACCTGTTCGAGGAAGATCGCCTGACCTTGTTCGAACGTGAAATCTCCCATGAATGGGGTCTCCATCCCGGGCCAGCAGTCGTTCATCCAGGTGTCGTGATCGTCCTTGATGAAGTAACTGGCGACCTGACGGTGGAAGTCGAGGTTGGTGGGAAGGCTGTACATCCGGGCCCAGTGCCAGCGGGCCAGCGCCTGGGTCTTGGCCAGACGATCGTAATAGACGATGTCTCCGGTGTGGACGAAAAAGCTGGGGTCGAGGGCCAGGATCGAGCGGTAGATTTTGTAGCCTCCACCCGGCGCATCCTGATCCGGGTAAGCCTGGCCAGTGGAGACCGCGAAAACGACTCGAGAGGGCTGATGGGTTGCAGGGGCGGTCCGAAAACGTCCCTCGATCGCTTCCGCAGCAGCGTTGCTGCCTGGAGCGCTCGACTCGACGCGCAGCTGGTATCGAGTGTCCGGCCGTAGCCCGTTC
The DNA here is from genome assembly GCA_041630155.1 of Acidobacteriota bacterium. Lineage (GTDB taxonomy): Bacteria > Acidobacteriota > UBA6911 > RPQK01 > JANQFM01 > JBFGHG01. Next base: position 3,511 of record JBFKLX010000195.1, read on the forward strand.
AGTTTGACCTGGCGCGTGAAGTCGAGTTCAGGATCGACCGACTGCCAATCGGTTTGCTCCCAATCGGCCTCCCCGTCAGCCCGGTAGAGAACGCGGACTCGTCCGGGCGCTCCGGGCACGGCGCCTTCGATTCGCTCAATCGAGCTGCCTTCGGGAAAACGAACAAGGGGCGCCCGGCTGCGGCGGCCCCAATCGGCGCTCAGAACCCCAGTTTCGGGATGGCGATATTGTACGTCGGGCAATGGGGCTTCATCGCCGACGCGCTCCCAGGCCCGGGTCAACCGCGTCCATACGATCGCCTGATTGCTGGACACCTCGCCGACCTTCATTCCCGTGGCAAAGTATGGACCCTCGGAAGCACGCTCCGAGCATCCGCAGAGCACCAGGGTCAACAGCGCCAGCCAGAGCAGCGAAGCCCGGATGGAAGAGCCGGCGTGTCTCATCCGGACCAGTCTTGCAGGGCGCGCAGTGGGAAGCAAGAGGCGAGAAGCCCCGTTCCTTCGATCATTACCCGGAAGTCGAGGGAGCCTCAGGGGAATCCCAGGCGGGGAGGATCTTCAGCAGCGCGGCCATGATCAAGAGCGGCAAGATCAGCAGCGCAATGGCGGACAGAAGGCCCTCGAGGCCCAGCAGTTCGACCTTGTACGTGGTCAGGCCCCGGAAGCTCTTCGAAAACATCTGGCCGCCGATGACGACATTCCAGCGAGTGCTGAAGATTCCCAGCTGAATCAGGATGGCCGAAACGAAGTAGAGCAGTCGCCGCAACTCCTCGTTGAGGTTGAAGAGCCTGATGGAAGCCATCAGCCCCAGCGGCACGATCATACCCAGCAGCACCTGCAGCACCACCAGGCTGCTGAAGAGTCGGACCACGACCAGAGTCGAGAGGATGCTGATCGATTCCTCACTTTCATAAAGACGATGGATGAAATCCAACGCTTCCAGTGAAAAATCGACAATCACCGCGTAAAAGAGAAACGAGGCGACACGGTCCAGACACTTCATGTCGATGGTCCCACCCCTGAAGGGCACGATGATCATGTACAGGAGCAAAACCAGCGCGATTCCCGAGACGATCGCCGAGAAGAGAAAGACGATCGGCATCAACACACTGCTCCACCAGGGGTTTGCCTTGACCGACCCGAAGATGAACCCCACGTATCCGTGGAGAAGGAAGGCCGAGGGGATGCCGACGATGGTAATGGCCTTCACCGCCTTGCGGTCGAACCGGAGCGCTTCCGGGCTGACGTCTTTTGAGAACAGAGCCAGGAGCTTGTAGAACCAGTTCCAGGGAAATTTCGTGATTTGCGACCAGACCACCAGATCTCTTCGGTACTCGAACCAGATTTCCAGAAGGAGCACCACCATCAGATACCAGGCATAGACAAAACCGAAGACGGCCATGGCCGAGCCCAGCTGCGGGGTGATGAAGATCTCGAAAGAACGCTCGGGATGGCCCAGGTGAAGGACCAGCGGGAGGGGCGCCACGAGCAGGAAAGCGAGTGCCGTCAGCAGCGACAGCCGGTAGGTCGGCTGTACCTCCTTGACGTCGAAAACCTTCACCAGCGAGGCCAGGATGAAGGCACCCGCCACCAGACCGGTCACGTAGGGATAGACGACGATCAGGATCGACCAGAGGACTTCCGCCTCGTTGGGGTAGATGAAACCCTGCAACTGGCCGACCAGTTCAGAACCCTCCACGGCTACCTCACTTCCCCGTCGAGATCTGTGTAGAAAACCTTCGGCTCCGTGTTCAAGGAAGCCTTGAGGACATTGGTCTTGTGCATTCGTCTCAATCGGATCAGGGGACTGGACCGGCTCTTGAGATCACCGAAGACTCGGGCCTGGGTGGGACAGACTTCCACACAGGCGGGAAGCAGACCTCGCACGACCCGGTGGTAACAGAAGGTGCATTTGTCGGCCGTGTGAGTTTGGGGGTGCAGATAGCGGGCCCCGTAGGGACAGGCCTGGATGCAGTAGCCGCATCCCAGGCAACGTTCTTCGTCGACCAGAATCACGCCGTCGGCGGTGGAGAAGGTTGCTTCAACGGGGCATACCTGGACGCAGGGGGGGTTGGCGCATTGATTGCAGAGTTTTGGGACGAAGAAGCTTCTCAGTCTTTCTCTTTCGGGAACCGGCTCGGCGGTTCCAACCGGCACATCGCCGATCGTCCGTACGGTGGCTTTGTTGTCCAGGTCGATGGTGTACCTTTCCACCCAGGTGCGGACGTAGAAGGGTTCCTCGGGCACCTCGTTTTCAGCCTTGCACGCCTGCGTGCAGCGGGCGCACCCGATACATCTGTCAACCTGAATACCCATCCCGTAAAGATGCTCTTCAGGAACATACTCTTCCGGCAGCCCCTCTCCCGCGATTCGTCCAATCAGCGATCCAAAAGCGCCGGCAGCCGGAACAAGGGTCAGGAGTTTTCTGAGCAGGGTCCTTCTCAGCATGGTCATCCCTCGGGAAGATGCGGATAGTGGCACTGCCAGCACAGATACCGGCCCCCATGTGTTCCCATGTCGACCTTCAGGGTTTCGAAGCCCTCCTGGCCCTCGTCATGGCATTTCCCGCAAAACTCTCTTTGCAGCGGCTTCGTCGCCCTCTCGGCCCGGGGTGAGATCCGGTGTCCTTCACCAGCGGTGTGGCAGGTGGTGCATTCCAGTAGCACGTGATGGGAGACCGACATGGTTCTGGCGATTTCAGCATGGCAGCCTCTGCATTCACGGGGCGTTTCGGGAGGCTCCGGATCATGCGGGTCGTGACAGCTGATGCACGGCTTCATGGGGTTGTGGGCGACAGGGTTGATCTGAGGAAAGCCGGTGGGACGGGACGGATCATAAGTATGGCACACCGAGCAGAATCTTCTCTCTCTGGGAGCGCTTGGTTTGGTCGCTAAGTCATCGACATGCCCCTGAGCCGGGCCATGACAAGTTTCACAAGAGACGGTGGAGTGGAACCCCCGACGGATCTCAATCCCCTGATCGTGACAATCCAAACAGACGTCCGAGCCGGCAAACTCGAGCCTCCGGGAGATCTCCCGCTCGATCGTAGACTTCTTGTGATAGTCTCGATCGGTCAACGAAGCGGGAAGAAGGAAGAATCTGGTGGTGACGGCAGCGACAATCAAAGCTGCAATGACGACTGAGATTCTGATCAGGGCATCCGGGACCTTTCGCAACTGCATCCCCCCTCTCGATTGTCTGGTGCTCGAGAGCAGCAATCGCCGTGCCAACCTGCAGACGTCGAGGTTTCCCGTTCAACCCCGGCCAACGCCGTGCGACGGGTCGGATGGGGGATGGGGTATTTAGCCAATCGCCAAAATCGATTTCGGGGGTTATACCCTAGCCCGGAGGATTCAAGAGGTGTCGCCGGGAAGGGACGAAAGCGCCGTCCCCCGGCGTCAGGCAGCCTCGCGCGGTTCAGATCACCATGAGGCCAATGGACTGGGAGTCCTCCAGGTGTTCATTGGCCTCGGGGCGGTAGGGGGCGGGTTGGGGCTGGTCTTGGAGCCAACTGGTGCAAACGTTGGAATACCGCTCGAGTGGCTCGAGAATTCGCCCTTATCGAGCTAGCTGGTTCCGGGCACCGTCCTCCTCGCGGCTAATGGCCTAGGAAGTCTCGTGGGCGCTGCGGCATCGTTCACACTCTATCGGTACGCCGGTGAGACAGCCATGGCTTTCGGCGTTCTTCTGGTCTCTCCCGAATACAGGGGCCGCTCAGTACCCCGATCCATAAATACAGCGACGTACGTTGCGGGCGTTTCCAAGCAGTAGCTGGCCCGCGGAAACCGAGTGGACCACCATGCTCCGAGGCGGCGGGCGCCTGTGGGTTCGCCCGCAACCGTCACCCTATTGATGAACCGGAGTACTAAGCATCGCCTTGGCCGAGACCACACTCCCGGTGGAAGCCGCCAATGCAGGCGCCAGTGATCGCCGTGACCGGCAGGAGGGACACGAAGAAAACGAGCGACCGCACCGAGCTGGTGACGGGCACGGCCCCGCCCAGGGCCAGAGCAAGAGCAACCGTAGCGACGCCCATCGCGAGGCCACTGCGCGAGTCGCGGCTCGCCAGCCAACCGATGGCAAAGCCTGATGAGAACGCGATGACGACCTGCGCAATCGCCTGGAGCCAACTGGAACCGTCGTGCAGATTGGAGACCCTGAGAATGCCTTCGAACGCGGTCATCGGCAGCAGCGCCGCCCAGAGTTCGACGCCCACCCGAAAGCCGCGGAGAACAGGCCGCGGACTGGTCTGTGACGTCGTGGCTTCCGTCACGGCCCAGCTCATAGCGACTCCAACCAGTGCAGCGAAAGGAAGGGCCGTTCCGAGCTGGCTCCAGACCGGCACGATGACGAGGGCATGTGCGACCCCGCCCAGGATCGTGGCGAGGATTGCGACGCCCAAAGCCGTTACCAGATGGAGGACGATTCTTCGCAGGCACATAATTCCCCGATGCGAGCGACCGGAGGCAAGGTATCTGCGACAGCGAGTCCCTCGTTTGCAGCTGACAGGGCTTTCCCCCCCGCACCCCTCCGATTTGCCGTGGTCGAAAGATTAGTACTACAATGACAAGTCTTCCCATGGATGTGGGAAACACCGTCGGTGGTGGGCGTAGCTCAGTAGGTAGAGCACAGGGTTGTGGCCCCTGTGGCCGCGGGTTCAAGTCCCGTCGCCCACCCCACATTTCCTCGCGCGCCCGTAGCTCAGCTGGATAGAGCGCCGGACTTCGAATCCGTAGGTCGCAGGTTCGACTCCTGCCGGGCGCGCCAGCTCGCGCCCGGGCGCGAGCTGAAGTCCCAAGTCGCAACTCCCAAGCTCCAAGATTTTAGCGTGTCTTTCTCTGCTGAGGCGTTGTACTAAGCAGGAGACACGAAAAACCCGTGTACCTCGGAACAGGCGATCCCGCACTTGATTGCTTGGGATTTAGGTTTTGGAGCTTGGAGCTTCCCGCCCCTGCCGGGCGCGCCAGGTTCGCGCTCGGGGCGCGAGCTGAAGTCCCAAGCCGCAACTCCCAAGCTCCAAGATTGTCGGGGGCCACTCAAAAAGCGGCCAGTGATTGCCAGTCAATACCGGCCATTTTCAAGGAGCGATCGAGAGCATCCTCCTAACTAGGATGCGCCGATGGCAAACTACTTGAAGATGGAGAATTGAAAAGACGGTTTTGACGTTGCTGAAGCTGGGATGGTCGTACCGCGGAATCGAGCGGGAGACAGGGATTCGCCGGGAAACAATCGCCGGGTATGACCCGAAGCGTGAATCAAAACCGGCCAAAGTGGCCACCGGGTCAGCGCACCCTGTGCACCCCTTTGAAGAACTGATCGATCACAGCCACCGTTGTCAGGCAGCCCTCACGCGCCTGATGGTTCGTAATGTTTCGGCTTCACTCCGCTCGGCGTGATACAGATCCCAACGTAGCTTGAGTTCATCCAGAAGCCAGGCGTGTTGCCGAAATACTTGGCCAGTCGTAAGGCTGTGGCGGGTGTAATACCGCGACGACGATTGATCAACTCGTTCACCCGCTGGTAAGGCACCCGGATTCCATCCGCCAGGTCGCGCTGCGAGAGTTGCATCGGCTCGAGGAACTCTTCCAGCAGCATCTCGCCTGGGTGCGTCGGCTCACGATGTGTCAGCACTCGAATCATGGGTTAGCCTCTGGGTTCAGTGATAATCGACGATCTCCACGGCGTCCGGCCCGTCTTCGGTCCACACAAAACAAACCCGGCATTGTTCGTCTATCCGGATGCTGAACTGCCCCTTTCGGTCCCCCGATAACGCCTCCAGTCTATTCCTAGACGGAATCCGTAGTTCTCCGAGGAGGGAGAATACTGTGGCCGCCGTCTGGTGCAGCCACATGTTAGCCAGCTGGCCGCTCAGTTCGACCTGACCTTGGCGGCCCTCTATTTCTGGTTGGCCTTCGATGGGCAGGTCAGCTCGTAGGATTCCTCCAACCACGCCTCCCAGATGGATTTGGGGAGTGGCTCTTCAGCGGTGAAGCGAGTCGTCACCCATCCGGTGGATCCCACCTCAAACCGCTCTGGATCTGTGGTCGCAAGCTTCCTGGCATGGGGCATAGAACGCTTAAGCTTGAACATGGCTTTGAAGCCCTGCCCCTTGGCTCCCGGTCCGATGTACAAGAACGCCCCCCTCCCTGCTTTGAAAGAACTCTGGTTGCAAGACGTCCCTTTGGCCACGGCCGGGAAGGTCATAGCTTTCCTCCGAATCGGATCGGTGGGATCTGACGCACTGGTCATGGAGTTCTCCTTTGCTCTGTCTGGCTAACGTTATCAATCACCCGGCGGCGGCGAGAGATTGTCCATTTTCAAAACGCCCGACTTCGCCGCTCGGGTGCATTGGATTGTCATCCGCGGCCTTAGGACGAGGCGAATTCGCGGAAGATCCCAGCAATCTCACTTTGTCCTCGTCCCAGTGCGAAAACACAACCGCATCCATGTCGTTCATGTTCTGGCCAGTGTACTTCTGGGAATAGTCAATGCCGTTATCGAGCAAATACTTGATGACATGATCTTGCCCTCTGATGGATTCACGAGTTTCGGTCCACCGATCCCGTAATTCAGCTTACCCCCCAGCGCTACTTCGTGAAGGAGATCCTGTTGGGGGTGAGTAGTTCAGCCTTGCCGGTTGACCATTGCGTTGATCCAGATCGGGGCGAAGGGTGAGGTGCAACCCTTGGAAACGGGATAGTCGCGATAGATTCCCAACTTCTCTCCGATGGCGAGGGCCCGCTCGCGGTGCTCGGGGAAGTGAATTCCGATTTCCGCAAGAGAGCAGTTCATCGTCCATTGCACTTCTGGAGCGGCGTTCCCCATTTCGGACTCGATGCGATCCAGAAGCGCTGGGAGGTCGATCCCTTCTGGACTCTTCACGACCCGCTCGGTGGTTAGGCTCCATCCGGCGCGGGCAGCCATGGGGTCGTCGGTGGCCATCCACCCTTGGCGAAGAGTCTCCTTATCGGGGTGGCGCTTGACGACATAGGCGTTGAGCCAGTCCGCCACTTGCACAAAGGTGACGGACCGCACCATCCGATCCATCTCGTCGGCCGACAGGGTCTTGGGCTTGATCAGGAGGGTCGCAAGGAGCCGGGCGTCGACGTTCCCGGTCTCCCAGAGAGCCATGGCCAACTCGTGGTTCTTCTTGATCTTTTTC
>JBFKLX010000196.1:0-10659 GCA_041630155.1 Acidobacteriota bacterium
AAGGTCGGCAAGGACGGCGTCATTACTGTCGAGGAAGCCAAGGGCATCGACACCTCGCTGGAGGTAGTCGAAGGGATGCAGTTCGACCGCGGCTATCTCTCCCCCTACTTCGTGACCGACCCGGAACGCATGGAATGTACCCTGGAAAACGCCTACATCCTGCTGCACGAGAAGAAGGTCAGCTCCATGAAGGACCTGCTGCCCTTGCTCGAGCAGGTCGCCAAGTCCGGGCGTCCCTTCCTCGTCATTGCTGAGGACGCGGAAGGTGAAGCCCTTGCGACTCTGGTCGTCAACAAGCTGCGTGGCACCTTGCAGGCCTGTGCTGTCAAGGCCCCCGGCTTCGGGGATCGCCGCAAAGCCATGCTCGAGGACATCGCGATTCTGACTGGTGGCAAGGTGATTTCCGAAGACCTTGGCATCAAGCTGGAGAACGTCCGCCTCGAGGATCTGGGGCAGGCCAAGAAGGTGACCGTCGACAAGGACAACACGACCATCGTCGAGGGCGCGGGCCGTCAGGACGACATCGCCGGCCGCGTCAAGCAGATCCGAACCCAGGTCGAAGAGACGACCTCCGATTACGATCGCGAAAAGCTGCAGGAGCGGCTTGCCAAGCTGGTCGGTGGTGTTGCCGTGATCAAGGTCGGCGCGGCCACCGAAACCGAGCTGAAGGAAAAGAAGGCTCGCGTCGAGGACGCCATGCACGCCACCAAGGCGGCCGCCGAGGAAGGGATCGTGCCTGGTGGGGGTGTTGCCTACGTCCGCGCCTCTCAGGCCCTGGAGGGCTTCGAGCTGGCTGACCGTGACGAGCAGGCCGGTGTCAGCATCGTGCGCCGGGCTCTGGAAGCCCCGCTGCGCCAGATCGCTGCCAACGCAGGTCAGGAAGGCGCCATCGTCTGCGGAAGGGTCCGCGATTCCAAGAGCAGCAACTTCGGTTACAACGCTGAAACCGAACAGTTCGAGGACCTGGTCGAGTCGGGCGTGATCGATCCCACCATGGTGGCCCGCACGGCGCTGCAGAACGCTTCTTCAATCGCCAGCCTGCTGCTGACGACCGAAGCGCTCGTGACCGAAGTTCCGGAAGACGAAAAGCCGGCGGCCCCTGCCCACCCAGGCATGGGTGACATGGGCGGCTTCTGAGTCGGCTTCGACTCAGTGACGACTCATCGGAGGCGGCAGGCGGTTGCCCCGTCCTGCCCGCCTCCCATGGGGCACGGGTCACGGGGCTTGGAGTTCGGGGGTTGCTCCGGCTTTGCCGTTGAGGGCGAGCTCGACCCCGAGATGCAGTTGAGCCTCGAGCTTTGAGATTTCCCCTCCAGCCGCGCCCCAGGTAGCCTCGCACTTGCGCCCGGGCTGATCTGTCGGGACAATGGCGCGGTGATCCGCTGGTCTGTGTTCAGTTTCTGTGCCCTCACGCTGTTTCTCACCTTCTTCTTTCGACTGGGCACCCTTCCCTTCGTGGGTGCCGATGAGCCTCGATACGCCCGCATCGGCGAAGAGATGCTGCTGCGCGGCGACTATGTGACTCCCACCCTCGAATTCCAGCCCTGGCTGGAGAAGCCGCCGCTCCTGTTTTGGCTCGAGAGCGCCAGTTACCGCCTCTTCGGGGTTTCCGAGACAACGGCGCGGCTCCCGGTGGCCCTGCTGGCTCTCCTGTGCGCCTGCTGGATGGCCTATTTCGCCGGTCGAGAGAAGGACGGAGAGACGGCCGTCCTCACGCTCTTGATCTTGTCGACCAGCGGACTTTTTCTGGCCTTCGCGCGCTTCGCGAGCACCGATCTGCCTCTGGTTGCGTTCTTCACTGTTTCGGCGAGTGCCTCCTATCTGGCGTCCCGAACGCGAAGCCTCGCATGGGCCGTTGTCTCGGCCGGCGCACTGGCCGGGGCGGTTTTGGCCAAGGGACCCATCGCATTGGTCCTGCTGTCTGGCATCTTCGTCCTCTACAGCGTGATCCAGGACCGATTGATGTGGACCTGGAAACAGCTGCTGGTGGGAGCTGCGGTTTTCCTGGCGCTGGCGGCGCCCTGGTTCTGGCTCGTCTGGAGAGAGACCGGGTTCGAGTTCGTCGCGACCTTCTGGATCAACCACCATCTGGCCCGCTTTCTCACCTCTTTTCACCGCCACTCGCAACCCTTCTGGTACTACCTGCCGGTGATCGTACTGGGTTTCTTTCCCTGGAGCCTCTTCCTGGGGTCGAGTCTGCTGCGCTTGTGGCGGGCGCACAAAGCGGTCGTTTCCGAACGGCTGACTTTGGAGATTTTCCTCTGGACCTGGGTGAGCGTTCCCTTGCTCTTCTTTTCCATCAGCGGCAGTAAACTGGCCGGCTACATACTGCCTGTCTTCCCGGCGCTGGCGCTGCTCGCCGCCCTGGAATGGAGTCGCTTCTTGAACTCGGATTTGCTCGCGTTCAGAGCCATGCGGGTGCAGATTGCCGTCCTGCTCGCGGCTTCTTTTCTGATCGCGATGGTTCTGGTGTTCGGTGGGGCGCTCGTGTACCGCTCGGGTTGGGTTGGCCCCCTGCTGGCAGCGCCTCTGCTGGCTGGGGCCTTCTGGGGCCGGCACGAACTCAGGAGGCACCGGCCGCAGCGCTTCTTCCTGTCCCTGGTGGCCAGTATGACGCTCTTTGCCGCTCTCGCCTTCGGGGTGGCGGCTCCGGTCCTGGGAGCGTTCCACTCGGCAAAGGAATTGGCCCTGGTGGCCAAACCCCTCGTGTCGCCTGAAAAGCCGCTCATCCAGTTTCGCTACTTTCACCACACCGCCACCTATTACACCGACTACCGCGCCACTCGCCAAGGAATCCCCAACACCAAGGCGTTCTTCGATTACCTGCTCGCTCATCCCCAGCAACGCTACTACGTCCTGACCAAAGAGCATGGCTGGCAGATTCTCGATCGGGAGATCGGCTGCCGGGTGCTGATGCAGCGAGGCAATCTCTATCTGCTGGAGATCGTCCCGGACTGAGCGACGTGGGGCGGGGCGGAGTGCCGGGCATCGGTCGCCCACCGGCTTTGGGTCCGGGTCCTCGCTCCCAGCCCACTCCTGACGAGCCCGGCCCCGCTCTGGCACCCGATCCAGCGAAACTTCTTGACGGTTGGACGCTTCCCTATGAGGGGGCCGGACCCCGGGTGGCCGGTGGCACACTTCCCCAGCTCCCCGGTTTTTCGCTAAGATCTGAGATCCTGAGGTTCGACTCGGTTATGGCATTGAAACTGTTCAACACGTTGACGCAGCAGCTGGAAGAGCTCCGGCCCCTCCACGAGGGAGAGGTCCGGATGTATACCTGCGGTCCCACCGTCTATCACTACGTCCACATCGGGAACCTGCGCACCTTCGTCTTCCAGGATCTGCTGCGGCGCTACATCCGATATCGGGGCTTCCGGTTACTGCACGTCATGAACATCACGGACGTGGAGGACAAGATCATCGCCCGCGCCCAGGAAGAAGGGGTCTCCATCCAGGACTACACCCGGCGTTTCGAAGAAGCCTTCATCGAGGACATGGAAATCCTGCGTATCCAGCAGCCCGAGGTGATGCCCCGAGCCACCGAACACATCCCGGAAATGCTGGATTTGATCAGAAGGTTGCAGGAGCGCGGGAACACCTATCAGCGGGATGGCTCCACCTATTTCAGCATCGGCACCTTCCCCGATTACGGCAAGCTCTCGCGGGTCGACCTCTCGCAGGTGGATGCCGAGTCAACCGGGGAGGAGGACGAATATGGGAAAGAGAATCCCCGCGATTTTGCACTCTGGAAGCGCCGTAGACCAGAGGAGGCGTTCTGGGATTCCGATTTCGGCGCGGGCCGGCCCGGTTGGCACATAGAATGCTCGGCAATGAGCATGAAATACCTGGGCGAGAGCTTCGACATCCACTGCGGCGGCGTGGATCTGATCTTTCCCCATCACGAGAACGAAATCGCTCAGAGTGAAGCGGCAACGGGACGGCCCTTCGTGCGCCACTGGGTGCACGGGGCTCACCTGATCGTAGAGGGCGAGAAGATGTCCAAGTCCAAGGGCAACTTCTTCACGCTTCGGGATCTGCTCGACCAGGGCCACAACCCCCAGGCCCTGCGTTATCTGCTCAGTTCCGTGCACTACCGCCGGCAGCTCAATTTCACCTTCCAGGGGGTGGAGCAGGCACAAGCGGCCTTGCAGCGTGTCAACGATTTCCTGCAGCGCATTCGGGAAGTGCCCGAGGGCCGGCCGGACGATCCGCCACTGGGTTCGGCCATTGAGCGGGCCCGCCGGGACTTCGAAGCCGGGTTGGACAACGATCTGAATACGTCCGAGGCCCTGGCGGCTCTCTTCACTCTGATCAAGGACGTCAACATCCTGCTGGACGAGCAGCGGGTCGGCTCCCAGGATCGCGAGGCGATCTTGAAGTTGTTCTCCGATGCCGATCGGATCTTCGATGTGTTTCAGGTCGAAGAGCCGAAGCTGAAGGACGCTCAGATCGAGGCGCTCATCGCTGAGCGCCAGCAAGCGCGGCAAGAGCGAAAGTTCGATCGTGCCGACGAAATTCGAAATCAGTTGGTAGAGCGGGGTATCCTGTTGGAAGACACGAAAGAAGGCACGCGATGGAAAAAAGTCAATTGATGGTTCATCCTCGGGAGGTTCGTGGAATACTGGCGCGGCACATCCTGGCCGACGGCCTCGACCTGGTGTTCGATCTGAAGCAGAGTCGGGGTAGCCACTTGTACGATGCCAGTCGTGACGAATACTTTCTCGACTTCTTCGCCTGTTATGCCACCGTTCCGTTGGGGTACAACCACCCTCGCATGACCACTCCTGAAGTGATCGAAGAGCTGGGTTGGGCGGCGGTTCAGAAGCCGTCCAATTCCGACGTCTATACCTTGCCGATGGCGGCCTTCGTGGAGACCTTCGCCAGGGTCGGAGTGCCCGACTCGTTGCCGCACCTCTTCTTCATCGAAGGGGGGGCCCTGGCGGTGGAGAACGGGCTGAAAGCTGCGTTCGACTGGAAGGTGAGATTGAATCTGGCCGCCGGAAAGGGAGAGAAGGGTTCGCAGGTGATCCATTTTCGCCAGGCCTTCCACGGACGTTCCGGATACACACTCTCCCTGACCAATACCGCCGACCCGCGAAAGATCCAGTATTTTCCGAAATTCGACTGGCCGCGCATCGACAACCCCAAATGCACCTTCCCGGTGGAGGGCGAAAGCCTCCAACAGGTGCGCCGGGCCGAACAGCAAGCGCTCGACCAGATCCATGGTGTGCTGGACCAGCAGGGGGACGACGTGGCCTGCTTGATCCTGGAACCGATCCAGGCCGAGGGGGGCGAAAATCACTTCCGCCTGGAATTCCATCGGGCGCTCCGCGAGATTTGCGACCAGCGCGGCATCCTGTTCATCTACGACGAGGTGCAGACAGGCTTCGGCGCTACCGGCCGCTTTTGGGCCTTCCAGCACTACGTCCAGCCGGATATCGTCTGCTTCGGCAAGAAGTCGCAGGTGTGCGGAATTCTGGTCAGTCGCCGGATTGAGGAAGCGCCCGACCACGTCTTCCAGACCTCCAGCCGCCTGAATTCCACCTGGGGCGGCAACCTGGTCGACATGGTCCGATCGCGGATTCATCTGGAGATTTACGAGCGCGAAAACATCCTCGATCACGTCCAGCGCATGGGTCGTATCCTGATCGACGAGTTGCGCCAGTTGCAGAACGACTTTCCGGAGAAGGTCTCCAATGCTCGCGGGTTGGGCCTCCTGTGCGCCTTCGATCTGCCCTCGACCGAGATGCGCAACCAGCTGCGTAAGGAGCTTTTCCAGAGGCGCCTGATCATCTTGGCCTGTGGAGAGCGCAGCATCCGCTTCCGGACGGCGCTGAACATCCCCGAGGAAGACTTGCGCAGGGGCATGCGTCTGATCCGTGAAGCGCTCAGGGTCATTTAGGCTGTAAGTTTGGGGTCCGGCACGAGTGCTTCGCTTCCACCGGGCTGTGACAGGAGCGAGCCACTGGACCTTTCGAACTCGAGACCTGGAACTACAAGATGTAGTGTCTCAGGTCGAACCTCCTCAGATCCGGGGTCTCGATTGCCACCAGGTCGAGGCGCAGCGGGGCTTCGAGGAGTTCGTAGCGGCGGAGGAAGTCCAGGGCCAGGTCCTCCAGCCTAGCGATCTTCTGTCGGCTCAGCTGATCCTCGGGACGGGCCCCGCTCTTGGGGTCGAGCAGTGTTTTGACTTCAACGAAGACCACGGTTTCTCCGTGGCAGGCGATCAGGTCCACTTCACCCCGGCGAGCCGTCCAGTTGCGGGCCAACACGTCCCAGCCCAGCCGGCGCAGGTGCCGCAGCGCCAGCCATTCCCCCCAGCGCCCCACGCCGCGCTTGTTTCGAAAGGCCCGCCGGAACAGGGGTCTGAAGACCCTGCCTCGCCAGTGCCAGCCATAATCGGTGGCCCGTGCTCTTCGCATCTCCTGACCACTATTACGAGCGGCAGCGCGTTTTGCACGAAGCCGGTGCTCGACAGGGGCGGGACAACGGCGCGACCGCTCCCGCCCTTCCCGCACTACTTCTTGCCGCGGTCGTGGCGAACGTTGACCTCCACACTGGAGCCGGCGAGGTTGCCCGCTTCGTCCGAGCATTCCACGGTCACAGTGTAGGTGCGCCCGCTACCGGTGCCGGAGCGCTCGGCCCTCAGCTGGAGCGACAGATCACCCGTGATCAGCCAGTCGGGCGAGGTCTCCCCGTCGCCCAGGCCATCCTCCGCTTCGCTGCTCGAGACCGACACGATGCGGCAGGCCACCGGGCCGCCACAGTTGTCGGAGGCGGCCGCCGAGACACTGACGGGGACCATCCGGTGGTTGGGCGGCCAGAGTGCGTCAGGGCTGGCCGAGAGACTGTCGATCTGGGGCGGGTTGGTGTCCTGCACGACCACCATTTGACTCTGCCCGGACAGATTCCCGTTGCCGTCGTCGTACGTCCAGTTGACGACGTGCGTCCCCAGGTCGGAGTACTGCAGCGGATCGGAGGTGCTGCCGTTGACCTGGCCGGCGCAATTGTCGCTGGCCGTCGGAAAGACGGTGATCTCGGCCGAACATTCGCCCACCACGTCCGGCAGGCTCAAGTCGTCGGGAACGGGAGCACTGACGTCCCGCACCGTCACTTCGGCGTTGCAGGAGTCGGAAGCTCCCTGGTCGTCGGTGACGGTCAGCGTCACGAGGGTCGTCCCCAGCGGGTATGGCCCCGCGGGCGCCTGGCTGAGCGTGATCGGATCGCCGTCGGGGTCGAACGAGCCGTCGTCCACCGAGGCGTTGGCCGTGCAATGTCCTCCCGCATTGACCGTCAGGTCGCGGCAGAGGGCCTGAGGCGGCTGATTGGTCGGTGCGTCGAAGACTTCGATTTCCACCGCCCAGCCGTGCAGTCCTCGAAAGAGGGTGCGGTCGTCGAACGTATAGCGGAAGTAACGTGCCGTCACGGGGGAGAAAGTGGCCTCGTGGCCGCAGGCCGGATGGACCCAGTGCCCCGGCAATTCCACGCTGGTTCCCCTGCAGATGGGCTCGTTGAAGGACACCACGTCGGTGAAGTTCACGCCGTCGTTGCTGTACTGGAACTTCCAGGTCAACGCCACCGCGGCGGTGTCGTGAAGCCAGAAGGCCGCCCGGTTGAATCGGGTGGGGGAACCCAGGTCGACGGTGGCCTGCTTGAAGCCCGGGGGGCAGCCGCCGGCCCAGCAGGAGGTGCCTCCCGTCCAGGCAAAACCGAAGTACCAGGCATCGTTCTGAATCCGTCCGTCGGTCAGTTGATTCGGATTGGGGCAGCAACCCCAGCCGGAGTCGGCCGACACGGGCTGTCCCAGAGCCAGGTTGGCCAGGCCATCGTAGCGAATGGGACCGAGAACCTGGGGGTTGGGGGCCCCCACCACGCCGTCACCGTCCAGAATCGTGACCCGCACCCAGTAGTCGGTTCCCGGTGTCAGGCTGCGAATCCGGCAGCGCTTGGGGTGAAATGGCAAGTTGCGGTCGAATGTGCTTCCGCACTTGCGAACCCAGGGTCCGGTCGGACTGGTGGCGACTTCGACGGTGCCGAAGCTGTCCAGGTTGGAATCGTCCCGGATGGGGACGCTGACGAAGATCTCCGTGTCTCGGGCCAGGGCGGTTGCCGGTTCCACAGTCACGGCCGCCGGCGCCGCCGACGGAGTCACGACCGGACCGACGATCTGAGGGTTGGCGCCGGACACGCCGTCGGGATCGAAGTAGGTGACGCGGATGTAGTAAGTGGCATTGGGAAGCACCACTTGTCGGGCGAAGTGGTTCGCTCGCCATTCGGACGGGCCGGGCAGATAGCTCCAACCCGCGCCCGTCGAGCTGAAGGGGCCTCCAGGACTGGTGGCCAGTTCGAAGCTGCTGTAGCCGTTGTGGTTGTCGTCGCCACTGAGCGGCGCCTCCACGGCGATCCAGGTAGACGAGCGGGCCTCCGCGATCACCGTGCCTGCTACTGTGGCATTTCCCGCCCGTAGGGCCGGGTTGAGAAGAACCAGGATGAACCCACACAGAAACGTGCTCAGAGAAGTCTTTGCTCTCATCTCTCCTCCCCATTCCGAAATTCGCCGCAGGCGGCGATCAGACCGCCTGCGGCGGGGGAAAAATGGCTCGGACTTCAGCTGGAACCTTCTCTGCAGAATCGTTTGGGTGCGCTGGGGGTGCGGGCAACGAGTGCCCGCGCAGAGATGCAACCTCGGGCTCGGACCGCTGAAACCCGAGAATCGTGGCGTACCAATCGTTGGCTGGAGGCGAGAAGAACGCCTGTTGAGACATTTGTACACTCGTTGACCAGTGGTTGTCCAGAGAAGAGAGGAAGCTGGAGCGGGAAACGGGATTCGAACCCGCGACTTCAACCTTGGCAAGGTTGCACTCTACCACTGAGTTATTCCCGCTCAGCAGGGCTAGATTCTAAGCTTCGGGCCCTCTTTTTGTCAAACCGACCGGGGCGCTCGAGGTGGTGATCGCGGGGTACGATTTCGAGGCAGGCCGCACTTAGCGAAGATCACGAAAGCCCGGCGCGCCATGGCCCTCGTGTCGTGTCAATCGCAATCGTCTTCGTGGCCGATGGGATCCCCAACCGTCCCTTTCGGAAGCGTTGACGGCCACCCGTCCAGGCGGATCCGCCACCCCGAACCTGACTACGCCCCGGGGAGTCAACTCCCGTCGGCACGAGTGACCACCAGGGTCAGCCGGTAGCGGGAGGCTTCGATGGGGCCTTCATCGATATGCGGGTAGGGGTCGACGCGAGTCGCTTCGATGCGATACTCGCCGATCTGGCCTTCCTCGCCCTGCTGGGGCTCCTGGCCCGAGACAGCCAGCTCCAACTCGCCCAGATCGGTGCCTTGCTGCCGCACCCGGACGATCGTACGGGCCCTCCCTGCCCAGACGCAGAGCACGCCAATGGGACACCGGGAATCTTCCGTGACGTCCCAGAAGGTCACCTCCAGGTCTTCCTCTTCGAAGCGGACGGTTTGCCGCAAGGCCAGTTGGACCTCCTCCCCCAATTGCCCCGAAATCGTCTCCTCGGCAGGAGCGGACGGGGCCACCCGGACGCCTGAAAGCGGGAAGCCCTGGAGTGTCCGGATCACGACCAGGGCGATGGGAACCGGCGAGACCACTTCGGCCAGGGCTTCGATGTGAAGGGGAGGGACGTAGGCGATCAGGGGCTGTGGGAAGACCTCATCCATGTACCCGGAGAAGAGCTGTCCAGGCTCCACGGTGACCGTTCGAGTCAGGTCCGGCAGCTGCGTCAGCGTCACCGAGGCAGGTACGGCGGACAGATTCACCAGGGCCAGAGCCGTGTTCAGGTGCTGGTTTCCCAGGAAGAACGAGAGGGGGAAGTTGGCCGTGTGCAGCCCTTCGAGGGGCAAAACCTCCACCTCGCGGATCAGGGCGTCTTCGAAGGCAGGGTTTTCGCCTGGGGAGGTCCTGGCGAACTGGAAGAACGCCTGGACCTTCAGCTCGCTGGGGCAATTCAGGCTTGCCCAACCCACCTGAACAGTTTCCTCCGGGACCAGGGTCAATCGCAGTAGCGAACCTGCCGGGACCGTGAAATCCACGCGGTTGCCGTCGGTTGTCACCGTGCCCTCGGTAGGGCTCCACTCGGCCCTCAGCTCGGGAGTCATGCCTTCACCCGCGGCCGAAAAGAAACTGAGAGTGCCCTGCAGGGCCGCAGTCCTGGCATTGAGAAGGCGAAATTGAGTCCGAAAGTCGCTGTTCGGAAGTCTTCCGCTCCCGACTCGAGCGAAGTACTGAGGTTCAGCCGCCCAGAGGGGCGAGATCAACAGTGAGAGAATGACCCAGACTGCCCATCGAGTCGATTTCGTGTGGGACATGGGTATGCGCTCCTTTACACCTCATGATACGCCGACATCGATCCCTTTGTTGCGCGGCGGTGTGGTGAAATCCGCGCTGGATCGTGGTGGAACGGGCCGGGTGGCCTGGTTCCGCACCCTCTGAAAGACACGACTCAAACCTTCGCTCAGAGGGTCGGTGACAGATTTGGACGGAACCGCCGCGAGAATCGTTCAAGCCGTTCCGTGACCTCCGAAGCTTGTCGGTGGTTCTCCGGGAAGCCTGAGGCCTGACGCACGAGGTGCTGTCGCAGGGCCTCCGGTCGAGAGCCCTAGCGCCCGTCTGCCGGGGTGCCGGGAACATCCCCGCTGTC
>JBFKLX010000197.1:0-10636 GCA_041630155.1 Acidobacteriota bacterium
GGGGACAGGGGTGCTTCGGGGGGAGAGAACTGGCAACGCGGAGCGGATCGGGGAACAGCGGATCGAACTGGGAACTGGGAACCGGGAACTGGGAACGGGGAACCGGGGACAGGGCAAGTTTTCAAGGAGGGGAAAGGTCTTCGGGCTCGGTCCGGACGTTGTGGATTTCTCGTCCCGTCGGGGGCGCGGTTCACTCCCCTTCACCCTGCTGGACGGCAGGCTCGGGCGGCTCCGGGTTTCACGATCGGGCGAGCCCGGCCGACGGGATACTTGGGGCGCCTTGGGGGCCGTTCTCGAGCGGAAATGTCGCCCGGATCCCCCAATTGACCGGTGTTTCCCCGGTGGCATACACTGGCGGGCAGTTTCTCGAGAGGATTTATGAGCTACCGCCAAGACGTGCAGCCCGCCATCGACCACTACCACAGCCTGATCAGCAGGGATTTGAGGGCCGCCGATCAGCAGATGGCGGAGCTGCTGGCCCAGCAGAAACGTCAAAACGTGCTCTTTGGCGGCCGGCCCATGGCGACCTGCTTGCGCCCCACGTTTCTCACCGAAACCCTATACACGAGTGTTCAGGACGCCGTTTACCTGCTGCGGCAGGCCATTCTCAGGATCGCGGCCGCGTTTTTCAACGACCGCCGGGTTCTGGAGGATGACCTGGGGATGGAAGCCTGGGAGCTGGAGCTGGCAGCCATCCCCACCAATGTGATTCGATTGTCCGCGACGGCTCGAATGGATGCTTTTCTGACTGAGAACTCCTTTCGTTTCGTGGAGGTCAACGCCGAGGTCCCAGCCGGGCCGGCCTATGTCCATCACCTGGCCCAGCTGTTCCGACAGTTGCCCCTTTTCCAGGAGTTCGAAAAGCACTTTCCGGTCCGTTTCGTGTCGCCCTTGGAGCACCTGATCGCGAGCTTGACGCGGATCTATCACGAGGAGTTCGACGGCCGAGAGGAGAAGCCCAGCTTTGCGATCGTCGATTTGAAGGATGTTCCCACTTATTCGGAGTTCCTCTTGCTCGAGCAATACCTGGAGCGCCAGGGTTTCGCGGTTGAAGTGGCCGAGCCGCAGGCCTTGGAGTGCCGGGATGGTTGGATTTACGCCAATGGCCGGCGCATCGACATCCTGTACCGGCGGCTGCTGATGAACGAGTTCTACGAGATCAAGGATCAGTGCCAGGCTTACCTCGAGGGCTATCGCGCGCAGAAGACCTGCTATCTGAACTCGTTTCGAACCAAGCTGGTGCACAAGAAGGCGATTCTGGCGCTGCTCACGGATGAAAACTTCACTCACATTCTCAGCCCGCCGCAGCTGCAAGCAGTTCGCGACTTCGTGCCCTGGACTCGCCGGCTGCGCGAGCGCACGACCAGTTTTCGAGGGCTTTCTATCGATCTGGTGGAGTTCGTTCGTTGCAACCGCCGCTATTTCATCATCAAGCCCAACGATGCGTACGGCGGCAAGGGTGTGATACTGGGGTTCGACGCCACGCAAGCGGAGTGGGAACAATGGATCGATCGCGGCCTGAAGGAAGGTTTCGTGGTGCAGGAGTGCGTCGATATCCACCGGGAGCCTTTTCTGATCAAAGTCGAGGATTCCTGGAAGCTGGTTCCTGCCATCATCGATCTGGACCCTTATCTGAACGGGCCGCTGATGGGTGGCTGCCTGACGCGCATCTCGTCTGGAAAGCTGGCCAACGTGACGGCCGGGGGGGGGGACCCTTCCTTCGTTCATCCTGCGATACGTCTGATATCTTGGTACTCTGAAGTCGTTGATAGCTGCCGCGCACGTTGCGGGCGCCTGACGCGGCGAACCGATGACCATTGAAAAGAGAGGAACCTGACGGAAATGGCACTCTGGGATTTTTTGAAGGGTGAACTGATTGAAATCGTCGAGTGGACGGACGACTCGAGAGACACCTTGTCTTGGCGTTTTCCAGACGACGACAAAGCCATCAAGAACGGCGCCCAGCTGATCGTTCGCGAGTCGCAGACGGTCCAGTTCGTCTACCTGGGCGAATTCGGTGACACCTTCGGTCCCGGCAAGCACAGCCTGGTGACTGACAACATCCCCATCCTGACCCGGCTCAGGTCTTGGAAGTTCGGGCTCGAATCGCCCTTCAAGGCCGATGTATATTTTCTCAACACCCGCCTGTTCACGGGCAACAAATGGGGCACTTCCAATCCCATCATGATGCGGGACCCGGACTTTGCGATCGTGCGGGTGCGCGCCTTTGGCACCTATGATTTCCGGATCACGGATCCCAAGCTCTTTTTGAAGGAAGTGGCCGGCTCGGACCACAATTTCCGCTTGGACGAATTCGCCGAGGTGATGCGCTCCCGCCTCGTGAGCGTCTTCAGCGACGCTCTGGCCACCTCCAAGATTCCCGTGTTGGACGTGGCCACGCGCTATTCGGAGCTGGGCGAGGCGCTGCTGCCCCTGATCAACCCCTTGGTCTCCGCCAAATACGGCCTGGAAGTGGCCAGCTTCATCGTCGAAAACGTCTCCGTTCCACCCGAGGTCGAGGCGGCGATGGACAAGCGGGCCAGCATGGCCGCGGTGGGAAACCTGAACGACTTCGTGAAGTATCAGATGGGTCAGGGCATGGAAATCGGGGGAGGCGGAGCGGGCGGCATGGCCAGCGAGCTGGCTGTAGGGCTGGCGATCGCTCAGCAGATGATCCAGCAGCAGGGAGGCAGCATTCTGGGAGGGGGCACGGGTGCGGGAGCGCCCGCCGCGACCCCGGGTGCCGCGTCCGCGACCCCGGCACCTGCCTTTCCCGATCTGATGGAACCCCAACAAGTGGCTCAGCTGCTGGGGGTCAGTGAAACCGACGTCATCCATATCATCGAATCGGGCGAATTGAGCGCCAAGAAGATTGGCTCGGTCTATCGGATCAAACGTTCGGCGGTGGACGAGTTTCTCGCCAGCTGACGGATTCGTCGTCCGACCTCTCCAGAGATCGCGCCATGGCAGAGCTGACGGCTCTAGAAAAACACGCGTGTCCCGCCTGCGGAGCGCAAGCCAACTGGAATCCAGGCCGGCAACAGCTGGAATGTCTTTACTGCGGAACGGTTTCCCCCTACGAGCTCAACCCTGAGTCCGGCCAGATCGAGGAGATCGACCTGGCCCGGACGCTGCGCGAACTGCCCGACGAGATGCGCGGCTGGCAAGCCGCCAAGCGGACCGTCAAGTGCCGGAGCTGCCAGGCGGTTTCGGTTTTCGACCCGGAGCGAGTTGGACAGAACTGCGAGTTTTGCGGCTCTCCCGAACTGGTGGATTACGAAGAAATCAAATCCCCGCTGCGGCCGCAGAGCGTGCTGCCGTTCCAGGTGGAGGCGCCGCAGGTTCGCGAGAGCATCCGGCGCTGGTACGCCCGCAGGTGGTTCGCACCCAACAAGCTCAAGAGTAGGGCCCTGGTGGATACGGTGCACGGCGTCTATTTGCCCTATTGGACCTTCGACGCCCGCGTGCGCTGCGCCTGGCAGGCCCAGGCTGGATACTACTATTTCACGACCGAGACCTTCAGGAACTCTGGAGGCCGCACCCAGACGCGACAGGTTCGCCACACCCGCTGGGAGCCCGCCTCAGGGCGGCTGGAGCACTTCTTCGACGACGAACCGGTTTCCGGATCTCGCGGGGTGGACGTCGCCCTGCTCAAGTCGGTCGAGCCGTTTCCCACCCGGGACCTGGTGCCCTACGACACTGCGTACCTGTCCGGCTTCGTCGTGGAGCACTACCAGGTGGTCCTCCTGGAGGCCGCCCAGCAGGCGCGGGAGTCGATGATGGATCAGCTGCGCTCGATGTGCGCCTCTCAGATCCCGGGAGACACCCACCGCAATTTGCAGATCTTTCCCGAGTTCTCGGGAGAGACCTTCAAGCACATACTGGTCCCGGTCTGGCTGCTCACTTACGACTACGGGCGGCGAAAGTTCCAGGTCGTGGTCAACGGCTCCACCGGCCAGATCGCCGGCCGCTATCCCAAGAGCTTTTGGAAGATCTTCTTGCTGGTGCTAGCCATTCTCATCGTCGTGCTGACCTTCGTCCTGGTTCAGAACTGGTGATCACCGCTCGAGTTTGACCCCCGGGGCATTCCGGGCTTGACCTCCGATGGTTCTGGGGGCCAGAACTGCCCGAAGCGGGGATCATCTCTGAGCTTCCGGAAGGCCTCGTCGGCCAGCCAGCGGGCTCGGTCCTGGAAGCCCAGATCGCGCGCCTTTTCGAGATCGGCCAGGGCCTCCTCCAGATGGCCCGTCAGGGCTTGGAGACGGGCTCGGCGATAGCGCAGCTCTGCCGACTCGGGACGAGCGACTATGGCGATTCCCGTCAGCCAGAGGGCCCGCGTGAAGTCCTTCTCCTCGGCGGCGAACCAGGCCTTTTCAATCGCATTGGAAAACACCAGCTGCTGGAGGCGTTGGCTCAGATTGGCCGCGTCGAAGAGGTCTTTCTTTCCCAGCTGCCGGTAGGATTCCAGTTTGCGGGCCCACCACTTTTGGCTCTTGGAGGGCCGCTCGGCCAGCACCTGATCCATGACGACGCGGATCTCGCGCCGCTCCACCTGGTCGGTCCGTTCGCGCTGCCGCCGGGTTTCTCGCGCCCGCGGGTCATTTCGCAGCAGATCGAGCCTCGCCTCCACCTCACCCAGCGGCAGCAGTCCCTCGAAATCGCGTGCCAGCGATTCATGAGCTTGCAGTGCGGCGTAGGCTTGGCCTTCTCGATCGAGGCCTCGAGCGTGTTGAATGCGGCTTTGGAGATAGGTCTCGAGCCACTCCCGATCCGGGGGTTCGAGCCGATCGCGCATGGACTGCGCCTTCACCCATTCCAGCACCTGCCATGCGACTGCCTCGGGAGGCCAGTCGTGACCTCCGTCGAACTCCATGAAGGTGGCTCGGGTGCCCCGCTTTTGCAGATTCTCCACCAGAACACGCACTTCCAGATAGTTGAAGTCCCGATGGCCGGCCGTTGCCGCGTAGACGAAGGGAAAGCGCTGCGCGTCTCCCTGAAGCAATCCCGCTCCACAGGCGATCACGCCCGCCACTATGCTCTGCTGCGCCAGCTGGGAGGCCATGCGGGCGCCTCCCGAGAATCCCGCCAGGTAAATCCGCTGGGGATCGATCGCGAAACGGCGGCCCAGATCGTTCCAGATCGCACCCAGTGTCTGGATCGTAGGTTCCAGCGGACCATTGCGGGAGTTGTGGGAGCCGACCAGGACGTAGCCCAGTGCTTCTGCTGCGGCCGCGAAGCGCTCCAGCGGGGCACGGCCCCGGGCTGCTGGATCCAGCGCGATGATGACGGGCCAAGTCCGCTCCCCCACATAGTGGGAGGGCAGATAGAGGGCGTAGGTCTGCTCGGGGTCGTCCAGGCAGGCGACCTCGTCGACGATCTGGCCTTTCGCAAGTTCGGCTCCGCCGCTGCCCGTGGACAGGGCAACTGCCAGCACTAGGTTCAACATGGTGACAGGTTAACCGAATTCCGACGCGAGGGGGGTCGTCGAACCGACTGGGAACGGACTGAAGGGAGGGCTCCATCGGCCATCGGTCGTGTCCAGTCGCCTGGAATCTGGAAGTCGTTCGAGTTTCGAGATCGGGTGCTCGCCCGAGACGCTGCTGCCGGGCAACCCAGCCTTCAGCCCGAGTCCTCCTCCAGGCCCAGTTCTTCCAATATTCCCGGGAGCTCAGCGAGCGACTCGATCACTCGATCGGGACCCGTCCTCGGCCGGGATTCGGCGCCGGGAGGGCGTAGCCAGATCGTCGTGAATCCGTGCCGGGACGCCCCCTCGATGTCGGCGACCGGGTCATCACCAATGAAGACCGAGCGACTGGGGTCGACGCCGCTGCGGCGGACGATTTCTTCGAAGAATCGAGAACCGGGTTTGCGCCAGCCCAGCTCGTCTGAGATGAAGATCTGCTGGAAGTAATCCGCCAGACCGAACTCCCGAAGGGCCCGCCGGGCTGTCGGGGCGTGATCGAAATTGGACGCCAGAAAAAGGGGTCGCCTTGCCAGAACCTTCAAGGTTTCGTGCGATCCGCCAGGGCAGTACATCATCCGGAACATCTCTTCCATGTGGCGCTCTACCATCAGCTCGACCAGATCGGGTTCGCCAATGCCCAGGCGCTCGCTAATCAGCTGGAAGCGGTGGCTGCTCGGGAATTCGCGGTGCTGCTCACCCTGGAGGCGCCGCAACAGCTCGCGCGAATCCAAGGCGGCCCGCAATAGATCCTCCACTCCGAATCGCAGTCGACGGCACTCGGACAGCGCCCTGTGTACCGCAACCATGGTGGTCCGTCGGATTTGCCCGTCCAGCTCCACGGTGGGCAGGACGTTGTAGTCGAAGTGCACGAGGGTGTTGTAGAGATCGAAGAAAAGCGCCCGTTTGCCCACCATCTGCTGCTCGATCCAAAATCGCCGGCTCGGACACTATACAATACCCATCTGGAGCAACTGGACGGGACTGATTTCGACCGAGAAAAGGCATGGGCGAATACGTCGAAGCTGCCAGGCTGGAACAAATACCCGAAACCGAGGGCCTCGTCGTCGATCTGCGGGGACAGCAGATCGGGCTGTTTCGGGTCGATGGCCAGATTCACGCCATCAACAACCTCTGCCCCCACCGCGGGGGACCGCTGGCCGAGGGGCAGCGCGACGGCTCCCGGATCACCTGCCCCTGGCATGCCTGGAGTTTCGAATTGACCAGTGGGGCCTGCACTTTCAACGAGTCCATCAAGGTGGAATGCTTCCCGGTGCGAATCGAGCGGGACAAGGTGCTGGTGGAGATTCCCTGATGCAGAACGGGTCGGGAAGCGGGATGTCGGCCCGTGGGAGGCAGCGGCAGGATGGCGGCAACCACCCCCTGAGCAAATCACCGGCAAGTTGCCGAGGTCACTCTGGGGTCGCAACGGGGGCGGGATCGGGTTCGACCTGGATGGCCAGGCAAAACCGGTTGATGAGATTGATGAAGCCGATCAGTGTGATGGCTTCCACGACCTGGTCCGACGTGAAGTGGTTGTCCAGCTGGGTCCAGAACTGCTCTTGTGAAATCTCGTCGGGACTCCGCCAGATCAGCTCCGCCAGCGTCAGCAGGTCTTTCTCGTAGTAGTTGAACAGATCGCTGTCGGCAAAATTGTCCATCCCCTCGATCTGCTCATCCGTCCAGCCTGCCTCCTGGGCCTGAGCCGAGTAATGCTGGACGGTCGCCTTGCACTTGTCCAGCTTGCAGGTTTTCAGGACGATGAGCGCTCGCAACTTCTCGCTGAAGCCGCTTTGAGTCGACACGGCACGGTACAAGTCAGCCACAGGTTTCAGGTAGTGGGGGCTGTGGGCCAGTGTCCTGATGAAGTTGGGAACCGAACCGGTGTCCCGCTCTACCTCGGCATAAACGGACAGAATCTCTGAATTGGCGGCGTCGCGGCCTACGGGCAAGTATCTGGGCAAGCATCCTCCTCGTCGTTTTCCGGTTGCAGATGGTAACACTGGACCCCCGCGGCAGCCAAGAGGGAATCCGAGGACCGGCTGGCGAGGATCGTGCCGGGATCGTCGGGACGCCGTGGATGCACGAGAATCTGAAGTCTCGATCTGGCCAGGGCCGGGAGATCCGGCCAAACGCCGTGGTCTCGCTTCTACTTCTTCACGACGCGCTCGGTCAGAATCGCCAGAAAAGTCTTCACGCCCTCCTGGTAATTGCCCAAACGGAGGTTCTCATTGGGGCTGTGCTGGTTGTTGTCGGGATTGACGGTCGGAACGGAGACGGCCGGGACTCCCAGCTCCACGACGAAAGGGGAAATCGGAATCGAACCGCCGGCCATGCGAATGCGGACCGGAGGCTGCCCGAAGCCCCGTGTCATGGCTGCCGTGAGCCAGCGGCCCAGCGGCGAGTCGTAGGCTGTCCGGAACGCCTGATAATGGATCCGAGACCGGAACGACGCAAGGCGCGGATGATCGCGGCGCTCCTGCTCCGTCGGGTTGCGATCCTCGATCAGGTGGTACCCCTGCGCCTTCACGTGGTCCCGGATCAACCGGATCAGGCGCTCGGCGTTCACCTCGGGAACCAGCCGGACATCGATTTCTGCCGTGGCCCGGGCCGGGATGATCGTGCGCACCTGTTCGCCCACCCAGCCGCTGGCCAATCCCCGGACGTTGAGCGACGGGTACTGAATGGCTTCCTGGTAAGTGGGCGCCACGCGGTCGGCGGCCGCAATGCCCATCTTCTCGCGGATCTCCATCTCGTCATCGGGCGTTTGACGCAAGAGATCGCGGGTGGATTCTTCCAGCTGGACCCCGTCGTAGAAGCCTGCAATCACGACGCGCCCTTCGGCATCCTTCATGGAGGCCAGCAGCTGAGCCAGACGCTGGGCGGGGTTGGGGGCGTAATTGCCGTAGTGGCCACTGTGCTGGGGCACCCGCGGTCCAAAGACCGTGAGGGTGATGTCGGCGATGCCGCGGGCGCCGAAGGTGAGCGTGGGCCGGTTGGACTGGTGGCGCGGGCCGTCCAGGATCAAGAGTCCATCGGCTGACAAGGCCTGTCGATGGGCCCGAACGGCGGAGGGCAGGTGCGGCGAACCCAGTTCTTCCTCGAAGTCCATGATCACTTTCAGGTTGAAGCCGGGTGAGAGCCCCTCGCCATCCAGGGCGTCCAGGGCGGTCAGGAACATGACGATGGGGCCTTTGGCGTCGGAAGCCGAGCGAGCGAAGATGCGCCAGTCCGGATCCGGCGTTTCGCCCAACCGCTCCCAGGGTATGTCTCGCCCGGCGCCCTCACGCTGCTCCCGAAGGACGGGCCGATAGGGGTCCTCCTGAGACCATTGAGAGGGATCGACCGGCTGTCCGTCGACCTGTAGATAGATCAGAATCGTCGCCAGGGCAGGATCGACCTGCTTCTCCGCCAGCAGCAAAGGCGGGCCTCCAGTGGGAAGCAGCGTGCTCTGAAACCGGCGGGCCTCGAAAGCCCGGCGCATCCAGTCCAGGTTCTGCTGCACATGTTCGGCGAAATGCGCATCGTTGGGGATGCTCAGCAGTTCGTGCAGGAGCGGGAATGACCGGCTGGTGTAGCGTTGGGCCAGTTCTTCCAGCCGCGGGCCTTGTAACGGCTGGGCCTGCTGCGCCGAAGCGGCGGCGGGTGCAATCGAGGCCGTCAAAAGGCCGATCCCGACCCATCGAGTCAAGAAGGCGCACACTCTGTTCGATTCGTCTGCCATCATTGAATCTCTCCCCGTGCAGGTTCGTGGTGAGCCTGCTCCGATTCTCACGATTTCATTCTAATGGGAGAGTCCATTTGCGGCGAAGCCCTGATCAGGGCGTAGGTCTGGTGGGTCGGTGCACAGGGGCGTGGGTGGGTCGCTCCGTGATGGGGGTCGAAGCCCCTTTTCCTTCGCCTTTGCCGTTGCCCATGCCCTCCCCAGCCTTGTCTCGGCTCCTCTCAAAAATCTTCTTGCACGAGTTGATCCGATGATATAATTCCGCTTGCGAGGGCAGGCGTCGGACGGCTGGGTGATTCCGGGTGTTCCGGTGAAAGAGTCGAACCCTGCCTGCCGCGCCCCGAAACGCTTCTCTTTTGCTGTTCCAAGGCCTTCGCCACTGAGGTTCAACCCCTTGCATCCGTAGAGTCCAGCCAACCTGTGTCGTCGGCGCTTCAGTGCGCTGAGCGCAAGCCGCGAACTCCGAGCTTCTCCAAACATGACCTCGCGCACCATCCACCGGGCTGGTAGCCCGGAAGGGATCTGGTGTGAGGTGGGAGGATGCGGCCGGGGAACGTTGGACGGCGGGATGCCGGGATGGCCTCGAGGAGTTTCCGTGAGGTGCACCATGCTTCGAAAGCTTGTTCAATTGCTCTTGATCTTCGCGACTGCGACCGTGGTTTTTGCCGAGAGCGCGTACAACCTCCCCCACCTGGCAACGGGGACATTTTCCCAGGGGAGCATCCGCACCACTTTCTTGGTCTTCAACAACAGCGACCTCGCCTCCGTGGTTCGGATTTCTCTGAAAGACAACGCGGGGGCACCGTTGCCGGTGACCATCCCCGGGCTGGGGACGGACAGCCAGTTCACGTTCGAGCTGGCGGCGGGTCAGACCCGCTTTCTTCAGACGGATGGAGCGGGGACTCTGAAAGAAGGCTCGGCAATCGTTCGAGCCTCCCAACGAGTCGGGGTGTCGGCGATCTTCTCGATCTACGACCGCAACGGCGGCTTTTTGACCGAGTCGGGAATTGCCGCTTCGGAGGCTCTCAACCAGGCCGGCCTGGCAGTGGACATCTCCTCGACGTCCAACACCGGCGTGGCCCTTCAGAACCTTCAGAGCGAGCCTGTGACGGTGACCTTCAACGTGTTTCGGAGTGACGGGACGTTGCAGGCGGGTCCGGTGACTCGGGACCTGAGCGCCGACGGCCATTTGGGCGTGTTCGTAGGGGGTCCGGGGGGTCTCTTTCCGTCCCTGGTCAATTTCCGAGGCCTCCTGGTCCTGGATTCGCCCCAGCAGATCGCCGCTTTGACCCTGCGCCAGAACTCGGTGCCGCTCTCGTTCACGACCCTTCCCGTGACGCCCCGCGGTTCCACTCGGTCCAGCTACATGCTGCCCCAAGTGGCCAATGGAGGGGGCATCATCAAGACGACTTTCGTCTTGTTCGGGTTGGGCACCGAGGCGCTGGTCTCGA
>JBFKLX010000198.1:0-10553 GCA_041630155.1 Acidobacteriota bacterium
CACTGAGCCCGGATGCGGTGCTATTGCAAGAGGTACGAGTCCCCACTCTCCATTCCGCGCTCGGGATTGAAGGATCCAGCCAGGCTTTAGCGGGCAGGGGTACAGTCCTGGAATCGGCGGGAAGAGGAACACGCGCAGAGGCGCTGAGGCGCAGAGTGATTGTGGCTGACCGCTCACCACGACGGCACTCTCAAGTTCAAAAGGCTGCCTCCGGCGGTCTCCGATCGGTGGAATTCGAACACGTCTGAATGGGCCCGGGCATGCGCTCGGGCTTGGGCATTTGCCCAAGCATGGACGAGCCTTCAATCAACCTCTACCCAAACGCCGCTGAATGAACCGGGTCTCGGGCCCGGGCGCCACCCGGGCCGACAGCGAGGGTTTACCGTGTCGGCCCGGGCCCGAAGGTCAATACAAGACCGACGGCAAGTAGGCTCCGGACGGCTCGTTGTAGAGCCCCAACGTCATCAGATTCATGGTCTGCACAACCTGGAGCCGGTGTTTCAGACACCACTGGAATAGCGCAGCATTGCGCAACGGGACGAGAATCCCGGGGCCTCCAAAACTGGACGCGGCACCGATCAGCGCCATGAGATCCCGGTTGGTCTCACCCACGGCGTGAGCAAAGAAAGCCAAGTCCGTGGCATATCCGGTCACCCGGCCTTCATGCTCCACCAGGATCGCCGTGCCCTGGCTGATCGCGTCCGAAACTTCACCGTGGCGGTGGTGGCCATGCACCGAGATACAGACGCGGTCGCAGGCTTGCAGATCATCCGGTTGGGCCTGCCGGACCCGATGGCCGGCGACGGCAACTCCAAGACTGGGTCCCTGCATGCATGCGATTGCCTCTCGCGGCTGAAAACCAAGCGTCGCATACAGGGCCAGGGAGCGTCCATGATAGGCGGACTGGAGCAACCGGACACCGGGAGCCTGTCGGTCGCGGGCTCGTTGGAGAGCCGCATCCATCAGGCTGCGGCCGATCCCGCGGTTCTGAGCTCCGGGATCCACCGTGATCGGCCCGAGTCCGGCAATCGGAGACCGCTCATCGAGGAAGTTGCTGCCGATGACCTCGCCATCGAACTCTGCCACCACGCTGAAGAACCCTGGATGCGAGAGCATCATCGTCAGCAAGCCGGTCGCGACCTCCACCGAAGGAAAGTCGGGAGGGAAGTTGTGTTGGCCCGCGACTGCCGCAAACGCCTGATAGCAGATTCGGCCGCACACCTGGGCATCTGTCGGTCGGCCCGGACGCAGAGTCGCAGTCCTCCGGGCGGTTTGTGTCGTTGTCATTTCGTGATCCTTTCGAGTGCCGCAGCAAGAGTTGGCGTCACCTCCCTCGGCGGTCTCGAGCCTCCGCCGGTATTGCGTGAACTCGGCATGGATCTGGACAGGTCCTCGATCGGGGCGAACCCGTCGTAGACGCACATCGCTCGCCGGGCTCACGCCGCCAACGTCTGCCAACAGGCACTGCTCAATCAGTTGAGGGTGTTAGGGTTGACCGTCAAGGCCCTCCGGGCGCCGGTCCCGACCACTTCTCGACCACTCGGCCGTCATGGCCCGGCTCCAGCGCGCAGTGATTCGCGAAGAAACGCCGAAATCGCCTCGGGTAATCGGACTCTCCGGTTCGATCTCGCTGGTGGTCACAGCCGGCGCGTCGATTCGGAGGGTCCAATCATGAATGAAGCGCAAGGATCCCGAAGAGCGGGCGGACTTCGGCCCTACTTTGCCATGGAGTTGGGATCAGCATCGCTGCTGACCGCCACCGGTGGACGCCTGCGCTTGGCCGGCGGGCGGAGATGGACTTCCACCCGCCCGGACCCTTTAGAGCGGAAACCGGCACCCACCGGCTGCCGGGCGGCCTCTACGGCAACGAGTTGGGGCACTTCCCTTCGGTGAGAGTCACGTTGACGGGTTGCCCATCCTCTCGAAGGGCGGCTAATGCCTCGCCAAAACTCTGAGAGATGAATACCGCTGGTATCGTCGCCCCGGGAAACCCACCCCTGACAAGAAGGGCATCACCGACGTTGTTGAAGATGACCACGGCATCAGCGCCTGCCAGCTGTGCGAGGAGGGCTTTAGCACCCCTCATCCAGTTTCCCCTCCACGCCGTGAACCATGGATTGTCAAACCGGGTTGCGTGCGTATCTTCCAGGAGCCATGACGACAGGCCGGTGGCCCCTGGATCAGAACTTCTGGCGAGCTGTACGAGCGCAGTAGGGCCGCCCAGATGCTCTCGTTCTCATCGACTGCCGGTTCCAGGTGACAAGCGCTCTTGGACTCGCAAGCGATCGAGCCAACCCCAAGCTGCCCTGAGAACCAGAGCAATCAAGATTAGAAAAACGAACACGATCACGGGGCCCCAGGGATTGGCTACAGATGCCGGCAGGTATCGAAACCAGGGTGCCTGGACGAGAGGCTGATTGAGCCAGCCGATCCCCGATTGATAGGTGAGGAATTGGAAGACGAAGATCTGCACCACGAAGCTGAACCAGACAGCCGCGGTGAGTCCGACGACAATCAGTCGCCCGACGGATCCCAAAGTCTGGCCCACCACCCGGCGGAGCCAGTTCCCTCGCGAAAGGGCTCTCAGAGGAATCAGCTCCAAGTCTTCCAGCAACCGACGTTCCGACCCGACCAGTTGCGATCGCTCCAGATCTCCGCTTCGCCTGGCTCTCAAAACCGCCGAGGCATAGATCCTGCCGGCCACCCAGCGCAGGAAGACAAAACCGGCGAGAACCACCAGAGCACACCAGAAAAAGTAGCCGTTCAGAATCTCACGCACTCTCGCAGGATCCGCGTCCGTCAAAGCGGGGTTGATCTGAGGGAGATAGCCGGGGATCGTCTTCAAGACCAGGACGGGAAAGGAGGTCAGCGAATAAAGCAGGGCCAGACCGAGGCACTGCAGAGGACTGTGGCGGATCAAGGTGGAGATGAGCGTGAACTGGTAGAAAGTCCTCCACTCACCGGTGACGGCTTGGCGGATCTGGGCCATCGGAAGGTACATCATCACGACGATGAAGAGCAGGACTCCCGACCATCCGATGAGCGGGCCGACGCTCGCTGACTCGTAGCCCTTCGTAAAGGAATTGATCCAGCCGGCGTGCCAGCCGAACAACCACAGAGCACAAGCCGGCAAAGTCAGGACCCAGGTGTTTGCCACGGCCTGGAGACCGAGCTTCAGATTCAGCCCCAACGAATGAAAGAGTGATTTCAGGAGCCGCCCGCCAGGCCATCGGCCGGAGTCGTCAACCTCTTTCCAGCTCGAGCTGAAGTCCTGCTCTACGATCCAGTTGGGCCAACGAGAATGGGACTTCAGATCGGGTCGCGCGGAAAGAAAATCCACGAAAGTTTCGCCGCTTTGCCTGCCGGACTGCGCCCACCACCGTTTGATCACGGAACGCCGAATTAGGCGATACGTCCATCCCACAACCACCAGGCTGCCGATCAGACTTTGAACCAGGAGCATCGCCCAAAGTAGTTGCAACGGCAGCAGAACAATCCGCCAGAAGGACCAGCGAACTCGGAGGGGCAACCGCGCTCTCGAAGTTCGCTCGGGTGGAGCGGAGGCCGGCTCGCTCACAGAAAGGCCTCCTCGAGAGGAGCGGCTTCAGCATAGGCGGGCTCAAAGCCCATCAAGGCGCCGATGGTAGACGCCAGTTGGGTCTGATCCACCGGATGATCCACCACCTGCCCCCGCGCGATTCCCGGGCCCATGAGGAGGGAAAAGATTTCATGAGCGGATCGGGAACCGAAGTGATGCTGGCAAGGAACCGGCACAAAGGGATTGCTGTCTCGCCCGCAGTCGGGAACGACGACGAGAATCGTATTGTCGCGGTACTCTTCATCAGCCTCGACCGCGCGCATGATCTGTCGAATCCCTAGATCCATGATGGAGATGCCGCGCGTGTAATGGCTCATGTAGCCCCAGTGAACATAGTCGCAGTCGTTGTAGTTGACCATCATCAGCTTCGGTCTCAACTGCCTCAGTGCGCGCACGGCGAGTTCCGTCAGGAGACGGTCCCCGCGAGGATTCACCAGCCCGCTCTCACCGTAGTAGCTTCTCCACCTTCCCCAAAAATCGAGTATCTCTCTACTGTCGGGTGCTCCTGAAGTGCGGTAATCGACGGCTTCCATCGTCTCCAGCTCTTTCTGCTTCTGTTCCAGCTCCGCTCCCGCCCAAAGCCCCGCGTCGATCTGTCGACGCAGGAGATACGTCTTGTAGCGAAAGAGGCTCAGCGTCTGAGAGCGGTAGTTCACTCCGAAGAGATGGTGGTTGCTGAAATTGTAAAACTCCTCGGCTGTGCGGTCCTCGCCGTTGACGATCAGAGTCTCGTGATCGGGGATGTCAAAGCTCTTACGAAGATACTCGAACACCGTCGGCACCGGAGCCTCGAAACGCTGGCCCAGGAACTGTCCCTCGACATCTCTATACTTCACGTACTTGCCGGTCAGGATGTAGAGCGTCCCCTGGCCGTGGCTGGTATCGACCCCCTTGGGAGGCTGGAAGGAGTCGATCATCATGTTCTTGAAGAGCACGCCGCGGGGAACCAGGTCGTGACACAGGTAGGGGCTGAAAGTGTGAGCCGGATCGATCGACTCGCGCCGGCGCGCTCCGCCACCGAAGCGGATGATAATGATGTTGGGCCCTTCATAGCGGGGCCGTTGGCGGGGCTGAGCGAGAACTCCGAGATTCGCCGTTCCAACAACCGCCCCCGCCCCGGCAACGAGGCGTTTCAAGAAGCGTCGTCTGGGAATCGCCGGTGCTTCTCTCGCGGAGGCTTTCATGATTCGTCCAGTCTCGACCAAGCGAAGAGATTTGTAAACTCCGCTGTTGCCTCGCAATTCTGCCCGTCGGCGGGCCTGATTCAGAAAGAGCAAACCGGGGTACTGCTCGCGGTCCCGGTGAGTCGGTTGGTCTACGAGCCCTGATCGTCCCCTGACGTCGGAGCGGGGCGGGCTGCCCTCGCCCCCTAACCGACCACTCGACCGGGCGCACGGAGTCCGTCCCGGGGAGGTCCGGCCCAACCCCGGAAGCCATCCTGGCTGTTTCTCATGGCCACACGATCGACTACACTCTGGGGGAGACGGCGGTTGGACGGGCCGATCGCGGAGGGGTCAGGAGAAGGGCATGATGGTTGTTTCCTGGACGAGAATTCTCCCACTGATTCTGATCTGCGGCAGCGGACTTGCCGGCGAAAAGACAGTGCAACTGTTCAACGGCAAGGACCTCGAGGGCTGGACTCACGTGGGCGAGGGGCGCGTCTACGTCGAGGACGGCTTGATGAAGACCGAAGGGGGGATGGGACTGCTCTGGTACGACCGAGAAAGGTTCGGCGACTGCACCTTGCGCGCGGTGTATCGCACGACCACTCTGGACGACAATTCCGGAATCTTCATCCGCATCCCGGAACCTCCGAAAGATCCCTGGGAGGCGGTCCACTCGGGCTATGAAATCCAGATCCTGGAGAACTTCCCGAAAGACTACCAGCTGTCCGAGCATCAGAAGAAACACGGCGTGTCCTGGCACACGACCGGGGCCATCTACTCCCTGAGCCCGGCAATGAAGCAGCCCCAGAAGCCGCCCGGGGAATGGAACACGATGGAGATCCGGCTGGAGGCGGAGCGGACCAGAGTGTATCTGAACGGGGAGTTGGTGAACGATTTTCGCGAGGGGCAGGAAGTGCCGCCGAAGCAGCACTGGTACGAGCCGGAGCGAGGCCCGCGGCCGGCTTTCGGATACATCGGAATTCAAAACCACCACCAGCCCCAGACGGTGCACTTCAAGGAAATTGCGGTCATTCGCTGAGACTCGGCCCGATCGCCGCAGCTCCGCGTACCCTCGAACCGGCCGAAGTTCCCAGGGGGATCCGCTCAGACTTCACGCGGGGAAATCCTGGCCGCACAAACAGGCACGTTTCCCGTGCTGAGCACAGGTCGTTCCTCGAGAAGCCGTTCAACGGTGCGGCCGGAGCAGGATTTTTCCGCCCGTCATCTGCCTCTGATACTCGCGGACGGCTGTCTGCGCTTCTCGCAGGGGATACCGAGCTCGGATCTCGCTCTCGAGCTCCGACCCCAGCAGCCTCTGGGCGCGCCGCCAGATCATCAGGATCTGGATCAAGTTTTTCCTGGCCAGCCAGGGTCCCAGCCAGAAGCCGTCCAGAGACTTGTCTTGAAAGATCAGTTGGTCGGGACCCGCCTGTGCCGCTTTCCAGGAGAGACCGCCATAGACCGTCACTTTGCCATGCCGAGGCAGCGCTTCCAGCAGTTGCCCCGTCAGCGGCCCGGCAACCGCATCGAAGGCCAGACGGGCTTCGTACCGCTGACAAACTTCCCGGAGTTTGGGCACAAAGTCCTTGTCATTGCTGTTCAGCACGATGGTGGCACCTCTCTGTTCGAGGAATTCCACCTGGGCGGAACGGCGAACCACATTGATGATCCGGATCCCTTGACTTCGTCCCAAACGGTTGACCATCTGCCCCAGCGCGCTGGCGGCCGCCGTCAGCACGATCGCCTGGTGGCCGCCCTTCTTCACGATTTCCAGAAAGGCGCTGGCTGTCAGGGGATTGATGGCAGACGTTGCTCCCTGCTCCAAGCTCACCGAGGGATGCAGCGGCAGGGCTCCGCCCTTCGCCGTGGTCACCATGTATTCGGCCCACACACCATCCCCGTCCGGCGGACGCAGACAGGCCACCCGTTTGCCCAGCAAATAGCGGCACATCAGGCCCGCACCGGCGGCAACGACAGTTCCCGAACCCTCACCACCGGGAACGACCGGTGGCTCTTTCTGGAAGCCGTATCGACCTTCCAGGAAGGCCAGATCAGAGGGGTTCAGGGGTGAGGCCTCGACTTTGACCAGGACTTCATGCTTCGCAGGTCTGGGCACTGGACGCTGTTCGACGCGGAGCGCCTCGGCACCGGAATAGGAATCCAGGACGACGGCTGTCATTCGATCGGGGACGGGTATCTGGGACATCCTTTCAGCTGCCCGGAAGCCCGGAACGCGCTTGAACCCGGCTCCCCTCTTCGATGTCGTCACTGGGGTACTCGATGACGCGTTCCCCCACCTCCAGGCCCGAGAGCACCTGGGCTTCCAGCCCGGTTCTCCTGCCGATCTCGACCCTCCGTGTCTTTGCCACCCCCTCTTCCACCACGAACACGGCCCAGTCCCCGCCCTGCCGGAAGAGGCTTCCCGTGGGAACTTTGACCGTCTCTTCGGTTTCCCAGATCACGATGGCCACGGCCACGGCGTAGCCGTCTCCCAGCGCGGCCCAGGCCTCTCGCGGATCCTCGAAATCGATGATGATGTTGACCCGTTGCTCCTCGACTCCCAGGGCGGAGATTTTGGTGAATCCCGAAGGCTCCACGCGGCGCACCTTGCCCCGTAGAGTTTCCCCGCCGCCCCACTGCTCGATGAGCACACGGTTTCCGGGGATCACTTTGACCGCGTCGGTCGACAGAAAGTCGGACACGATCTCGAGTCGGTCCGGGTTGCCGACCGCGATGATGGGTGTGCCCGCCGGAAGGACCACTTCGCTTTGCTGGAGACGCTGGAGTACGACGCCGTCGATGGGTGAGCGAAGGCGGATCGGTTCCTGCCCGGGCGAGTTGCCGCTCCCGGCACCGGGCTCCCCCGGCTGGATCAAGACGGCACGGGCCATTTCCAGTCTCTGTTCGGCTGAGCGAACCGCAAACTCAGCCGCTCGAAACGTGTCCTCTCGGGTCTGGGCTTCGACCTGCAGTGCTTCCAGCTCGCCCTCGGACACCACCCCCTTGTCGGCCAGAGCCGAGTAGCGCCTCAATTCGGTGCGCGCGAAGCGCAACTCGTTCTCGGCCCGCTGCTTCATGGCGCGCGCCTGGCCCAGTTCGGCATCGGCGGCCTGCACCGCAGCTTCGGCTTCGCGGCGCGAGCGGGTGTCCAGGAAGTTGGGAGTGGTGGGCAGGAAGGTCGCCACCACGGTCCGTCCGGCGCGGACCGGGTCGCCCGGCTCCAGCTCGATGCGAAGGATGCGACCCGCCACCGGGGCGGAGACTACGTAGCGATCTCGCACTCGCGTCTCGCCTTCTTCTTCGATGGTGACGACCAGCGGACCCTCGGAAACCTCCACGAAATCGGCCGGCAGTGGCTGCGGCTGCAGCGCGTAGATGAGCGCGGCAACCAGGAGAGCCAGAAAGGCCAAGCTGAGGAGGCGCCGGAACGTGACCTTCATGAGGAATCCCTACTCTCGCGTTTTCAGCACGGCGACGAGGTCGAGGTGATCGAGTTTGCGGCGAACCACCAGACCCGAAAACATCCCGGCTGCCAGAATGGTGATGGCGGCCAGCGCATAGGTTTGAGTACTCACGACGGCAGGAAAACGATACAGCTCAGTGCTCAGTCCCGACACGATCAAAACGGCCGCCCCGTAGCCCAGCAAGAGTCCGATGGGGATGGCCACCAGCACCAGCAGGGCCAGCTCGCCCAGCAGAATCATCGAGATCTCGGCCCGGGTGAATCCGATCACCCGCAACGAGGCCAGTTCCCGGCTGCGCTCGGCCAGCGAGATACGCGCAGCATTGTAAACCACTCCAAAGGCAATCGTAGCGGCGAACAGGACATTGAAGAAGATCATGATGTTGAGAGTCTCGGCCAGGGTGTCCTTGAACGACTGCAAGGCGGCTCGCTTGAGGGTCACGCCGGCCACCAGTGGCATCGACTTGAGGCGGCGGTAGAGATCGTCCACCTCGGCCGAATCCACCAGCAGGTGGACTCCGGTGAGGTTCTTCCCCTCTCCCAGGAGCCGGTTGACCGATTCCACTTCCATGTAGGCATTGATGCCCAGATACTCTTCCACCAGATCCGCCACCACCACCTGGGTCACCGGGCGGCGTCCCTCCAGCACCTCGACCGTCAGCAGGTCACCTTCTCGGACCCCCAGCAGCTCCGCCAGTTTGGTGGACAGTACCAGGCCCTGGCTGGGCAGGTAGACCTTCTCCAGAGAGGTGTCCACGACGCGGGTCAGCTCCGAATCGGCGGGCAGACCGATGATCCCCACCTGGCGATTCCGATGCTGGAAGCGGAGACGCGCCGCCAGGCTGCGGGTCTTCTCCGCGTGAAAGACCCCGGGCAGCCGCAACGACTCGTGCAGGGCGGACGCCGATTCGGACTCGATGAAGCTGACACTGACGTCCTGCCGCTGCATCACGTTGAACTGGACGTCCATCAGGACGTCCATCGAGTCCAGAAAGAACGTTCCCAGAATCAGCATGGCGGCCCCGCAGGCCACGCCCACAACCGAAACCAGTGCCCTTCCCGGCCGCCGTTGGATGTTGCGCAGGATCATGCGCCCGGACTGCGAGACGAAGCGTTTCAGGCCAATCCTCTCGAGCATCGTCTCGCGGTAGGAGGCGGGGGGCTCGGGACGCATGGCCTCGGCCGGAGGCAAAACAACGGCGCTGCGCACGGCGTTGACGGCTCCCAGCAGGGCCGCAGCCAGGCTCACCACCAGCGACTGTGCCACGACGGCCGCTGAGAGGTGGTACTCGAGCACCGGGAAGCGATAAAACGCATTGTAGAGCGAGGTCATCCCCGAGCCCATCCAGGACCCGCCGGCGGTTCCCACAGCGGCTCCCACCAGCCCGATCACGAGACTCCATTTGGCGTAGTGCCAGCCCAACTCGGCGTTGGAATAGCCGATTGCCTTGAGGGCCGCGATCTGTTCCCGCTGCACATTCACGGTTCGGGTCAGCACCACGTTGAGCAGAAAAGCCGCCACCAGCAGAAAGACGATGGGCAGAATGAAACCAATGGCCTGAAGCTGTTCCAGCTCGGCACTCAGAAACCAGTTGGAGAGCTGCAGAGAACGGGGGATGGCGCCCAGCCCGCCGTAGGGCTTCAGCAGCTGATCCACCTGGTCGATCACCGGCTGCGGAGAAGCGCCGGGTGCCAGCGAGATCACCAGGTCGTTGAATCCTCCTTCCATGTCAAAGGCCGCTGCCAGCGCTCTTCTTCCCATCCAGAAGACACCGAAATGCCGGTTGTCGGGAATCAGCTCCCCCGCCCGGATGCTGTAGACATGTTCCGGGGAGAGCGCGATCCCGACGATGTCCAGTTTTCGACGGCGACCATTGATCACTGCGTCAACCGTTGCGCCCGGATCCAGGTCGTGGGCCAGCGCGAAGGCTTCACCGACCAGTACTTCGTCGGGCCGATCGGGCTGAATGTATCGGCCTTTTCGCAGGAACACGTCATTGAGGATCTTCCTTCGGATCTCTGGAACGGAGATCAGCCGTCCGACGGCCGGTTCGGAAAGCCCCGGGACGTCCAGCGTCACTTCGATCACCACGCGTGTCTCAGCCTGCTTCACGCCCGGGATCTCCGCAATTCTCTCCTGCAGCCGCAGCGGTGCTCTTTTGGCGGCCCCGAACACGTCCGCGACCCGGTAGCGTTCGTAGTAGGTGCGCTGAGTGAGGCGCAGCGACTCGAAGGTGCTCAGGTACATGATGAACATGGCCACCCCGGCTCCCATCACCATTCCGATGGCCACAGCCTGGCCCCGGATGCCCCAAACATCGCGCAG
>JBFKLX010000199.1:0-10516 GCA_041630155.1 Acidobacteriota bacterium
ATTCAGGTCCGAGACTCGATCAAGGACGAGTCGGTCCAACTCCAGGGCCGATTTCAAATCGCCCCCCACTGAGACAGCCCCCCGGCTGCAGCGTCCCTGCGAAAAACTGAGGTCCGAGGTGCGCCGGCCGGAGGTCCGCTCGTGTCCAGAAATGACAGGGTGCGGGAATAGAATTGGTGCCGGTTCGAGCTGTGTGAAGTTCGCGGATCGTGGATCGGCAGGGGTTCTGGCCTCTGGTCGGAGTCGAAGGGTTTGTCAGATGTGGAAGGAATTCAAAGAGTTCGCCATGCGCGGCAACGTCGTCGACATGGCGGTGGGAATCGTGATTGGCACGGCCTTTGGGGCCATCGTCAAATCGCTGGTGTCAGACGTGATCATGCCGCCCCTGGGCCTGCTCCTGGGCAAGGTCGACTTCTCCCAGATCTTTCTGGTGCTCGAGCAGGGCCCCGAGAGGGCGGGACCCTACACGACCCTGGCGGCCGCCCAGGAGGCAGGCGCCGTCACCCTGAATCTGGGCCTCTTCGTCAACACCATCATCAATTTCCTGATCGTGGCTTTCGCCATCTTCCTGGTGATTCGGGGCATGAACCGGATCAAGCAAAAGGAAGAGGCGCCGGCAGCCGAGCCCAAGACCAAGGAGTGCCCCCAGTGCCTTTCCACGATCCCCTTGGGGGCCTCCCGGTGTGCGCACTGTACGAGTTCACTGTGAGTCCGGGAAAGCTGGAGTGCCAGAGTGATTTCCACTGAGTCGACGCACCCGGAGCGATCGGCGCCAGATGGCGCCCCGTGGCGGCGTCGATCGCTCACCGGGCTGCTGGCCGCCCTCCTCCTGCAGTTCGGCTGTGGGGGAG
Source organism: Acidobacteriota bacterium (assembly GCA_041630155.1). GTDB lineage: Bacteria > Acidobacteriota > UBA6911 > RPQK01 > JANQFM01 > JBFGHG01. The sequence continues at coordinate 852 of JBFKLX010000199.1, forward strand.
GGAGGGGACCCAGAGTGGAGGCGCCCGTCGAGGCCACAGTGGGTTCACGCCAGGAAGGGATCGCCTCCTGGTACGGCCATCCTTATCACGGCCGGCGCACCGCCAATGGCGAGGTCTACGACATGGAGTCTCCTACGGCCGCACACAAGACTCTCCCGTTCGACACCTGGGTCAAGGTGACCAACCTGGACAACCGGCGCAGCACGACTGTGCGCATCAACGATCGGGGGCCCTTCGTAACAGGCCGGATCATCGATTTGTCCCGCCGCGCAGCCCGGGAGGTCGACATGCTGCGATCGGGGACGGCGCCGGTGCGCCTGGAGGTCGTGAGAGCGCCCGGGCGTTCAGCACCCGCCCGCTTCACCGTGCAGGTTGGCTCCTTCCGGCATCGCGGCAACGCGGAGCGCCTGCGACAGCGCCTGCGCCGCGACTTCGATCCGGTATTCATCGAAGAGAACGGCCCCTTCTACCGTGTTCGAGTGGGGCGACTCTACAGCCGCTCAGAGGCCGAGCGGCTGGCGGCCCGTCTGCGCAGGCAGCGCGATCTGCAGAGCGCCGTGGTGGTGCGACTCTAACGTACCTGTCGGCTCGCTCTACTCATGGATCCCAGCCAGTGCGCCAAGTGTCGCAAGCCGCCCTCTGAATCGGGGCAAAAGACCCAACCAAGCGCGGTCTCCCCGCCGAAGATCGGCGGAGGGTCTGCCCGGATCGGCCACCAGTCAGCGGCACGCCGTTTGCTGTAAGACCCAAGCATGAGCGCACCGGTCGCGGTTCGTTCCCTCCGGCAGGAGCGAACCCGAATTCGCAGGATCGCCTTGGTGGGGCATCCCAATGTGGGAAAGTCCGCGGTCTTCACTCGCCTCACCGGCCGATTCGTCACGATTTCCAATTTTCCCGGTACGACCGTCGAAGTGTTTCGTGGACGCATCAGCCTTGGCGACTCGGAATATGAGATCGTCGACACTCCCGGGATCAACAGCCTGCGGCCGCATTCGGAAGACGAACGAGTCACCCTGGAGCTGCTTCAGCTCGAACACCCCGACTTGATCGTGCAGGTCGCCGACGGGGCCAATTTGCGCCGCACTCTCTTCCTGACGGCCGAGCTGGGCAAGCTGGGAATCCCGCTGGTGCTCGACCTGAACATGCAGGACGAGCGGGTGGCCAATGGAATTCATGTCGATCCCAAGCGCCTCTCCCTGCGCCTGGGCATCCCGGTGGTCGAAACGGTGGCCGTGCGCGGGGACGGGATCGAGGACATCGTGCAACAACTGTCCTCCACCTCCAGGCTGGCACCCCGTGAAGAGCCGCTGCCCGACTGGGTCGAGCGGGTCGTGGGGGAGACCCTGGTCCCTTCGGAGAGCGGTCCGGTCCCGGTCTCGACCGCGGATCGCATCCCGATGTCGATTCTGGGGCTGGGGGCGCTGCTGCATCTGGAGAATTACCTGGGGCCGTGGCTGGGCTGGCCCACCTTGCACGGCACCCTGGAAAGCGTGCTGGCTGGATTGACCTCCTGGGAATGGCTGGTGCAAGGGGGCGCCACGCTGGGCGGATGGGTATTGCCGGTGGTACTCCCGCTGCTCTGGGTTCTCTATCGAAGCGGACACTTTCGCCAGCGCCTGGGTGTGTGGTCGAGGGAGGTCGTGCGGGGAAGCTTGATCCTGCTGCTGACCGTCTCGGTGATCTATCATCTGGTCGGCGAACTGGGCGCTCAGACTCTGGTCGCGCTGCTCGAGGACGGGCTCTTCGGCCAGCTTGTGTTGCCTATTCTGGAGGGGCTGATTCCGGCCGGTTGGCTGCACACCCTCCTGGTGGGTAAATACGGTCTGATCTCGGTTGGACTCAGCTACGGCGTCGCGATCGTCCTTCCGGTCGTCTTCTGCTTCTTTCTTGCCTTCAGCTTCCTGGAGGACAGCGGCTATCTCCCCCGGTTGTCGCTGCTCTCAGACCGCCTGTTGCGCGGCCTTGGGCTCAACGGCAAGGCTTTTCTGCCCATGGTTCTGGGACTGGGCTGCGTCACCATGGCCACGCTGACCACCCGCATTCTCAACACGCGCAAAGAGCGGATCATTGCTTCGGTTCTGCTTGCGCTGGGCATCCCCTGTTCGGCGCAGCTGGGTGTCATCCTCGGTATTGCAGCCGGCCTCTCGGGCTGGGCCACACTGGTGATTTTCACGACCGTGGCTCTTCAGGTGGGCCTGGCGGGGCTGATCCTGTCCCGAGTACTGGAAGGGCCCCGCAGCGATTTCATCCTGGAACTGCCGCCCATTCGCAGCCCGCTGTGGCAGAACATCCTGCGCAAGACCTGGCTGCGCGTGAAGTGGTTCTTGCGCGAAGCGCTGCCGCTGTTCCTGCTGGGGGCCCTGGTCTTGTTCGTTCTGGAGCAGTTGAACTGGCTGGAGGCCATCATCCAGGCCACGGCACCCCTCTTCGTCGGCTTGCTGCAGCTGCCGGCCGAGAGCGCGACCGCGTTCCTGATCGGGTTTCTGCGCAGGGACTACGGCGCCGCTGGGCTGTTCGAGATGGCTCGCCAGGGCCTATTGGACCCGGTTCAGATCGTGGTCAGCCTCACGGTCATGATCCTGTTCGTGCCCTGCGTGGCCAACTTCTTCGTCCTCATCAAGGAGCACCGCCTGGCGGCGGCCCTGGGCATCCTGCTCTCGATTACGGTATATTCCCTGCTGGTGGGTTTCATCTTGAACCTGCTGTTGCGCAGCCTGGGAATTACTTTTTGAAGATCCCTGAAACGGAACGCCTCAATGACCGGATGCGGCTGACCGAGCTGACCCTGGGGGACTCCTGCCGGGTGACCGACATCGAACGCAAGGCCGGACTGTTGGCCGGTTTCTGCATCTACCCCGGGGCTCGGCTGCAGCTGCGCCAGAAATTTCCCGCGGTGGTCATCGCTTCGGAGGGCCTGGAATTCGCGATCGAGGAGAATCTGGCCCGAGGGGTCTGGGTAGTTCGAGAGTGAGCCTTCCGAGCACTCGTTTCCCCTGCACCTCTGGGGACCCCGATGAGAGGTCCGGGCTAGCTGACCCCGCTGGAGCGAAGTTCTCGCCGAAGTTCGTCCACCGACGCGCGAATGTCTTGCAGGCACGCTTCCATGCGGTCCTGATGGGTGCGAAACGACAGCACGCAGATGCGAATCACGAAGCGCCCATTCAGCCAGGTATGGGTCAGGTACACTCGTTTTCGCTGGTTGATGGCCTGCATGAGCCGCTGGTTCAGGTCGTTCAGATCGCTTTCCGGGAGCGCGTCCGGCCGGAACCGGAACGCGGTCACGGTGAGCTGCGGTTCTGCAATCAGTTCGATGTCGGGCATCGTCGCGAGCTGATCGGCCGCCCAGCGGGCCAGCCGCAACTTCTCCTCCAGGTTGCTCCGGAACGGTCCGACGCCGTGCAGCTTCAAGGGCAGCCAGACTCGGAGGCCGCGGAAGCTGCGCGACAGTTCCGGGGAGATCTCGCAGAAGTCGACCAGCCGCTCGTCCTCCTGCATGGGGGGCATGTAGGTGCCGTGAACCGAGTGAGCGCGCTCCAGCGCTGCTCCGTCGCGTACCAGCAGGCCACCCGTGCCGTAGGGCAGGAACAGTCCCTTGTGAGGGTCCAGAGTGATCGAATCGGTCTCGTCGATCCCCCGCATCAGCTTGCGGCCATGCTCTGTGAGCATGAAGAAGGCGCCGTAGGCTCCGTCCACGTGCAGCCAGAGTTCCTGGTGTCGGCAAAACTCCGCCAGTTCCTGCAGCGGATCGATGGCGCCGGTGTTGGTCGTGCCGGCGCTGGCCACCACCAGAAACGGCTCCAGGCCGAGGCGCCGATCCTGGGCGACCCGCTCGGCCAGGGCGTCCGGTGCAAGGCGGAAGGATCGGTCGCTGGGGACCTGGCGGACGTTGTCTCGGGGGATGCCCGCCAGGAGGCATGCCTTCAGCACCGAATGATGAATCTGGTCGGAGGCGTAAACAGTGCCCCGCAGGAAGTCTTCGGGCAGGCGGGCGCGGCGGGCGGTGACGACGGCTCCGAAATTGGACATCGACCCGCCGCTGCTCAGCACCCCCCGCGTCTCGGCCGGATACCCCATCATCTCCGCGAACCAGCGAATCACGTTCGCTTCCAGCTGGGCCAGGCCCGGGGCGGCGGCGAAGACACCGACGTAACGGTTGACCGCGTCTGCGATCAGGTCGGCCACGGCGGTCTGAAACAACCCACCCCCGGGAATGTAGGCGAGATATCCCGGGCCGGCGGTGTTGAAGGAGGCGGGGATGAGCCGCTCGAACAGCAGGTCGAGGATCTCTGAGAACGGAGTACCGCTGTCGGGCAGGGGCTCATCGAGGAGTTTGAGAGCCAGATCCACGCCCCGCTCCGTCGCGAAGGAGGGCTGTCGCGGCAGCGACTCGATGAAGGGGACGATCCGCTCCATGGCCTGATCCACCAGCCGGCGCATCTGGTCCGGGCTGAGCTCGAGCTCCGAAGTCGTGGATTGGTCTGGCATTCGGCAACCTCGCCGCGCTATGTTAGCAAAATCTCTCGGCCAGGGCAGACCTGCGGTTTCCGCGACACTCCGGCTTTGCTACCATACCGGCCCTGGGGTCCCGCACCGGGGCGAGGATGATCCCGGCGCTGCCGCAGAGCTCTCGAGAAACACTCGAGTGGAAGGAGCCACTGATGCCTGAATTCCGTGTTTTCGCCACCTGTGACATCGGATCGGAGGCACTCGACCGCCTCCGGCAGCAAGGCTATCGAGTGGAGGTGTACGAGGCGACCGAGCCTCCTCCGAAATCCTTGATTCTGGAAAAGCTGAGAGAGGGAGTCGAGGCCCTGGTCACGACCCTTCGGGATCCCATTGACCGGGAGGTCTTCGAGGCGGGGCGGGGCACCTTGAAAGTCGTCTCACAGGACGCGGTAGGCTTCGACAACATCGATCTGGAGGCGGCGGGAAGCTTTGGGGTGCCGGTTTGCCACACGGCTGAGGTCCTGACTCATGCCACCGCCGAGTTTGCCTTGTTCATGCTGGGATGTGTCGCCCGCAAGCTGTACCCCAGCGAGCGGCTGGTGAGGGAGCAAGAATGGCGAACCTGGCACCCGTATCGCCCCTTCCTGGGAGACGAGGTGACCGGTAAGTGCGTGGCCGTGATCGGCATGGGACGAATCGGTCAGGCCTTTGCGTCCAAGGCTTCCGGCCTGGACTTGGATTTCCTTCTGGTGGACCCGGTCAGTCCGCCGGAGCAGTTCGCTGCCCGGCTGCGGAGGCTGCTCGACCTTCGAGCCGAGATGGGATTGGCCCGGCGTCCCTGCCAAGTCCGGGTGGCAGACCTCGCCCAGGGATTGCGAGAAGCGGATTTCGTCAGCCTGCACGTCCCCCTGACGCCTCAGACCCACCATTTGATCGACCGGACGGTCTTGAGACAGATGAAAGAGAGCGCCTTTCTGATCAACAGTTCCCGGGGACCCGTGGTGGACGAGGCGGCATTGAGCGAAGCTCTTCGGGAAGGTTGGATTGCCGGCGCCGCGCTGGACGTGTACGAAAAAGAACCGCTGCCGGCGGATTCACCTCTGAGAGACCCGAAGCTCGAAGACCGGGTCCGCATCTTTCACCATTTCGCGAGTGCAACCCGGGAGACTCGTCTGTCCCCCGACCCCGAAGTCGGGATGGCGGGCCGCTGCGTGCAAGGCGTGATCGATGTGCTGGAAGGGCGCTACCAGGGTGACCCTTCCCGCATGCCCTATGTCGTCAACAAGCAGGCCTTCGGAACGCCGTCCTGACGGCTCGCCTGCCCCTTCCGGCCCGACCACCCCGCCCGCGGGTGTTGGCCACCCGCTTCCGCCTGGCGGGGTGACGAGCCGTTTCGTCCCTCTCTGGCGGGACGATCCGAGAACCGTGACCGTTGGGGCCGATCGAACCGGGGGATCAGACCACTTCGAGCCTTCCCGCGTAATAGTCTTGCCAGGAATGGGCCTTCTTCAAGATCTCATTGAGCGCCAGGATGTTCTGCCGCCCGCGATCCGCCATCCATTCCTCGAGGGCGTTTCGGCCATGCTGGCCGTATACGGGAATGGCGTCCTGCCAGGTCGCTCTCCCGCACAACACGCCGCAGAAGGGGACTTCCGCCTCCAGGGCCAGTTCCAGGGTCTCCCGAAACACCGCGTCACTGACGCCGGCACTCAAATAAATGAACGGCTTGGTGGCCGCTTCGGACGCACTGAGGAAATGCTGCTTGGCTTCTTCCCGTGAATAGGCGGCTTCCCCGCCTTGGAAGGCCCGAGTGCCCGAAGTGAACGCCAGGTTGATCGGGACCTCGATCTTGAGAACGTCCACATTGTAATGAGGCTTGGTGAACTCGCGGGTGCAGGCCGTCACGATCTCGGGCTTCTTCCGGGCATACTCCAGCGCCGAGAGGCGTCCCGACTCGTCGTACGAGACGAACTCCAGAAAATAGGGAGCCTCGTAGTGGGCACACTCGGCGCCCACGCGCTCCACGAACGCGTGTTTCCGGTCATTGGTCCGGGGATCAGCGAAGGGATCGTAGTAGAGCAGAATCTTGATGCAGTCCGCTCCCGCCTCCAACAGGCGCTTCACGCTCTGATCGGGCAGAAGGTCGGGCAGTCGGCTGTTGTCGCTGGTGTCATAGCCCGTCTTTTCGTAGGCCAGCAACAACCCTGCGTCATGGCGGTGGCGGGCGGCTTCGAGTCCGAATTCCGTGTCCAGCAGCACGCCGCTGGCATGCTGCGAGAGCTCGTTGATGACCACCGTTTTGAACTCGGACATCTCCTCGAAGCTCACCTGAGCGACCTCCACTCCCTTGGCCTTGGCGATGGCCTTTTGCAGGGAACCTCTTTGGTCCATGGCCGCCGCCCCGATCACACCACGCCTGTCCGCAACCGCATTGATCCGATCGAACCTCTTCTTGGTGATCCTCTCCATATTATTCCTCCACGAGCGGTGACATGCTCCACCGCTCTCGCACCTGCTCTCGGGAGCCGCCGCCAAGCCGCAATTGGCTGTCGGCGAGTCCTCATCCACATCGGTCGCGACGCGAGCGCCCCCCGATATGGCCCATTTTCAACAATGATTGTCCACCGGACGATTTTTCAGAAAACCGCCCGGGTGTCAACCGCTAATTCTCGCTCCGGCGGGGGGCTCCGGCCACCGGGCGCATCTTCCCGTGTGGGTCGAAGCCGAAGGGCCCACCGAACGCGGTCAGGGGTGGGCGTTGTTTCGGGCTTCGCCCAACTCGGCTTCCACCATCCGGACTTGCAATGCTCTCATGAGGTCCGTCTTGGAGACGATTCCCGCCACTGCCCCGAAGTCGTCCAATACCACCAGGCGCTGAAAATCATTGCGCCCCATTCTCTGAAAGGCTTGCAGTGCAGAGTGATTCTCGCGGATGGTGGGGATCTTCCCAGAAGCCACCGAAGCGACCGGGGCGTCTGCATAACGGCCCCAGTCCTGGCGGCAGCGCTGCACGTCGTCCAGCGTGATCAGCCCCTGCACCCTGCCTGCCGAATCCACGATCGGGTAACCCAGGTGCCGCTCCACGAGCATCTTATGGACCAGCTGGGCCATGGTCAGTTGGGGATCCACGGTCTTCACCGGAGAGGTCATCAGGTCGCGAACCGGGATCTCTCCCAATACCTCCGTGAGCACGACCTGTCGGGCTTCGCTGCTGACCGCCATGTAGATGAAGAAGGCGATCAGGACGAGAAAGACCTCCAGCGAAAGCACCCCCAGAAGACCCATCAGAAACGCCAGCGTCTTGCTGATGGTGGCCGAGAATTGAGTCGCCCGGAGGTGCGGAAGCCAGAGTGCCAGGAGAGATCGAAGGATTCGGCCGCCGTCCAGAGGAAGGGCGGGCAGCAGGTTGAACGTGGCCAGCAGGAAGTTCATGTACATCAGATAGGAGAACCAGAAGCTCAGGAACAGAAAGTCGGTGGGAGTGGCCTGCGCCGCTGCCCAGCTGAGGCCCGCCACCAGATAGCTTGTAATGGGGCCGGCCACGGCGATTACGGCTTCGGCGCCCCTGGCCCGGGGCATGCGCTCGAATTGCGCCATGCCTCCCAGGATCCAGAGCGTGATATTGCGCACCCGCAACCGGTAGGCTCTCCCCACCACCGAATGACCCAGCTCGTGAATCAAAACACTCACGAACAGTCCCACGGCAGCCGAAAGCCCCAGAGCGTAACGCACCAGAGGTGGAAACTCTTCCGGCGAGAAGGGAAGCCCGAACCACTGGAAGTACGCGGGCAGGTCTCGCGCGATCATCCAGGCCAGCAGCGGCAGGATGATCAGGAAGGTCGCATCCAGCAGGATGGGAATTCCGAGAAGTCGAAAAGGCAGTCGATACGCTTTACCCAGCATGTGGGCATTGAATTGTAAGCGAGAGCCGCTCGAAGAGGAAGCGGCCCGATCGGCTGAACCCCGCTGTTCTGGTTTGTTCCGCAACCTCTCGGCGGCCTGACTCGAAATCTTGCCCTTGCAGCAAGGCTTCTTCTACGATAGCAGGCCATGGGCGCAGCCAGGGGGGAGACGGGGGTCCAGAGGTGGCTGAGCCGGACCGGCTGGTCCTGGCGCGCGCTGATCGCCGCGCTGGGCGCTGCGCTGGCCGGCCTGGTCGCCGGCTCCGCCTACCTGGACGCCCGGCAGGGAGTGCTGCAGCCTGCAGAGTGGTCGGATCGCCTTCTCTTTCCCGTGCTGACGCTCCTGGTGCTCCTGGCTCAGCCTTGGCTCGATCGCCGTTTTCGAGTCGCCTTGGAACAGCTGCACAGCCGGATCGACCTGAGTCCCTCCGAGCTAGTCGCCATACTGGCGAGGAAGAGCCGTCTGGGCGGCGTCTGGGAATGGCTTCCTGCGGCCTTGGGCGCCTTGCTGGGAATCCTGCTGGAACGCCCCTGGATGCCGCCCTACGGATGGGGCGCTGCAGCGGAGGTCCTGAGCGCGGGCCTGGCCTGCGGCGCCATCGCCTGGCTAGTGGCCACCTGCCTGCTGCGCACCCAGTTGCTCGGGTGTTTGCGTCGCGGGACCCTGCAGCTCCGTCCTCTGGATGCCGCGGTGCGCTGGAGCCTGGACGTCGTCGTCGTCTTCGGGGCCCTGGTACTGGCGGGTGTGCCGTTTTTCGTCCGCCAGCAAGACCGCCTCGTCTTTGCCCTGTATGGTGGGATCCTGCTGCTGGTCGTTTTCGGATTCGTGCTCAGCCGGGTCCTGGCCTACCTGCTCTCCTCCGTCTACCAGTCACGCATACTCTACGCAGTCATTTTGATCCTCGTGACGGCCGCCCTGGGGACCTTCGGATATCAGGTTCTCGAGGGCTGGGACCTGATGGACGGACTCTACATGACCGTCATCAGCATGACCACTGTGGGTTACGGGGAAACCCGGCCGCTGACGCTCCTCGGCCGGGTCTTCACCATGTTTCTGATCGTCACATCCATCGGTATCGCCGGATACGCCATTTCCACAGTCGCGGGCTACGTTGTGGAGGGCGAATTCAACCGAATCTTCCGGGGAAGGCGCATGCGCAAGGAAATTGACAAGCTCGATCAACACATCATCCTGTGCGGGGCGGGCCGCGTCGGACGGGAGATCGCGACGGACTTCTACAAGACCCTCACCCCTGTTGTGATCGTCGAGCCCCGAGCCGAAGGCTGGCAGGAAATTCCGTTCCTGAACGACATTCC
>JBFKLX010000200.1:0-10407 GCA_041630155.1 Acidobacteriota bacterium
ATGTTCTGGGCCGACTCGATGTTCTGGGCCGACTCGATGTTCTGGGCCGACTCGATGTTCTGGGCCGACTCCATGTTCTGGGCCGATCTGTCGGCCCATTCGTTCAGTATTTCGGCCAGTTTGCAGGGTGATCCCAAATAACCCGTCCTCTGCAAGACCGAAGGAGGATCGCTGCCGCTGGGTCTTCGACGCCCAGCCGCCCGGCCGGCAGCGCTCCTCCCAAGCACAGAACGCCTACCTGGCCGGAAACTCTCGTCAGAAGTCGATGTGAAAGCGGGTCTGAAAGATGTGGGCGTTCTCCGTCTCCTCCCGATTCGCGAACACGTAATTCCACATCACCCGCGTGTTGGGGTTCAGATACCAGTTGACTCCGAAGGTGAAGTTGTCGAGGGTCTCCCCCGCGACCCCCGCATCCTCGAAATCCAGATGTGAAAAGCGAACCGCCAGCTCCCAGGCCCCGGCGCCGCCGCTGCCGTCAAAGAAGTTCGACTGTGGCCTGAGTCGGTCGAACGCGGCCGAAGAAGTGCGGTAGTTACGGTGTTCACCGGTGGGAAAGAAACTGGCCTGGACGTAGTAGCTCGAGAACCGCGGATCGCCCACCGACGGAGCGTCGACGAACGCGTTGACGAACTCGCCCTGCAGCGAAAACGGACCATTGACCAGTGCGGCTTCCAGTCCCAGCAGATCCTGCGAGCGGGAGGCAATGACGCCCGTGGTCGCGGCTCCCGGGTACAGGTGGGCTTCGGGGCGCTGGGTGTAGATCAACACCTCTTCCGGATTGTTCTGCCGGCTGTAGGCGACCCCCAGATGCAATAGTTTCCTACCCTCATCTCGATACCAGGGGAGCCCGGTGAAACGGGTCGTGAAGCGGTAGCCGCCCAGCAAGCGACCCAAGCCCTGATCATTAGTGTTCCGGAAGACGCCGCCGGCCCAATTGATGCGATCTTCGGCGAAGGTCCGCTGCGCGAGGACGCCGGAGTTTCGCGAGGGTGCGAAGACATTGGGAAGGGAACGCTCCAAAAAGGTGATGTACTTGCTGCTGGTGAGTTCCTCCAGGCTGAAGGGTTCCTTCTGATGCCCGAAGCGGACGGAGCCCAAGCCGGGCACGCTGTTGAGCGCGATGTAGACGTCTTTGAATTCGGAATCACCTCCGGCAAAATCGTATTCGGCTTTCAGCTCTACGTGTCGGTACAGGTCGGCCGCCAACAGCACTCTGGCTCTTCGGAATTCGGTGTTCTCGTTGAGATCGCCCAGGACCGGCCCCAACGACTCATTGGCAGTGAAGAACGCCCAGTCGTACTGAAGCCGTCCTCCCAATTGGAATTCGAAGTCGCGGCTGGGCGTTTCGAAACGGAGTCCGTCCTTCCAGGAGGCTTTGAAGGCGGAGGGGTCCGGCGCCTCCGTGGAGGCAGCCGTTGGGGCCGGCGAGGACGCTGTGGCGGGTGCTTCGGCAGTTGTGGCCGGAGCCGGTTCTCGGGTTTCCAGAAGGGCCTCCAGTCGGGCCAGCCGCTCCTTCAGCTCCTCGATCTCGCGCCGCAGATCCGCGTCGCTTGCTCCTTGGGCTTGGCAAAAGAGCGTGGCGGTCCCCCAAAGGAGTAGGGCTCCGAATATTCTACTTCTCGGTTGCATGATGACTCCTGAATTCGTTTTTTCCATCGCTCTCCCGGGCCTGCGCAACCCCGCAGACCGCCCGGGAAACGGCCAGTGGACAGAGTACTCCGCCCGCTTTAAAACAGGGTAAGCGAAGAGTAAAGCTTCTTTAAAGAAGGAAAGTGAGGCACAGGGGGCCCAGGGCGTCTCAGACCCTGGCCTCGAGCCCCAAGGCCCCGTGACCTCCGCTATACTGGAGTCCAGGAGGTCCAGCGATGCCCGTGACCATTTACCAGGTCGATGCGTTTGCTCAGAAGCCCTTCGAGGGGAATCCGGCCGGGGTCTGCCTGCTCCGCCAAGATCGCCCGGAAGCCTGGTACCAGCAAGTGGCCTCCGAGATGAATCTGTCCGAGACGGCGTTTCTCCGTCCTGGCGAGGAAGGCTTCGATTTGCGCTGGTTCACACCCCTGGAAGAGGTCGATCTCTGCGGACACGCCACCCTGGCCAGCGCTCACATTCTGTGGGAGACGGGCGAGCTGGGGCGAGGCCAGGAGGCCCGATTCCACACCCGCAGCGGACTGCTGACGGCGCGGCTCGATGAGGGCCGAATCCAAATGGACTTTCCCAGTGAACCGCCCGAGCTCTGTGATTCGCCTGCGGGCCTGGCGGAAGCCCTGGGCGTCCAGCCGATCTATGTTGGGAAGAACCGATTCGACTTTCTCCTGGAGGTGGAAAGCCCTGCTCAGGTGCGGGCAGTTTCTCCCGACTTCACGCGCCTCAGGGAGATCCAGTGCCGGGGCGTGATCGTTACCGCCGCCTCCGACGATTCCGACCACGATTTCGTCTCCCGTTTTTTCGCACCGGCGGCCGGCGTGGACGAGGACCCCGTCACCGGTTCAGCGCACTGTTGTCTGGGGCCGTATTGGGCCGGCAAGCTGGAGCGCCAGCGGTTGATCGGGCTGCAGGTTTCCCGGCGCACGGGCCGCGTCGAGGTCGAAGTTCGGGGGGATCGGGTGCTGCTGGGGGGGGAAGCTGTCACGGTGTTGCGTTGCGAACTGCTCGAGGCAGGTGAATCAGAGGAGCCAAACGTGGAAAGCAAAGAAAACTATGGTCAGAGAATGCGGCGTCAGTTCGAGCAATGGAGCCTCAAGATCGATTCATTGGCGTCGCGAGCCGAGCGTCACGCTCAGGACGGCTACCAGACCGTGGCGCGAGAAATGGGAGCGAAGCGCCAGCTTGTATCGGAGCGGCTTTCCGCTCTGGAGAGTTCCTCGAGCGAAGCCTGGCAGGATTTGAAACCGGGGCTGGAAGATGCCTGGAACGATTTGAGGCAGGCCGTCGAGAAGGCTGCGTCCCGCTTCCGTTCCTGAAGGTCGGTGTTCTTACGGGGGCAACTCGAAGAACTCGAGCTGGTTGGTCCCGGGGCGGAAGTGTTGCTCTGGGACAATCGCCAAGAGTCGCTGCTTTCCTTTAGACGGGAAGGGAGCCGCCACGGCACGGATGACCCCGTTGAGAGCGACCGCGACGCGGGTTTCGGACTCTGGGGCGAGATCCAGCAGTGCGTCGATCTCGGCCGGGACGAAATCGCTTCCTGGATCGACGGACAGGTAGAGCTCGGGATTCCTCAGTTCGGCCGCAACCGGGACAGCTGCAGTCCCCAGTTGGCTGCTCGGCAATCCCAGCCACTGCGAGCCTGGCCCGGCTCGAAAGAGACCGTCTGCCTCGGCGCTTCGGGCCAAACGGAGCATCGAGGCCTCGAATGGGCTGGCTTCGTGGGTGGGGTCGAGCTCGGCCAACCCGGTGATGAATCCACCGCTCTCAGACGCCTGGCAGTCCAGCGTCCCGACAACCCCTGAGTCAGCTCCTGTCGAGTCTTCCGTTTCCCAGGGATAGTCGGCGTGGTAATGGAGTTCCGAGAAGCCTGGCCCGAGCAGGCCGAACACCTGGACTATTGGGTCTGGGCTGGTTGCCATTAAAGCGGCGTCAACCCAGAGATGGAACCCCGTTTCGAGCAGCCCGGGGTCGTCGAAGAACGCCACGACATCGGGTCGCTTCAATCCTGGGACGGTTTCTGCGACCAGCTTCCCGTCGACGAAGAGCAGGACCCGTTCGGCGGGCGCCGACCTTGTCAGCGAAGCCGCAAACCCCGTGAAGATCAGCCGGTCGTCTTGCCTTCCGAAACCGTCCACCGCTCCGGCGACCAGGCCCGGAGTCGACCGCAGGAGCTTCCCTTCAACGCAGGCGACCAGCCCGAAGCGCAGAGAACCGGTCGAGTCGAACATGAGTGGGACAGGAGACACCGCACGAAACAGCCTCTTGCGAGGTTTGTCCCTTTGACGGTTGATGACGGAGAGGCCGTCGACCCCGAATGGAAGGTCGATACCGAGAACGTCTGCGAGTGTCGGCAGAAGGTCGACTGTCTCCATGTTGACCGCGCTGGTGCGCGCGGCTGTCTGACCAGGTGTGCGGATGAAAAGCGGCACGGGCATTATCTCGAGAGCGCTCTCCGGGGTTGCCCGGCGCCGCTCCTGTCCCGGCTGAAAATGTACGCCGTGGTCGGAAAGGACGACCAGGACCGACCGGTCGTAAAGTCCCGTTTCCTTCAAACGGTCCAGTAACCGGCCCAACTGGTGGTCGGTGAACGCGAGCTGCAGGGCGTACCGCTGAAAAGCATGCTGAACCACGGCCGGCTCGAGGTTCCATCGGCCGCGGTCTATGAACAACAAAGCCAGGTTGTCCAGGGAATACCGTTTTCCCGAGGGCAGAAAAATCCAGGGGAAGTGGGGAAGGGACGCGTGATAGAAGAAGAGTTTTGGCTCCTGGCTGCCTTCGAATGCCTCCAGCAGCTGGTCGAAACTCGTCGAGCTCTCCTTGTAGAAGGCCAGGCTCCGCTGCAGCTGCCAATCGGAACGCCGAAAATTGCCCCATCCGTGCTCTACGCTTGGAAGTCTCCGCGTCAGAATCGTTGGCAGCACCAGGTGGCCGTAGACGACCAGAAGGTCCTCCGCCAGCAGCCGCGCTCGAACCCGCCACGGTGCTTTGACTTTAGGGGGACACAGTTGGACGGGGCAGAGTTGGGTGATCGACTCGAAGACTTCGAGACGGTGGGTGGGCTGGAGCCAGGTGAAGAGGTTGTCGGGGTAATCGGTACTGTTGCCGAGCTTCCTTACAGAGGGATAGAGCCCAGTGGCGATGGCGGGCAGCGCCAGATGAGTGGACTCGCCGACCGTCGTGGCATTCCGGTACCATGTCGAGTCCTGCGCCAAGGCTGCGAAGTTGGGAAACCGTCGAGCGTCGATTCGGCCCTGCTCGTCCAGCAGCGTGAACAGCGCCAATTCGTCGAACACGACCATCACGACCGAAGGAGGATCCTCTCCCGGGACCGAAGACTCGTGCCGGCTGGAATCACCGGAGACGGGCGGCGCCTGGGCTGCCGCGGCCGAGACGCCGTAGCTGGGAAAGAGGATTTTTTCGACTGGGCTGAAAAACAGGAACACGGCCGGGAAGACCAGGATCACCGGAATCAGGATGGAGAGGAACATCCGAAAAGCCGAGGAGCGCCGGTACACCAGCGCCAGCACACCGGCAGCTGCGAGGGCTCCCGGAGTTCTCACCCAATCGCCGACGGGAACGTGCTTCACCGCTGCCAGCAGGAACAGCGCCATGCCTGCTGACAGCGCGGCCAACAGGCAACGGCGAAACCAGGCCTCTGAGAACCGCCGAACGAATAACAGCGAACTCAGGATGGGAATCGGACCGAGAAGGCTGAGCGCCAGCACCAGACCGATCAGTTCGGCCGGGAGTGCACGCCGGGCCACGAAGAACTCGGGGTATCGCCCCAGCAAATCGTACAAGGGTTGAGCTACCGCAAACGCCCAGACAACATAGAGATGGGCCATCCAGCTCCAACGTCCCAGGGTCATCTGCCGGCCCCCTCCAGCCACTCTCCCCCCTTTTCGGCACCAATCCGAACGCACATGATAAGCCGAGCGAAGCTCTCGTCGCCACCTCGCCCGCTGATCCCAGGCTGACTCGCGGCAGTTGACCTGCTGCGGCCCTCTGCCCTACCGTTCTGATGCCTATGGATTTTTCACTCAGCGAAGAACAGTCGGAGATTCGGGATGCCGCGATCCGTTTCGCCCAGGAGAAGCTTCAGGATTCGGAAGATCTGCTGCGCCGCGATTCCCAGGGGGAGTTCTCCCGGCGGCTCTGGGTCGAGTGCGCCCGGTTCGGTGTTCAGGGACTTCCCATGCCACAAGAGTATGGGGGTACCGGACGGGATCCGCTCACCTGTGTGCTGGCGCTGGAGGGGCTGGGATACGGTTGCCGCGACAACGGTCTCCTCTTCTCGCTCAACGCCCAGATGTGGAGCGTGCAGATACCGATTCTCGAGTTCGGGTCGCCGGAGCAGAAGCAGAAATACCTTCCCGGTCTGATCAGCGGGGAGATCGTTGCGGCCCACGGCATCACGGAACCGGAGGCGGGATCCGATGCCTTCAGCTTGGCCACTGAGGCCCGGCCCCAGAGGAAGGGCTTCCTGCTCAACGGCTCCAAGACCTTCGTCAGCAACGCTCCGGTCGCGGATCTCTTCCTGGTCTTCGCTACCACGGACCGGGGGCAGGGGATTTTGGGACTCACCCCCTTCCTGATCGAGAAGTCCAATCCGGGACTCGAGCTGGGGCCCCCACTGCACAAGATGGGGTTGAGGAGTTCCCCCATGTCGGAGGTCTTCCTCCGAGACTGCCTGGTCGGCGAAGAGGCGCAGCTGGGCCGCCTGGGCGGCGGCGCGGCCGTATTCAACCACGCCATGGGCTGGGAGCGGGCCTACATCCTGTCCAGCTGTGTCGGCACCATGCAGCGGCAGCTGGAGGAGTGCGTCGCCTATGCGCAAACCAGGCGCCAGTTTGGACAGGCCATCGGCAAGTTTCAGTCGGTGAGTCACCGGATCGCGGGGATGAAGTTGCGTCTGGAGACTGCGCGGCTCCTGCTGTACCGGGCGGCCTGGACCCGCACCCAGGGTCGGGAGGCTGCTCTGGAAGTTGCCCTGGCCAAGCTGCACCTGAGCGAATGCTTCCTCGAGAACTCTCTGGACGCGGTCCAGATTCACGGGGGCTACGGGTACACCGCCGAGTATCATTTCGAGCGGGACCTTCGCGATGCCGTCGGTTCGCGGATTTACTCCGGCACCTCCGAGATCCAGAAGAACCTGGTCGCCCGCCAACTGGGGCTCTGACAGCGGCGCCGCTGGATCGGCCCTGAGCAAGACAGCATCGAGCTGCCTTTCTTCCGCCTCTTCCACTCGGAGTCAGGGGCAAGGGCGGGGTTCACGCTGAGAGGACGGCTGGACTCACCACCGGGCGGAAGGCGTCGAACGCTGCCGACCCTTCCGGGCTCAGCTCTTCCAGCTCGGCCACGAAGAGTTGAGTGCGGCTGGAGCCGAAGCGGCGGGCACCGGCTTGCAGGAATGCCAATACCTCCTCCAGTCGACGCACGCCGCCGGCAGCTTTGACGTAGCAGCGGTCCCTCACTGCGTCGCGCATGAGGCGGACGTCGCTCAGCGTGGCGCCACCCTCCGAGTAGGCGGTGCTGGTCTTCACGAAATGTGCGCCCGATTCCGCGATCCATCTGCAGGCGAGGCGTTTCTCAGCCTCGGTCAACACCCCGTTCTCTGTAATGACCTTGAGATGCACTCCCTCGGCCGCCCGGACGACCAGCTCCAGGTCCCGGCGGAAAGCCTTCTCGTCGTCGTTTTTCAACGCCGGCAGGTTCATGACCATGTCGATTTCACGCGCACCCAAATCCAGGACCTGGCGGGCTTGGAACTCTTTGGCTTCAGGTGTTTCGTTGCCGTGCGGGAAGCCGACGACTGTCCCCAAGAGCACCCCGGATCCGCTCAGCAGCGGTTCTGCAAAACGAATGTAGTAAGGCTGGACGGTCAGTGAGGCCGTGCCCAAGCGGACCGCGGTAGCGGCTGCTGCAGCCACCTCTTTGCGGGTGGCGTGGGGCTTGACGATGGAATGGTCGAAGAACTTCGCCAACTGTTGCGGTGTCACGTTTTCACACTCTTTTTTGTGATCGAATCAACTGGACTGGGAGTGTATCCTGTAACGGTCTATGGAGGGAAACCCATGAAGTCAGATCCGCGCAATTGTCCGTCTCAACCTGCTTTTCCAAAGCCACTGGTCGCCGACTGGCGCATCAGCTTCGCGCTGACACTGCTGCTGTTACTCGTCTCGAACTCGGCTGCACTCCTGGGCGCCGGGCGGAAGGGAGACCGCCCGCCCGTCCCTTACATCATCGGGGGAATCCCGGCGGCCCCGGGGGCTTATCCCTGGATGGTAGCCATCCTGCAAAGCCAGTTCCTGGAGGACCCGTTCAACGCCCAGTTCTGCGCCGGGACGCTGATCGCACCCGATTGGGTCCTCTCGGCGGCCCACTGTTTCGTGGACGAAGACACGCTTCAAACGGTTTTGTCGGCCAGCGACCTTGCTGTCATGGTCAACCAGACCGCCCTGGCCTTGCCGGCTGAGTTCATTCAGGTCACGCGTTTGATCGTTCACGAGGACTTCAACACGAACAACAACTCGTTCAACAACGACATCGCCCTGCTCCAACTGGCGACGGCCCCGGCAGGGGTCCCCTTGCTGCCGCTCGACGCCATGGCGGGCAACCCGCTGGCGGCGCCGGGAACGACAGGGAAGATCATCGGCTGGGGTTCCCGGATGTGGGACGACGTCCAGGGGACGCCCTTCGACTTTCCGGTGAATCTGCACGAGGCGGACCTGCCGCTGATCAGCAACGCGGAGTGCGCTTTGGTCCTGTCGGGGGTGGGCATCAACGATACCCATCTATGCGCCGGTTTTCTCCAGCAGGGAGGGGTCGACACCTGCGCGGCCGACAGCGGAGGGCCGATATTCGTTTCGGACGGGGCGGGCGGATTCCTGCAGGTGGGGATCACCAGTTTCGGCGTGGGCTGTGGACTGCCCAACCGCCCAGGCGTCTATACCCGCATGTCCAGCTTCTTCGATTGGGTCCAGGAAAACATAGCCGCCGTAAGCATCGTCCCTCATTGGGGGAACGGGGACGGGTTGGTGACCGACCTGATCGTTTTCAACACTTCCGCCACGGCTCCCTCCGACTCAGAGATCGTTTTCCGCGACACGACGGGAGCTGAGATTCCCATGGGGACAATTGTGGCGTCGGCCTCGCTGCAGGAGCTGCCGGCCGGGGTGGTTCTCGAAGGCAATCGGCTGCAACTGCCGCCGCTGGGGATTCACACGATCTCAACCAACGGACTGGGAGGGGTCGTTTCGGGTTCGATCACACTGACTTCGTCGGGAGCCGTTGGGGCCGCCATTCGATTCCGGCTGCCGGGAATCGGTATCACCGGCGTGGGCTCCAGCACGTCCGAGACGGCTGTCTTCGCTCCCGCCCGGCGGGTGGGCCGATTGAGCACCGGGGTAGCGGTCTACAACACGACAGACGAGGAGATCACCGTGGACTTGTCGCTCAAGAACAACGCCGGCCAGGAAGTCGCCAACGGCCAGGCCACCCCGCTGGTGTTGGCACCTCGGTCCCAGGTGGCGCGGTTCATACAGCAGCTGTTCCCCAACGCGGACACGGCCAGCTTTGAAGGGAGCATCTGCGTGACTGCCCGCTCGGGTCGAGTCGCGGCTGTGGCTCTGGAGCTGGGGGCGGAGCCGGGAGAGTTCACCACGCTGCCGGTCGCCCCGATCCGGTGAGAGGTGACAGCGCATACCCGCCAGTGCGCCTGACAGTTCGTGCTGCGGGTTTGGCGCTTTGTCGCGCCGGAGCGGTTCTCGCGCCCCCGCCCAGACTCCGGCCAGCCTGCAGAGATCTGTCCGGGCCGGTACTCTACCGTCCCATCAAGCGCAGGATCACCGCATCCCTCCAGCGATCCGGGAGCCACTTGGCCAGGATCGCCTGAGGACGGGCGTCCCTTCCCGTCAGATAGCGGGTGCGAGGGCGCGCCGCCAGCAGCGCGTGCTCCACCTTCTTCGCGACTTCCTCGGGTCGGACCGCCCGCCTCGCCACCTGGACGACGGCGCGAGCGATCGCCTCACGGTCCTTCTCGTAGAGCCGAAACGCTTCCGGCGGCAGGACCGACCTCATCCTCTCGGCGCCTTTTCTGCCCTTTTCCCAGATGGGCGTCGCGACCGCTCCGGGCTCGATCAAAGAGACCTGCAGGCCCCAGCGGCGCAGTTCCAGTCGCAGTGCATCACTGAGCGCCTCGACGGCATGCTTGGAGGCGCAATAGGGCCCCAGCAGGGGAGTCGTCAGCCGCCCGGAGATCGACCCGATGTTCACGATCCGCCCCTGTGCTCTCCGAAGCAAGGGGAGAAACACCTGGGTGACGCGGAGCAGACCGAAGACATTCACCTCGAACTGCTTTCGAAACAGCTCCAGGGGGACGAATTCGAGTGGGGCTCCAACGGCGATTCCGGCATTGTTGACCAGGCCGTGCAAGCGGTCGGTACGCTTTTCGACCTGGGCAAACGCCTCCTGGATCGAGTCTTCGTCTGTGACGTCCAGGAGGACGGGAAAGATGGCATCCGGCTGTTTGGCGGCCACCCGTTCCCCATCCTCCGGCCGCCGGACCCCGGCGAACACACGCAAGCCTTTGCCGGCCAGCCACCAGGCGGTAGCCGCACCGATTCCCGTCGAAGCTCCAGTGATCAAGACCATTTTTTCAGCCACGTTTCGCATCATGAGGGTTTGCCTGTCTCCGTTCAAGTCGGGCTTTCGATGGTCGGCTGAGTACTCCGGTTCGTAAATACGGCGACGGTTGTGGGCGAG
>JBFKLX010000201.1:0-10362 GCA_041630155.1 Acidobacteriota bacterium
CGCGGCTGGACGACACCCAGTTGCGGCAGCAACGGGCGCAGGCGGCCGCCGGGCTCGAGGCAATGCGATCTCGGGCGCTGGAACTCCAGGCTCAGATTGTATTCCAGGAGGAGAACAGCCAGGCTCAGATCGAACAGCGAGCCGCCGAGCTGTCCCAGGCAGAAGCCGGGCTGGCAGAGCTGCTCTCCGGCTCCAGGACGCAGGAGGTGGAACAGGCAAGGGCGGCCGTGGACCGTGCCGAGAGCCTTCTGGAGCAGGCGCGGAGCGATTGGGACAGGGCGCAAAGGCTGAGACTGGAGATCGACATATCGCGGGCCCAGTACGAGCAGTTCCAGACCGTTTTCGAAACCGCGCAGGCCGGCCTGCTGGAAGCCACCCAGCGTCTCGCCCTGTTGGTCGAGGGCCCCAGGGCGGAGGACATCGACGCGGCCCGGGCGCAGGTTGAGCGGGCGCGGGCAGGTCTGCGGCAAGCACGGGCACTCCTCTTGGACGTCAACCGCCTGCGGCAGGCCCTCACTACCTCGCAAGCCGAAATCTCCCGGGGCGAAGCCGAGCTGGCCCAGTTGGAGAGCCAACTGGAGGACACCGTCCTCCTGGCTCCGCTGAGCGGCGTCGTGATGGTAAAGAGTGCCGAGACCGGCGAAGTCCTGCCGGCGGGATCGTCTGTTGCCACCCTGGCAGATCTGTCGCGGCCCTGGATGCGTGCCTACATCCCGGCCCGGGCCCTGGGGCGAGTCCGATTGGGGCAGCCGGCCGTGGTGCGAACCGACTCTTACCCAGGCAAGGCCTATCCCGGAACCGTGACCTTCATTTCACCGGAAGCCGAGTTCACACCCAAGCAGATTCAAACGCCTGAACAGCGCAGCAAACTCGTCTATCGGATCAAGATTCGCCTGGACAACCCCAACCAGGAGCTCAAGCTCAACATGCCCTGCGACGCGGAGATCGGCCTGGCCCCCGAGCAGGCAGCGACATACCCGGAAGACCCATGAGCCGGCTCCCTGATGCCATGGTATCGGTCGAGGGATTGACTCGGATATTTGGATCCGTAGCCGCCGTGCACAAATTGTCCCTCGAGGTCGCCCGAGGCGAAATCTTCGGCCTGGTCGGACCCGACGGGTCCGGGAAGACCACCACGCTGCGGCTGCTCTGCGGCCTCCTGCGGCCGACCTCAGGACAAGCCTCGGTGGCCGGCTGCGACGTGCGCACCGAGCGCGAGCGACTGCGGGACCGGATCGGCTACATGCCGCAGCGGTTCGGCCTGTACCTGGACTTGAGCGTAGAGGAGAACCTGTTTTTCTGCGCCGATCTGTTCGGGGTCGCCGGAGCAGCGCTCGAGGACCGGCTGCAGAGATTGTTGAGAATGACCCGTCTGGAGGCGTTCCGGAAGCGGCCGGCGGGACAGCTGTCAGGCGGGATGAAGCAGAAGCTGGCGCTGATGGCGGCGCTCTTGCACAGACCTCGATTGCTGCTTCTGGACGAACCGACCAATGGGGTCGACCCCGTCTCCCGGCGCGACTTCTGGACGATTCTCTATGAACTGGTCCAGGAAGGCATCACTGTGATCGTCACCACCGCCTACCTGGACGAGGCGGAGCGCTGCAATCGGGTGGGACTCCTTCACCTGGGAGACTTGATCGCTTGCGACCGACCCGAGCGCATGGCCTCGCATCTGCAGGAACGCTGCATCCAGATCGAGACCTCCCAGCCGCGCGAGGCCCGCGCGCTGCTTCAACAGCACGAGGACGTCCTGAGCGCCGAACCGGCGGGCGACGCCGTGCGCGCCTTCATCGCCCCCGGGCGGGACCCCGCTCGGCTGGAGACACTCTTCGAAGAAGCGGGCCTGGGGCCGGTCCGCGTCAGCCAGATCCAGCCCCGTCTGGAGGACGTCTTCATCGCACTGGTGCGCAAGCAGGCTTCGCCCCAAAGGGTGCGGCGGCCGGGAGAGGGTCTGGATGAATGAATCGGCCCCCGCCTCCAACCGGGTTGAGCAGCCGGAAACCAGCGTCCGGGTCGAATCCCTCGAGAAGCGCTTCGGGGACTTTCTCGCCGTCGATCGGGTTACCTTTTCGGTGCGGCGGGGAGAGATTTTCGGCTTCTTGGGGTCCAACGGCGCCGGCAAGACCACCACGATCCGCATGCTTTGCGGCCTCTTGCGCCCCAGCTCCGGCGGGGCCTGGGTCGGCGGAGTCGACGTGGTCACTCGCCCCGAAGAGGTCAAGCAGATCATCGGCTACATGTCGCAGAAGTTTTCGCTCTACGACGAGCTGACTGTCGAAGAGAACATGAACTTCTTCGGCGGCGTCTACGGACTCCGGGGCAGTCGCCTCAGGAAACGCCGGCGGGAAGTGCAGGAGATGCTGGGCCTGGAGGAGCAGCGCGAAAAGCTCACGAGCCTGCTGGCCGGAGGCTGGAAACAGCGGCTGGCTTTGGGCTGCGCCATTCTGCACGAACCCCCGATCCTGTTCCTGGACGAGCCCACTTCTGGAGTCGACCCTCTGGCCCGCCGCAATTTCTGGGACTTGATCTACCAGCTTTCGCGAACCGGCCACACCATCTTCGTCACCACCCATTACATGGACGAAGCCGAGTATTGCCACCGCCTGGCCTTGATGGACGCGGGGCAGCTGGTCGCCCTGGATCGCCCCGAGGGACTCCGGCGCCTTCTGGCCGACGCGACGCTGCTGAATTGGGAGGGCTCCCCCTTGATGGACGCCCTCAGGATCGCCCAGGCGGAGCCGCTGGTCCAGGAGGCGGCCGTGTTCGGGTCAGGGCTCCACCTGAGGGTGAGAGAGGCCGAGAGGGCCATGGGCGCCCTCCGGCAGCGCTTTCGGTCCAGCGGAATCGAGGTCGTTCGCCTCGAACCCATCGAGCCCTCGATCGAAGACGTGTTCGTCGAAATGGTGAGGCGCAGGGAAAGGAAATCATGAACTGGCGGCGCATGCGAGCAGTGGGCAGGAAGGAGTTCCAGCACGTCGCGCGGGACCCTCGCAGCCTGGCGATGGCATTGGCCTTGCCGGCACTGATGCTGCTGCTGTTCGGCTGGGCGCTGAGCCTGGACGTCGACCGTATCCCCACCCTGGTCCTGGACCTGGACCGCACTCCGGCCAGCCGGGAAGTGATCGCCCATCTGGACGGCTCGCGCTACTTCGAAGTGCTGGGCGAAGCCGGCGACTACGCGGAGGTCAACCGGAAGATCGACCGGGGTGAATGTCTGATTGCCGTGGTATTCCAGGGGGGATTCCAGGCCGACCTGCGAAGAGGACGACCGGCCCCTGTTCAACTGCTGGTGGACGGCAGCGATTCCAACACCGCATCGATTGCCCTGGGATACGCCGAAGCGATTCTTGCAGGCTACGAACAGGAAGTTCGTCTGGAAACCGCGGCGCGGCGGGGAGAGCGACCAGGACTTCCGTCCGTCGACCTGCGCTCGAGAGTCTGGTACAACAGCGAGCTGGCTTCCAAGAACTACATCGTCCCCGGCTTGCTGGCGGTCATCCTCACGATCATCGCCGCCCTGCTGACGTCTTTGACGATTGCCCGTGAGCGGGAGCTGGGGAGCCTGGAACTACTGCTGTCCACGCCGCTGCGCCCCACCGAAGTGATCCTGGGAAAGATGTCCGCTTATTTTCTGCTGGGCACCGCGGACACGCTGATCGCGGTAGTGTTCGGCGTCTGGATCTTCGAGGTGCCCCTGCGAGGCAGCCTCGTGCTGCTGGCGCTCAGCTGTTTCGTCTTCCTCTTCGGCACCCTCTGCTGGGGAATCCTGATATCGGCAATGGCTCCCTCCCAACTGGTCGCGTACCAGATGGCCATGATCAGCTCGTTTCTGCCGGCCTTCCTCCTCTCCGGTTTCGTTTTCGCCATCGAGAACATGCCGGCCCTGATCCAGGTCCCGACCCACATCGTCCCGGCTCGCTACTTCATCACCATTTTGCGGGGCATCTTCCTCAAGGGGGTCGGCTGGACCGTCTGGGGCGGCGATCTGCTCTTCCTGGCGCTCTTCTGCGTGATGGTGTTCGTTCTGGCCGCCCGCAGACTGGGCAAGGAGACCGTTTGAAGATGTGGTCACGGATTCGCGTCATCATCCGCAAGGAGCTCCTGGTCACCTTCCGTGACCCCCGCATGCGGCTGCTGCTCTTCTTCCCGCCCATCATTCAGTTGATCGTGTTCGGCTATGCCGTCAACCTCGATGTCGAGCTCAGCCGCCTGGGGTGGCTCGACGCGGATGGTACCGTCGAAAGCCGGGAGCTGGCCGCCGAGTTTGAGGGCAGCCCCCATTTCGAGATCACCCGTAGGGTCACCTCTCCCCAAGAAATCGACGCCTTGCTGGACCGCGGCGAAGTGATCGCGGTGGTGCGTGTCCTGCCCGGCTTCGGGCGCCGCCTGGCCGAAGGAAAACCTGCGCCGGTCCAGGTATTGATCGACGGCAGCGACTCCAACAACGCTTCGATCGCGGGAGGTTACATCAGCCGCGCAGTGGCACGCTACTCGGCCCGCCGGGCGGACCATTCGAGGAGACGCACACCGGTCTTGTCGATTCGCGGCCGGATCTGGTTCAACGAGGACCTGCGTAGCCAGAACTTCTTCGTGCCGGGCGTCATCGTCAACATCGTGGGACTGGTCACCGTGATGCTCACGGCCATGGCCGTTGTCCGAGAAAAGGAGATCGGGACGCTGGAACAGCTGACGGTGACTCCCATCCGTCCCGTGGAGCTGATGCTGGGCAAGACCCTGCCCTTTGCCGCCGTCGGGATGGTCCAAATGGTGCTGATCACGGCGGCTGCCAGGCTGATCTTCCAGGTGCCGTTCCGGGGACAGGGGCCGCTGCTGCTGCTGGCATCGCTGCTCTTCGTGCTCACCACGCTGGGGGCCGGACTCCTACTGTCCACGGTATCGGGAACTCAGCAACAGGCCATGATGGGATCCTTCTTCTTCTTTCTGCCCGCCTTTCTTCTGAGCGGTTTCGCCTTTCCCATTCGAAACATGCCGCCGGCGGTTCAGCTGCTCACCTACCTCAACCCGATGCGTTACTTTCTGGAAATCGTACGAGGACTGTTTCTCAAGGGAGTCGGAATCGAGGTGATCTGGCCGCAGCTGGCGGCACTGCTGCTGATCGCACTGGTGACGGTGACGGCCAGCGTGCTGCGGTTCCGCAAGCGGGTCGATTGAGGTGTCGGGACCTGAAGGTCGGTCTCAAAAGTCGATGGCGACTCCCCCTTGGAAGCCGAAAGTCCCCTGGCTTCCGCCCGCACCCGTCACGAACATCGAGAGCCGGTCGCTGATACGGTAACGGAAGCCGGCAGTGCCCCATAACGGAAGGTGCTCCGGCTCGGTGGTGAACTGAAACGTTTGCGGTTCGATCGGGCCTTGCAGCTGAAAATCCACCAAAACCGGCAGGGACGGGCTGAACATTCCTTCGAACTCGGTACGGAACCAGCTCGTCCCGAGACCGACCATCGGAGTGAACCGGCCGCTGCCAAAGCGGGCTTCCAGCGCCAGATTTACCCAATCGCTGCGGCTTTTCTCGACCGTGATCGGAGACCCGGACGGGGTCAGTCGATCGGTGATGCTCCAGGGTTCGGAGCTCCGCAATTGCGTCCAGGAAGTGCGCAGAGCCAACGAAACTCTCCGCTGGGGGTGGCGATAAAGTTCAGCGTCCAGACCGGCTCCGAACGCCAACCCCGGCTCCCCTGTCCCCTCGACCGAGTCCAGGAACGGGAAGGGTGCGGATGGAACGGTTCGGTTCCCTACCATCACCAGCCCTTGAAAGTCTCGCAGGTCCGTATGCAGCCGGCCCGCTCCCAGGCGGCCGTGAATCTCCACACGCTGCGACAAGGACCAAAACGCTTTCAAAAGGTACAGCTCCAGTCGTGCCTGCTCTTGGAATCCTGTGACAAGCTGGGTGATCGGCTCCTCGCCCAGTTCGCCGAGGGCTGCCGTCTCGCGGACGGGAAAGGGATCTTCCAGCCGGCGGTCCTGCCACAGCCACTCGGTCTGGAACTCCAGCCGCGTTCTCCTGGGTGGAGCCCGGCGAACCGGCGTTTCGGTGGTCAGCGTGAAGGTATCTACGCCGTCGTAGACTCTGGCCCGGTTGACGATGGTAGGAATCCCGGGAGGATATTCTCGGGGTACGGTGACGTCGTACTCTACGGTCACCGAGGTGCCGGGCGCCAGGGTCCCTTCCCAGCGAACCGTCCGGCTGCTCTCGTCGAAGCGGCAGTCTCCCTGGTCACAGCTCAGGTTGCCCCCGAAGTTGACGCCCTCGGGCAAGCTGTCCTGGATCCAGCCGTCGGCCTGGGTGGTCAGTTTCTCGGAGGCCGGCAGCACGATTCGATAATGGATTGTGTCGGGCGGCACGATGTAGGGAGGAAGGTAGAACTTGTAGGGCAGGAAACGGACCGGAGTGTCCTCTACCTCACCGAAAAGAGCTCCCCCTTTCTCCGCTCTCAACTGGCGGGTGTCCTCCTGGGAGTGGGCGACACCGACCTGGACCAGTTCGTCCAGTGTCTGCGAGTTGCGCTCCGTGTAGCCGAGGCGAATTCGGACCCAGAACGAGACCGGAATGTCTTCGCCGGGGGGAATCTCGAAGCGACATCCATACGATTTCTGATCCACTCCCGCGGAATCCGTGAACGACTCACCGGCGTCGAATGCTCCGTTCTGGTTGGCGTCCACGAAAGGTTCGCCGAGGGTGTAATTTCCGTTGCCGCCGAAAGTCTCGGGGGCGATCAGGGCGTCCTGTAGAACGTGCTCCCCAGCGTCGTCCCAATCCAGGTCTCCGTTCCAATCCACGAAGATATTGGCGAACAGAGGTCTGACCCCAGGGGGATCTTCGTCCGTACTCCCGTCGTTGTCGTCGTCGGCGCCGTTGATCGGGTCCTCGTTGAGCTGCCCATCGCGGTCGTCGTCGACTTCGGTGGAGAAGTAGCGTCCCTTGCCTCCGCTCCAGGGAGGCGTGGAGAGGACCTCGAACGCACGTTGCCCGCACCTGGGGTCCGCGGGGTCCAGACTCATGACCTGAATCCGGTCAGGGCCGTCTTCCCCGTCGCGCTCCTGCCCCATCCCGTCTTGGTCCATGTCCTCATTGACTCCGTCCGACGCGGGATCTTCGTCGGTTCGCCCATCTCCGTCGGCGTCCAGCCCCATCAGGTCATAACCGCGTAAAGAGATCGTCGAACGGGCGGTGAAACTGACGGTCAGTGAACGGCTGGTGAGATCCAGGACGGCTGTGCTCTCCTCGGCACGGTCCAGATTGCTGGCATTGCAAGTGCCGCCCAGGTTGAAGACCCCGTCCTGGTCTTCCTCGGGACCGGCCTCGGAACAGGCGTTGGTCTCCCGTGTTTTGCTTCGCCCGAGCCACTCCTTGTAGATGTCCAGATGGCGTGCGCCCAGGCTGCTCTTGCGCGTCGGATAGAGGGCCTCGAGGTCGGGCGCATCGCCGAAGTCGGCGCCGATTCGATAGTCCTCGACCTCACCATATCTCGCTTCTCCCTGGGCATAGCCGAGTCCCTGCCCGGGCGGCTGTAGCTCTCCTGGCCCGAGGTTGGGGTCGCGCAGCGAGGGGTGTGAACGGAAGCGGGGCCGAGGATCGTTCCTGCCTGCATCCTCACCATAGTCCAGCCGGAAACGCGACCAGAGCGCCTGCTGTCCCATCGAGCCCACGGGGAAGTCCGCCTCGTAGAGGCCGCAACGGCCGTCGGCGGCGGTTCCGATCTGAGTGACGTTGGCGGTTGCCGAGCGCAGGCCCAGCGGGGCCCAGGCCCCCGGGCTGGTTGGGGCCAGCCGCAGTCCGTCGATGATGTGCTCCTGATTCACCTCCTCCCACTCCTGGTCGGTGTCCCAGTCGATCCAGGCATTCAGGTAGAGGGTCTTGTCCGGGTCGGCGGGATCGTAGCGCTCACCGACCGCATCCGCACAGACGTTGAATTGCACTTTGCCGCGGCGGCCCGGGGCATAGGTCAGGGGAAAGAAGACGACGCCATCGTCGAAGCGGTCCAGGTCGAAGCCGTCGGCGCCGCCCGGCACGTTCGGGACCCCGTCCACATCCGCCGGATCAGAGGCGTTGAACTCCTCGCTGACCGAGCGATCGTGTTCGATGAGCGGCTTTCCCAGCCACTCGTGCCTGGTCGAGGCGTGGCGAGCGCCGTTTCGGGTCAGGCGGGTCGGGTAGTTGGGGTCGGCGTCGCCGAAGTCCAGGGGACAGGAGAGCGGAAAACGCCAGACGCCTCGGCCTTGTGTACCCAGAAAAACCTGGCTCACCTCGTTGTCGAAGTACGCTTGCCAGGGCCGCGGAACGACGGGGGCAACCGTGGTAACGGCCGACCAGTTCTTCCCTCCGTCGTTGCTGGAAAAAACACCCGAGTCTCGCCCACCGGCCACGATGCAACTCGGATCTTCGGGATTGAACGCCAGCAGTGACGGCTGCGCATATCCGTTGAAACTTCTGAAGTCGGTGGGGCCCAGGTTGGTCTGGTAGCGGAAGGTGGCTCCCCCGGTCATCAACGTGTCCAGGTCGGGATCGGGAATCCAGGTGGCCCCCGCATCGTTGCTGAATACCATTCTGGGAGCGGCGGGAGGGAGGTCCGAGGCATAGAGCCGCGAGTGGTCGAGCGGATCCACCGCGAACACTCCCACGTTGGCCAGCCCCGCGTCGGCCCGCACCCAGGCGCCTCCCGGCCCGATACCCTGGTGCCTCCAAAGCTGACCGGTGGTTCCCAGATCGCCGCCGTCACAGCCGCGCCGGACTCCTCCCGCTTTCAAACCGGCCAGCACGTAGACGTAGGGTTCTCCGCGGGTGAGGGCGACCTGAACCGAGCATGCGTTTGCGGGTGGATTCGTTCCCACCGGCCCCCACACGATGGGGGTGGCCCCCACGTTGGTGGTGGCGAAGACACCTGTCGTGGTCACGGCAACGGCTCTCTGCTCCCCAAAGGTGTCCATCGAAGGCAGGGGGCGGAAACCGAGCAGCCGGCCGGGAGGTGGATTGACGGGGCCTCCTCCGACCATTCCGGGGTTTCTCCGGAACAAGCGGATGGCCGGCGCTACCGAGTAGCAGCAGATCGAATAGACCACACGATTGGGATCGGCTGGGGTATCGAACGAATCACAGCAATCTTTGTTGCTCCAGGCCGGCGCGGGCGCCCCGGCGTCGAGCGTCGAGAATGTCCCGTTGTCCTGGTTGCCGAAATGGAGCGCCTCCTCCTCCATACCCGGCTGCTCCGCTCCGTCCAGGGCGAAGACCCACAGGGCGTGCGGTGTAACATCCGGCTGTTCCCATGCCGGGGTGTGGCAATCGGGGCTGGAGGTCCGGCTGCGGGTGTTGTAGTAAACCCCCCCGTCGGAAGAGAAGAGGACGGGGCATGCGTCCGCCCGCTGAACCGGGACCGGAGGCGGCAAGGTGCACTCCAGGGCGTCGATGTTGTCAGTGGCCAGCAAACCCAGGGCCTCCGCCCGCAGCGTGACGACCGGTCCGGAGGGGCCGACCGTCAGTACGTCCGCCGCGCTGAAGGTTGCCATTTGCGCGGATCCGGGAGCCAGGCTGAAGAAGTAGCGGTCGGGGACGGCCCCTGTCTGAGGCAGGTCCGGGATTCGATTTCCGTTCAGATCGAGCCAGCAGACTGCATCCAGATCGTCGCTTCCCGGCCCGCTGCCGTCCAATCCCAGAGCCGTGGCCGGCACCGCCACGCAAGGACCGCCGCCCGGGGGGCAGTTGGGCGCCCCCGGAGCCACCAGCAGGTCGGCCGGCGAGATGCGATTGCCGAGTGGATCGACCATCCCCACCAGACTCGAGCCGGCCGTCACGGAGAAGACTTTGCAGCCAGCCCCGTTGAGGCAGGAGTTGTCCAAAGGCGCGTCCGCCAGAGCGTCCAGATCATCGGTGGGCGTGCCCGGGGCATTCAAACCCTGTTCCCGCTCGTCCCGAAAACGCCGGCTGCAGGGCAGTAGCCCCGCAAAAATGTCCCCGTGGGCCTCTCCTCCAGAGGCTTCCGAAGAGACGTCGTCGAGACCGCAGGGCCGGCCTGCGCTGGCCGTGTCCACGGAGAACTGTAGAGGAGGCGTCCCCGGCCGGGGCGGACCGCCCAGGGAGATGGCGTCCAGATCATCCGTGAAGGGGCCGGTCAGATCCAGCCCCAGCGTGGCCGCAGTGAGGCGACGATCGGGCGCGGGGGCCGGGCGCGTACAGCCGACGCCAGTTCCCGGGGGGCCCAAGAGAGCAGACGATTCACACGCGACCGGGCCAGGCGGGCCTCCCACGTCGGGAGCCCTCACCGAGAAGAGCGGCACGGCCGGAATCACCAGGGGGAGGACCGGAACGCCCGGATCGAAGGCCAGGTCGCCGGAATCGTCATGGGCTCCGGC
>JBFKLX010000202.1:0-10336 GCA_041630155.1 Acidobacteriota bacterium
CCGCAACCCTTCGGGCGCACGGGGGTCTCGGGCGATCTCTTTGTCGTTGGTCGACGACGATGCTCCGGCATCGCCTCCTCCTCTCTTCGCGACCTCGCCTCGAGAGCCCCGCCCGCAACCGTCACCCTATTTACGAACCGGAGTACTTGGAGGGTCCCCGAATCCGCGCATTTCCGTGATCGGGTGAACGTTTTGCGTTCGGCTGCGGGCCGCGTTGGCGCGTGCCGTGCCAACCCGTCATCCGTCAGCCGAATCGCTTTCTGGGCCAGGTGCCTCCAGTTCCAGCGCTGACTCATCCCGAACCGTGGCCCGAGCCAGGGCGGCACTCCCTGGAGACTCACGCCGAAGATAACAGAGTTCTTCGAGTTGCCAATCCTGGGAAATTTCACCATCACCCCAAGTGTGGCACTCGAGGCAGTCGAGCGCTCCATTCCGAACGAACAGGACGAAGCCAACCTCGACACCCGACACCCGCCCGGCCACGTCCGAAATCGTGAAGGCTGAACGCCGCCCCAGGCGCGGAGCGTCAGAGGGCACCTCAAAATGCGCGAAGAAGCCAGCACCGGTAAACTCGCGGAGGACGACGCGGCTTGCGGCAAGCTGGTCGCGAAGCATGCCCAGCATCTCGTGATCGCCGGCCAGCAGCATACCGAGAATCTGAACTTCGTGTGTGGACAAAGAGGTAGACATCGTTTCAACGGGTCAACCGGCCTCACCACGTTGTCATTCGTCAGGTGTCACCGGCGTCCCGGTCTCTCCGGTGCTCCTTTGGTCGAGCATCAAGGCAACAGTCGGCAGGAGAACCCATGGGACAGCATAGTAGACGGACAGGTACCAGAAGCGGCTCAGAAACTGCATGCCGTACCCGAGGTAGACTCCGCAATACAGCCAGTCGTAGATCGCCAGAGGCACGGTGAAGTAGAAGGCGCACCATGCAGAGAACGCCAAGCGCCTCCCGTGCCCCACGCCGCGAAGGACCAGGTAGACGACGCCGGTGATGGGCACCAGGAGCAGAATGTCGAACAGCGCCATGAAGGCTGTGGAGTACTGCTGGTAGTAGGAGGGCAGCCCACCAACCCAGAAGCCCGCCCAGACAAGGGTGGCGATCAGAAGCAGGCGAATATGGCCTCGTCTTTTCAAGCTACCTCGGTCCCCTCTTTGCCCACCTGCCGGCTGGGCGCGACCACAATCTCAATTCGCCAGACGGCCGCCGGCTATGACTCGGGTGCCAGTTCGCGCCTGCTCTCGGAGTGCTTCCGCAGCAAGATCGAGTACACGAAGCCGGCTACTGCACCAGTCACGATTGGATGTGTCGCGTACGGCGCCAGCTCAATCCACGAGCCCAGACCACCCCAAACCTCTTTGACAAACACCCGGCCGATGAGCGCGTAGAAGACAACAAAACCTACTACTGCACCGATCCATGGCAGGCGCCTGCTAGTCCACAGGGGCGCCCGGGGTGAAACGAAGACAACCAGGGGCAAAAAACTGATCACCCACCCAGCTGCTGCGAAGATCGCGGTATAGAACAGCGTCACACCGACGTCCCTGAGATCGTGCTGGAGCGCGTAGATCCATCCGGTGAAGATCGCGCTGGCGCAAGCCCAACCCAGAATCATGCTTCCGATGGCAAGAACGATTCGCCGGCTGAGTGCGATCAAGTCAGTTCGTCCTGGGTGTACGGTCGACACGAACCCCGAGTAAAATCTCACCTTCTTGTTCCGAAACAATCGTTACCCTGGCGCGCCAGGCGCGACCATCGGCATCATTGAAGGTCCAGTTCGACTCGCTCCAGTCAACTGCCTGCCGACCATCCGTTGGCCGCCAGCCAGCTTCGCCCGCCAGCTCGGAGAATTGTCGACGCATCTCTTCGGCCGGTTTGGGCCACATGATCCTCCAGCGAAGCTCCCAGCTATTGTCGTCACCGTCGTAAACCTCGTCCACTCGTCGAATCGCGGGAGGGAAGAAATCGATGACATTCTGGATGTGGACATCGGCGAGCTTCGCACGGTTGTACTCTCGGTCTGGGCGCCAGTCGTACTCCATGTTGTTCGCAACCAGTCGTGCGCGGGCTTCACCCAGGGAGCGGGCGACCAGATGCAGTGCCCCGTCGATTCCGGCGGAGAGCCCTCCAGCCGTGACGATCTTGCCGTTGTCCACGACGCGCTCGTCGGCGACGACCTTCACTTTCGGCGCGACCATCTTCAGGTGGTGGAGCATGAGCGCGTAGGTAGTGGCACGCTGTCCATCGAGAAGACCTGACGAAGTCAGATAGAAGACCCCGTTGCAGACAGAAAGAACTGCTGTCGCGTCAGCGAAGCGCTGCTTGATCCATGCAATGCGGGGATCATCCTCAACGACTTTGTGAGGGACGTTACCCCCCGGCAGCACGAGAATGTCCGCTCCCGGTGCCTCGGCCAGTGCGTAGGTTGGCGCGATGTGCAAACCCATATGAGTGGTGATGGGCTTGCCGTCCACGCTCGCGGTCCATACCTCCATGCCGGCTTGCCCGAACACCTCGTAGGGCCCGGTAAAGTCGATGATCTGCACGCCATCGAAAAGGAGGATGCCGACCCGCTGGGATGAAGCCTGCCTTTCTCCTTCCGCTACGCCAAGGCAGGCCGGCAAGATGAGTAACGAGAACAAAACGAATGTCCGAATCTGGGGACGCATTCCTATGTGCCTCCTGCAAAGTGAGTATCACTACGAGTGAACGGGCCGGAGCAAGCGCAGCTTGTGGTTTGCCGCATTGCCTCTATTTTTGAAATCTACTTGCAGCCAACTTGCCACCGAGCCACCCCATCGGAATATATGCACCAACCAAATCCAATACGGCGAACCAAGTCGGGGATGGAAGCATGAAAGCATTGATAATGCCTCCTACCAGGAAAAACGCACCAATCCCCAACGCGAATTTCATCTTATGGCTTACAGCGAGTGCTGAAGCCACAAAAGCACCCACCGCAGTCCCTAAGGCATGAGCCAGGAATGGAAAAACGAAATGCCTGGGTTCAAACAGATGCATGGAATCTCTGAGGCTTTCGACATTGGTCACATCGACGCCGGCAGGGAGTGAAATAACTTCACCACTTACCATGATCAGACTCATATTTGCGATGCTGCCAAGTATGAGACCCGCGATGACCGCCAAAACGTGCCTGATCGTTGGATTCACGTTTCCCCCATTTCCCTGTCTTAGATTTCACTGCTGGTGGGGCAGCTGTTCGCCCACGCGGAGCTTAGCGGCAAGGGTCCGCCGTGCCGCCAGCGCCCGTTACCCCGGCCAGGATACAACACCTTCGCCAGCCGTTGGGGCGTCCCCTGCAGCTTCTTGTCAGTCCGCAGCCGGCTTGCGTGCGGTGAACCATGCAACGCAAGCCCACAGCTCCTGGGTTGCGATGGGATCAAAGCCCGATGCCTCTAGTTCTCGAGCAAAACTGGCCGAGTCGAAGCGATCGCTCAGGGGGTGATGGAGAAGACGCCGAGTGATGGGGTGGACGATGAAGCGCCTGAGCATTTCCTCGGCGTAGAAGCGGCCACCCGGCTCGAGGACTCGGTAGACTTCCGCGAGGGCGCGGCGCCACTCGGGAACATGGTGGATGATGCCGAAGTCGAAGACGGCTTCGTAGCTTGCGTCCGGAGCACTGATGGCGCTGGCGTCGCCGACCCAAACACGGACCCGGGAGCCGCGCGCAGAGTGCCGGGTTCGGGCTCGAGCAACCATGCGCGGATCCAGGTCGAAGGCATCGACCGAGTCGGCGCCGAAGACCTCGAGGATGAGCTCGATGCCGACCCCGCGGCCGCAGCCGACCTCGAGGGCACGCCCGCCGTCCATGGCGCCCCCCATACGGAGCAGCTTCCCGGCTTCGAAGTGCCGCTGGATGGCGGCACGGACAGGGTTGTTCATGAGCGCGTACTCGAAGCGGTTGAGAAGCATGGCTCAACAAAAACAGCGTGATGCGTCCAAACTGAATCTCATTGACGGAAGGCCCCGGCGGCAGTCACCGCGTCCGCAACCAGGCGCCGCCCGTCCGCAGAGGCGACAATCGCACTCACCAGGCCGTCTTCCGGAAACACCACGAGGGCCGACCGTCCCCCAATCGCCCCCCCGCTCGCCCACGCGGACGGGCGACCGTCCTCCGTATCGCCAAACGAGAAGCCGAAGCCGAACGGAGAAGCTTCCCCGGACGGCAGCGTCATCGGCGGCCTTGAAGGT
This sequence comes from Acidobacteriota bacterium, assembly GCA_041630155.1. GTDB lineage: Bacteria > Acidobacteriota > UBA6911 > RPQK01 > JANQFM01 > JBFGHG01. The sequence goes on from JBFKLX010000202.1 coordinate 4,217, forward strand.
TATCGAACTCGCGCGCCGGCGAAGCCCGTCGTGTGAGGTAAGTGCCTCTACAGCATCCACGACTTCAAGCTTGCCCCAGACGATTCTCGAGTAAAGCGACCACGCCGTCGGGATCGGGATAGCCGGCGCCGAAGCGGCGTGTGAACCAATTCCCGCCGCGAAAGGCGACGGTCTCATTGTCTGCAATCACATCGAACTGGCCGGTCTTTCCAGACCGGAGAACGACGTCGATCGCGAGGCGCTGCTTGATGAGGGCCGCGAGACTCGCAGCCTTGGCTTTGCTGTTTTGTCAGGTGGAGCAGTGGTGGATTTCGACGTTCATTTGATCTGCAACGATAGCACCACCCCTTCCGTTTGTCATTCGGGCAACGACAGGATCAGTGGCGGGCTGGAGCGCTTGGGCGAGGCCGTCCCCTACACCCAATCGTTCGAATGCCGATCCGCTTTGCTCTCGCCAAGACGCCGAGACGGACCGGTCACTCTGTCGGGTGGTGCCATTCTTGATCCGTGGCGTTCTTTGCGTCTTTGCGAGAGGATTCTTCTCAGCTTCAAGGCACTGTCAGCCGGCCTCTGGGCGGGCAAGCACCCACACCATGCTGGTGCTCTGACCCGCCGTGTATCGACTGTGGTCGTAGTCGCCGTAGAGTGCCTCCACGCGGAAACCGGCCCGCTGAGCGAGCGGCCGGAACTCCTTGCAGGAAGTGAGCCTGAAGCAGAGCGGAAGGTCGGCGATCAGTTGCCCACTGCTCAGGTCTTCGAGCCTCTCGCGACCCCGCACGAGAGATCGGGCCTTGTCAAAAGTCGTACGCAGGCGCAGCTGGATCACACGCCCGTCGTTGGGGTCTTCGAAACGCCACTGCTGCTCGCGGTTGGGCCCAACGTCGCGAAGGCGCCTCTCAGGGTCGTGCAAAGTGCACACGAATCTGCCCCCGGGCTGAAGATGGGTGAGCACGCGCCGAAACAGGTTGTCTCGATCTACGTCCTCGGTGAGCTCCTCGAACGAATGGAACGCAATGTACGCGAGCGCGAAGCGTGATTCGAGTTCCAGTCTCGTCACGTCTTGCTGGACCACCTCCGCTGACAAATCCTGCAGCGACAGTTTCCGGCGCAGCTCGTCCAGCATCGCCGGGGAATTGTCCACACACGTCAACTGAACGCCCTGGGACGCGACTGGAATAGACACTCGTCCGGTCCCTGCCATTAATTCGATCACCCTGCCTGATGCCTGCTTTGAGAGGTTGACGAAAAACGCCACGTCGTCATCGTTAGTCACGAGCCCATCATAGAAACGTGCGAGTCTTTCGTAGTCCACCGCCGCCATTGGTCACATCATCGGCTCGTTGTGCGGTCCTAGGGAGCGAAGATCTTCTCCTCGCCTTTCATGGCGAAAGGATCTTCGATGGCGAGTTCTCCACCCGAAGTAAAGGAGTAGGGAAAGATCACCACCACGGAGTAATCGTCGCGATGATCTAGAGCCACGGCTATAGCGTCCTGCTTTTCCTCTTTGCCGGGCGGGATGGTCCGAATGTCGAACACGAGAGCCGTAGCCTTGTACTCACCGCGCTGTGCGCCAGCGCGAAAGCCCCTCTCCAGCAATTCGATCACTTCCGTTGATGCGGGCTGCTCGTCACCGGTCCATCCAGCGGTATGTGCGATCTCTCCGTCTGCTGACATCGTGCCCCCAAAGGGGAAGAACTCGTGGTGTTTCGACAGCATTTCCTCTGCGAACGGGAGGACAGCGTTCAACAGCTCTTCGCATTCGGACTTTGGATCGTTCATCTCGTTGAGCTCAGGCTTGCTTTGGCTCTCGTCGGGCACAGCTTCACCCGCACGTTCGCCGCAACCTGCGACGGTCACGGCGAGTAGCGAGGTGAGAATGAGTCGATTCGATAACAGCGCGACTGGCCACATGGTCTCGTGCACAGCTGGGGATTCGATTCCAACGACAGAGATCGAACTCGCTTGATGAAGAATAAACCATTCGAGTGGCGGGCGTCATTGGCAAAACGCTTCGGGGCTGCACGAAACGAGATTCCGGCGCGACCGGAGAAGTCGGCTGGCCGTCCCAGGTGATCTTCATCCCTTGGATTCCTGCCGGGCGGGGCGAACCCGAACCGGTGAGGCCTCGGCATCCGCCGGCGCGCCAGAGACATAGTTGACTAGAGGGGCCCCCATCCCCTCGAAGCAGATCTCTACTCGATCCCCGTCACGCAGTGGATCGCACTGGCCGAAGGAAAACTTGGCCGTTCCGAAGAAGTGGATGTGCACGTCTCCGGGGTGGCGAAACTGGTCGTGCTTGAAATGGTGGTCTTCCAGATTGGCCAGCGAGTGGCACATGTGCTCCTGGCCGGTCGAGATCTCACCCGAGTCGAAGATCAGCGCCGTCCCCCGGTGGACGGTGACCCGGCCGGTGAGGCTCTCGAAGGCCTCGGTGACCACCAGCTCGGGCCCGATCGAGCAGGTGCGCAGTTTCGACGGCGCCAGCCAGAGGTAGTTCCGCTGCTCCATCTGGTGGTCGGACCATTCGTTGCCCACGGCGAACCCCAACCGGCAGGGCGTACCGGTCTCGTCGATCACGTAGCAGCCGGCGATCTCCGCCTCTTCGCCTCCGTCCTCGGCGAAGGACGGGATTTCCAGGGTGTCATTGGGGCCTCGCAGGATCAGGCCTGAGCCTTTGAAGAACCATTCCGGTTGCACACCGCGCCCCGATTCGGGTTTGCCTTTCTCCAGCCCCATCAGAAAGATCTTCTGAGAATCGGTCAGGTTGCCGGCTCGTTCGAGAAGATGCATGGCGTCTCGCTGCCGGACGCTGCCCAGATGGGTCAAACCGGTTCCGGACACCAGACAGTGAGCCGGGTCCGGATGGTCCACGGGAGGAAGCAGCCAGCTCTCCCCGTGTCCGGGGCGGCGCTCGAGCAGTCCGGGGTAGGAGTGCCGCTTCGCCCCCCGCAACTGGAGTTGCCTCGAGAAATCGAGAAAAGAGACCTGTTGAGACTGAGCCCGCTCGAACAGGTTCAGCGTGGTGCTCAGGGAGGGATCGACGCTGGTAATGTCGAAGACCTGGTCTCCCCGAATCAGCCCGACTCGCCTTCCGGTCTGCCTGCTGTGCAGCTGCACCAGGCGAAGCGCGCCTTCCTCCTTTGACATGGACCTCTCCGGGAGCCGCGCCGGGCTATTCGATCGGACTGTTCTTGCGCACGAACTCGATCGCCTCTTCGGGGACCACGTATTCACTCAGGAACTCATTGCCCCGGTAACCCACGTCGGCGATCCCCATGGGGCTGGTGTAGAAGGCATCGACGGTCATCCGTCTCAGCCAGACGAAGAAGCGGGCGCCCGGGCCCAGCTCCCCGCTGGGGACGCTTCGATAGTCCCGGAATCCACCATAGTTGGTGTTTTCTTCGAACACCGCGAAGCGCTCCGCGGATCTGATTTCCTCCAAGCGGCGCGCCTCGGCGTCCAGCAGGCCCAGCATTTCCTCCTGCTGCTGCCGGGACGCTTCCAGGAAGGGTTGGCCGGTATGGCGCTCCACCTGGCGGTCGAGCCAGAGGAGGCCGCCGGTATACAGGTCGGCCAGCTCCTGATTCTGGCTGCACAGCAGGTCGATGAATTCGGGAGCACCGGCGTCTTTGGCGCTGCCCGAGCGTTGGTCCGCCGGGATGATCAGCTCGGCCAGCCGTTCCAGCATCTGGTATTCGTGGGGGTTGAAGAACTTGGGGACATAGCTGCCGGTGGCTTCCCTTTCCTGGTGAGCCAGGCGGTGGACGTGGCGCGCGGCCTCGGGGCTGAAGGTGCAGTGACCCGCGACAGCAACCGCCGCCGCGAAACGGCGCAGCAGGTCCCGCCTCGAGAGTCCACTTCCGGGATTTGCGATCGATCGGTGCTCAGACATTGCCTTTCCTCATCTCCTCGGCCAGATAGTCAGCGGCTCGCCAGGCCAAGGCGTTGATGGTCAAGGTAGGGTTCTTGTCGGGGTTGCTCACGAAGCAGCCCCCATCGACGACGAACAGGTTGGGGACCTCGTGCGCCTGGTTGAAAGCGTTCAAGGCCGAGGTTCGAGGGTCGCTTCCCATCCGGACGGTCCCGACTTCGTGAATGATCTCGCCGCCCACCGAGATGCCGTCGTCTCCTCGCTGGGGCCCGCCCAGGACCGTGCCGCCCATGGTCTGGATGATCTCGGCGAAGGTCCTTTCCATGTGGCGGGCCTGCTTCCATTCGTAGTCGGACCATTTGAAGTGGAAACGCAGCACGGGGATTCCCCACTGGTCGACCACCTCCGGATCGATCTCGCAATAGCAGAGATTGTTGGGGATCATTTCTCCGCGGCCGGCGAAGTTCACGAAGCAGCCGTATTCTTTGCGAATGTTCTCTTTGAGTGCCGGGCCGAAGCCTCCATGCCGGCTGACGGTGCCCGCGCCGAAACCCACCCCTGGCATCTGGTAGCCGCCTCCGAGCTCGATGTGGTAGCCCCTGGGGAAGTCGAGCTTCTTGTCCTCGAACAGCCACCAGGGCATGTACAGGTGGGCTCCGCCGAAGCCGTCGGTGTTGTATCGGGGAAGCCCTTCCAGGGTGGGCACGTAACCGTTCAACGAGAAGCCGACGGTGTCCATGAGGAAGCGGCCTACCACCCCCGAGCCGTTGGCCACGCCGCGGGGAAAGCGGGTCGACTTGGAGTTGAGCAGGATCCGAGCCGACTCGCAGGCGCTGGCTGCCAGCACCAGCACGCGGCAATGGATCTCCTTTTCCGTCCGCGTCTTCTTGTCGATGTAGGAGACCCCGGTGACCTTGCCGTCCTGGTCGGTCAGGATTTCGCGGGCCATCGCGTTGTCGAAGATGGTCAGCTTCCCGGTTTCCAGGGCCGGGAAGATCTCGACCTGGCTGGAGGAGTAGGCTGAGACGGTCTGGCAACCCCGGCCGCACTGCCCGCAGTAGTGGCAGGGCGCCCGCCCGTTGAGAGGGGTGGTGATCACTGCCCGGCGGTTGGGAATGCATGGAATCCCCAGCCTGTCGCAGGCCTGCTTGATCAGCAGTTCGTGGGCCTTGGGGGGAGGCGGGGGCTGAAAGACGCCGTCCGGTGCGCTGCGGATCCCCTCCCGAGAGCCGGTGACGCCGATGAATGCCTCGGCCTTGTCGTAATAGGGGGCGATGTCCTGGTAGGAGATCGGCCAGTTGGCGCCAAGGCCATCTTTGTCGTAAGGGCTGAAGTCGTAGTCGGCGAAGCGAAACGACATCCGGCCGTAGTGGTTGGTGCGCCCTCCCAGGATCCGGGACCGGAACCACTGGAAGCGGCTCCCTTCACCCACGGTATAGGGTTCACCTTCGAGCTGCCAGCCTCCGCTGGTGGTGCTGAAATATCCGAACGGCTTGCCCTTGCCGAAGTAGGCTTTGCCGCCCGGCTCGGCGCCCCGGTGGTCGACCTCGTGAGGCCACTGGTGTTCCTTGAACTCCGTGAACGGGTCCAGCATCGGACCCGCCTCGAGCAGGGCGCATTCGACTCCCTTTTCGGTCAAGGCTCTCACCGTGGTGCCTCCACCGGCTCCCGATCCGATCACTACCACGTCGAACTTTTTGGGGCTTTGCTGCAGCATGGCCATGACTCGATTCAAGCACAGGTAGCGCCCGAAGTGAAGCTCACTTTCCTGCGAGCGGCCGCCGCCTTCTTGTCCGGATCCCGGAACCCCCGGTATGATGAGGCATGGTTCACGGCCGGCCCTTCGAGAGCCTGGCTCGGCTGGCGGCGCCGCAGGACAACTGTGCCATCGCCACACGCCGAATCGCGGCCGGAACCCTGGTCCGATTCGAGACGGGCTCCTCCAGGACCGACCGGACGATCCTGGAAGGGCACCGCTTCGCAGTCCGGCCGATCCCCAAGGGCCAACACCTGCTGTCCTGGGGCCTCCCCTTCGGGCTGGCGCTGTCGGACATCGCTGCGGGTTGCTACGTCTGCAATGAGCCGATGCTGGCTGAGCTCGAGCTGCGCGGCGCCGACATCGACTTGCCGCCCCAGCCCAACTTCGAAGACCTCGAGCTCGAGCCCTTTCCGCTCGACGAAGACCAGTTCACTCCTGCTCCGCCGCTGGACCGCTCAACGGAAACGGATATGTTCCAGGGTTTTCGCCG
>JBFKLX010000203.1:0-10276 GCA_041630155.1 Acidobacteriota bacterium
ACTCGAGACGTTTGCGGCGTGAGGCCCGATCGGTTTCCGGACCCCCACCCCCTGCACCCCAACCCTGATTGTGCACCAGGTTTCGTCGCCGCAGCAGAAAGCTGGTGAACCGTCCGGGCTCATAACACCGGTTCGTAAATACGGTGACGGTTGCGGGCGGGGCTCTCGAGGCGAAGTCGCGAAGAGAGGAGGAGGCGATGCCATAGCATCGTCGACGACCAACGACAAAGAGATCGCCCCAGACCCCCGTGCGCCCGAAGGGTTTGCGGGCGAGCCCCCAGGTGCCCGGCGCCTTCGATCAGGGTGGTCCACTCGGTTTCCGGGGGCCGGCTGCTGCTTCGAAACGCCCGCAACATCCGTTGCTGTGTTTATGGATCGGGGTACTGAGCCCCAAGCCCCACACCCCACGCCTCACGCCCCTGAATCCTGAAGACCGTGAAGCCCACGACATCGTGCATCCCATGGACGATCACGTTGGCCAGGAGGTCTCCGGTCCAGACGTAGAGCGCGCCCAGAAGAACGCCCTGCCATGCCGCCCAGATTCCGAATGGCCAGAGTTGCCGGCGCGGGATCAGGTGGGCCGCGCCGAAGGCCGTGCCGGACATCAGCACGGCCATCCAGGGGCCCCAGTTCAGCAGGCTTTCCAACAGGACTCCCCGAAAGAGCAACTCTTCCGCGCCCGCACAAAATCCGCTCAGCAGGATTGCCGTCCGGCTCTGTCCGGAGAAGTAATGGACCTGGGCGCGGTAGCAGCGGCGATAGGGGTGTCCGATGAGCAGCCAGAAGACTGCGTGCAGGAGTCCGTCGCTGAGCAGGATCACGGCGATGCCGGCGGTGACTGGGAAGAGGATGGGGGCTGCCGGGGAGAGAGTCCAGTCCAGCCCCAGCCAATCGGCCATTGCCGCCGCGAAGAGCGCAAGGACGGCCGTGCAGGCCAGGATGTGGGTGACTCGTTTCTTGACCGCAAAAAGCATTCGTCCCCAGCCTCACGCCTCGAGCCCCGAGCCCGAGCACCGCTATACTGTACCTCGAAGATGTCCAGTCCGCTCGCCCGTCTCATTCTGGTCGGTGGGGGTCATGCCCATCTGGAGGTGCTGCGCCGCCTGAGTTCTGCCTCTCTGCCTGCGGAAGTCTTGTTGATCTCGGCGTATCCGCGCCATCATTACTCGGGGATGGTGCCTGGGTACCTGGGAGGGATTTACACGGAGGACGAGATCGCCTTCGACCTGGGCAGGCTGGCTGGTGGGGCGAATGCGCGCTTCCTGTGCGACCTGGTGACTCGGGTCGACAGCCGGTCGCGGCGGCTGGAGACGGCCGGCAACGGCTGGTTCGAATACGACTGGGTCTCATTCAACATCGGGTCGCTGGCCGCGGGTTCGACGGCCCCTGGCGTGCGCCGGCACGTGCAGCTGGTGAAGCCGATCTCGCGGGCAGTCGAGTTGAAGGACGAGGTGCTCGAGCTGGCCTGCCAGGGCCAGCGCCGCGTGCCGATTTCAGTCGTGGGAGGCGGAGCGGCAGGCGTGGAGGTCGCCCTGGCGGTGGACCGCTTGCTGCGGGACCGCGGAGTATCTCCGGAGGTGACCCTCTGGGAGGCCTCCGGCGGAATTCTGCGCGAGTATCCCAGGTGGTTTCGGCGCCGGGCGGAGTCGATTCTGGAGAGGCGCGGAATCTCGCTGCGGTTGGACGCTCGGGTGGAGGCCGTTCAGTCAGCGAGTGTGCGGGTGAAACACGAGGGCCAGCAGGCCTCGGCTCTCACGGTCTGGCTGGCTGGCGCCGCTGCTCCACCGCTGTTTCGCGAGTCGGGGCTGGCAGTGGACGATCGCGGATTCCTGCTGGTGGACGATCGCCTGCGCTGTGTAGAGGACGACCGCCTGTTCGGCGCCGGCGACTGCGTGACTCCCGCCCACTACCCCGAGACGCCCAAGGCGGGGGTCTACGCGGTCCGGGAAGCGCCCGTGCTTTGGAAGAACCTGGACGCGGCGATTCAGGGAAAGCAGCCGGAGTCTCGATACCGGCCCCAAGGACAGTTCCTCTCAATTTTGAACACCTGCGACGGCAAGGCTCTGCTGCACTACAAGGGGTTGGTCTCACACAGCCGCTGGGCCTGGTGGCTGAAGGACTGGATCGACCGTCGTTTCGTCCAGAAGTACCAGCTCGGGAGCGCAAGAGCGGCCCCTGTTCCAGGGCGGCCGGGAGGGTGAGCTGTTCACTGCGAGTCTCGCGCCACGAGGATCGACACAGAGCGCCCCGGGAGGACCAGTTGGATCTTGCCTTGTTCCACGCGTGCCCCTGATATGACTCCCAGCCGGTCGGCCAGCCGAGTCCCCTCGGGCCATCGCGTGGCCCCCGCCTGGAAGGAAACCCGTGCCGCCGTTGTTTCGTTGTTGAAGGCCACGACGACCGTCTGATCCGCCGTCCGCCGGGCGAAGACGTACTGCTGCTCCTCCACCAGAAGGTTGACCATGTCTCCCTGGCGCAAGGGCGCCAGTTCACGGCGCAGGTGGAGCACTTCTCGAAGGTCGTGGTGCAGTCTGTTCTGCTCGTCGGTGCGGCCCGAGAAGTCGAACGCGTTGCGAGGGTCTTCGGCCCATCCCCCGGGGAAATCGCGACGGTTGTCCGGGTCGGTTCCACCTTGCAGTCCGATTTCGTCGCCGTAGTAAATCACCGGGATGCCACGCGCCGTCAGAATCATCGAGTGAGCCAGCTTGGACGCCTGAAAGTCCGCTCCCTCTTCGCTCATGAAACGTGACACGTCGTGCAGACCGACAAAGGTGAGGAGTTTGGCGGGGTCGACATAGAGCCGGTCCAGCGCCAAGGTCTTGACGGCGTCGCGTAGCGGTCCGCGTCCCAGGAAGGCATGGCGCAGAGGGTAGTAGAGGGGGAAGTCGAACAGGGCTTCGATCCGGGAGTCGACGCCGTCGTGGCGCGCCTGTCCCCCCTGGAAGAACGAGACCAGAGCCGCGTTGCCGTCCCACATCTCACCGACGACGGAGAAGTCGGGGTACTGGCGGGCGATGGCCTCCCGCCACGCCGCCCAGAACCAGCGGGGGACGTAAGGCAGGGTGTCCTGGCGAATCCCATCGATGCCACTCACGCCGATCCACCAGAGGGTGTTCTGGACGATGTAGCGCGTCACCTCTTCGTCCGCCTGATTCAAGTCGGGCAGAATGTTCAAGAACCAGCCGTCCAGCGTGGGGCGCCGGACCCGCTCGGGGCTGTAGGGGTCGGCCAGTGTCCAGATCTGCCAGTTGTTGTTCGGGTGCTCCTGCTTGGTGCCGTTGTACCAGGTGGGTGTGGGAGAGTCCTCGACCCAGGGATGGTAGGGGCCCGTGTGGTTGGCGACCTGGTCCTGGATGACCTTGATCCCGAGGGCGTGTGCGCGGTCGACCAGCTCGCGCAGCTCGTCCAGCGTCCCCAGGTGTTCGTCCACGGCGTAGAAATCGACTGCCCCATAACCGTGGTAGTCGGTGATGGCCTGGCCGTCGTAGGTTTCGATCTGGTTGAGGTGATTGACGTTGTCGTAGATGGGGTTCATCCAGATGGCGGTGACGCCCAGGTCGACCAGGTAAGGCAGCCGGGCGATGACCCCCCGGAGGTCGCCGCCGTGGTAGTAGCGGCCCTTGGAGCGGTCCAGCAATCCGGGGGAAGCGGCCGGCTCGTCGTTGCTCGGGTCGCCATTGGAAAAGCGGTCGGGCATCAACAAATAGATCACGTCGTTGGAGTCGAATCCGGAAAAACGCCCCTGGGACGGCAAGGGCGCCAGGATTTCGAAGGGAGCGGTGGCCGAACCCGCCGCGCTTCGAAGCCGCAGCGGGTGGGGGCCCGGAGAGGCGCTGTCGGAGATCATCAAGTCGACGAACAAGTACGTGCCGCGCGAATTCACTCGGGTCAGGCCCACTTCCAGGCCCGGCGGCGCCTCCACCTTCACCCCTTCGAGATGGCGGCCCCGGATCAGCAGGCGAACCGGGTTGATGCTGTGTGCGGCCCACCAGCCGGGAGGTTCGACCTTCACAACCTCGGGGGGGCCCCCGTTCGGCTGAGCGGCGGCCGTGGTGAACCAGGCCGGCGAAATCAGAAGGGAAATCAAGACGGTCCAATAGAGAGTTTTCGACATCATGCGCCTCGGTCCTGAGAGTGAGGGGCGGTTTGACCGCCGTGCGATTGGGGCGACGGAACAGCCTCCGCAGCGGCCAGGGTCCCCGGGTGTTCGCGAACGCGCTGCATGAGCAGCGCAGCCAGGGCCAGGCTGAAGCCCCCGGCCACGACAGCGGCCAGGCGGTTGCCCATGAAAAAGTGTTGCATGACCCAGCCCAGACCCAGCGCGGCTGCGATTTCAGGCAACACGATGAAGAAGTTGAAGATGCCCATGTAGATGCCGGTCTTGTGGGCGGGGAGCGTGACGGACAGGATGGCGTAGGGCACGGACAGAATGCTCGCCCAGGCGATTCCCACGCCGGCCATCGACAGCAGCAGCAGATATTTGTCGTGGATGAAGAGCACCGAGATCAGCCCGGCCGCGCCGCAGAGCAGGCAAACCGTGTGGGTGGCGCGGTTCCCCAGATTCCTGGCGATCGCGGGCAAGACGAAAGAAAAAGCGAAACAGACCGCGGAGTAGAATGCGAAGCACACCCCCACCCATTCCACTCCCTCCGTGTAGATCGGGGATTGCGTGTCGGGGGCGCCCATGACATTGCGGGGCACCGCCACCGGAAAGTAGAGCCACATGCAGAACAGCCCCAGCCAGGTGAACACTTGCACCCAGGCGAGCTGCCGCATGGTCGTGGGCATCTGGGCTATCGAACTGAAGATCTCCCTGGCCTGAGTGGCGATGCCTTTGGAGGCGGCCTTGCGCCGCAGGAACTCCTCCATGTCTTCCGGCGGGTACTCCTTGGTGCTCACGATCGTCCACAGGACGGCTCCGAAAAAGGCAGCTGAGCCGACGTAAAAGGAGAATTTGACGGTCATCGGGATGGACCCTTCGCCGGTCCCGCTGGACACTCCCCAGGCACTGAGCAGGTAGGGCAGCATCGACGCGATCACCGCTCCCAGGCCGATGAACAGGCTTTGCATCGCGAAGCCTCGGGTGCGCTGTTCTTCGGGGAGCAGGTCGGCCACGAAGGCCCGGAACGGTTCCATGCTGATGTTGATCGACGCATCGAGCACCCAAAGAAGCCCTGCGGCCATCCAGAGCGCTGTCGACTGGGGCATCGCGATCAGGGCGAGGGAACTGAGGAGGGCACCGATCAGGAAATAGGGCCGGCGACGCCCCAGGCGCCCCCAGGTGTGGTCGCTCAGATTGCCCACGATGGGCTGGACGATCAGGCCGGTCAGGGGCGCGGCCAGCCAGAGGATGGGGATGTCCTCGGCGTCGGCGCCCAGGTATTCGTAGATGGCGCTCATATTGGCCATCTGCAGCGCCCAGCCGAACTGGATGCCCAAAAAGCCGAAACTCATGTTCCAGATCCGCCAGAACGACAACCGTGGCTTCTGCATCGTTCGCTTTGCCCTTTCGCTTTGGCGCCAGGGATTCGGGGTGGGTCTCCCCCTCGCCAGAGGCTGCTCCGAAGGATCTACTATATCGCGGGCCGCCCCGGCAGATACCGAAAGAGGTCCGAAAGAAGGCTGAAAGTGCCTCCCGCGAGAATCACCGGCCTGGAAAGCCGGTGTCACTGGAGTCCCAAACCCTCCGCCCCTTATCGTCCGAGGAGCTCTGAGAATTCCGTGGTGTCGCGCAGTGAATCGAAGTCGGGGTTGTCGTAGAGGTGTTGGAATTCCCGGGCGCCGCTCTGGATTCCCCTGCGCAGCCATTGAAGGGCCTCGTCGGGTTGGCCGGCGACGGCCGCGACCCGGGCCCGCAGGACGCACCACTCGTGGACGTTCTGCGAATCCTCGGGGATACCGGCTAGTGAGGCGTCAGCCGCCGTGGGATTGCCGAGGCGGAATTGAGCCAGGGATTCCAGGGTGAGGACCTGGCTGAGCAGAAAGCCCATGTCCGATTCGAGCCGGGGCTTCAACTGTTCGCAGAGGGAGACCAGCTGCTGGAGAAGCTCTCGGGCCGCAGCGGGCTGAGCGGCCTTTTGATATGCCACCCCGGCATAGTAGAGGGCGGGCAGATCCCCCAGCAGGAGCCCCTGGTAGGTGGACCCGAACTGGGGCGGCGTTTCCTGGAAGGCGCGCTTCAAGCTCTCGGCGGCGCGCAGGTATTGGCCGTCGCTCAGCTCGATCCAGCCGGCCAGGTGCTGGGCGTTTCCATAGCCGGGATTGGCCTGGCGGGCCCGTTCGGCCAGGGCTCGAGCGTCGGCTCGTTTTCCAGCCATGTAGAAGCCCCAGCCGGCATCGGTCAGGTGGGTAGCCTCCCGGCCCGCCATCTCGCGGACCTGGGCGAAGCAGCTGAGAGCCTTTTCCCGCTCTCCGAGGGCGAGGTAATTCCTGCCCAGGTTGACCAGGTGCAGGAGATAGGTCTGACCCTGCTCGAGGGGCCAGAGCTGAAGGCTCTGCTGGCCGTATTGGACGGCCTCCTGGAAGTTGCCCAGCTGGCGGCTGGCTCGGGCCAGGTCGGCGCTGATCTTGGCTTTGGCCTCGTTGGTGAGGTAGGGGTCGTCCAGCAGGGGTGCGCCGTAGCTCAGGGCCTCGACCGGTTTGCCGCTTTCCAGCAGGATTTCGATCGTCATGGTGGGAAGGCGGGCCTCGGCGGCGAACACGGGGAAGCGGGCTTCCAGGTCGCGCCAGATGCGGAGCGCCTCCGCCGAATCCCCATCCAGTATCCACGCCCGCATTCCTCGGAACAGTAGCCGCTCTGTTTCCGGCAGATTGGCGGAGAGGGCGAGTGCTTTCTGCAGGGAGTCGCGGGGATCAGAGGTGCGAAAGCCCCAGGCCTGGGCCCACTTTTGGACCTGGGCCAGTTTGAAGTGAGCCATGGCGAAGGAGGGATCGATTCGGATGGCTTCTTCCAGTTCGAGTTCCGCTTTCTCGGCGCCTGCCGGGCCACCTTTCAGAAAATACTTCAGGCCTGCCACGTAGTGCTGGTAGGCCTTGAGTGAATGGGTGGTGGATTCGGCCAGCATGGGGCCCTGCACGCCGTGCAGCCCTCGTTGGTAGGCCAGCGCCTGGAGGATCGACAAGGAGAGGCGATCCACGGCGGGAAAGATCTCCGCGGGGGCGTTGGCGTGCTCGGCCAGGCGCACCACCTCCCGGCCGCTGTCCAGGTCGATCAGTGCGGCGCTGATCTGGAATTCGGGACCCAACTTGATGCAGCTGCCCGTCACCAGGTAGCCGGCCTTGAGCCGGCGCGCAGCGGCCACGTTTCTCTCTTCCGAGGCAATCGGCCTGCCCTCCCGATTCGGGTCGTGAGCTCCCGCCTCGAGGAGCTTCGAATAGGTCAAGATCGGCACTTCCGGCCAATGCCAGAGCCCGGTCTGAATGAGCGTCGGCAGGCCGCTTTCCAGCCACTGGAATGCGGGATCGTCCGACTGGACCTCGAAGAGGCTCACGGCCAGCGAGGTCGGGGGTGCTCGTGGATCGTCCGCTGCCCGGCCGGGAAAATAGTTCAGATAGGCCACTGCCAGCAAGGCGGGAATCGAGACCAGCAGTATCAGGAGCGCCCAGGAGGAGCGGGACGGAGCCGTCCCGGGAGCAATCTTCCCGAGAGGTGGGCCGCCCGGCCAACCTGCCTCCCGGCCCAGGGCCGCTGCCGGCGCCAGCGGCTCGACCGTCTCCAGCGCTCGGATGAACACGTAGCCGCGGCGGGGGACGGTCTCGACGAAGGTCGGGTTTCTGGCGTCGTCGCCCAGGGCGCGGCGAATGTCGGCGATGCTCTGCACCAGGACGTCGTCGGTGACGAACGTATCGGCCCAGATCTGCTCGATCAATTCGTCTTTGGGCACCAGCCGGCCCTGGTTGCGCAGCAGGTAAACGAGTGTGTCGAAGGTCTTGGGCCGCAGGCTGATCTTCACGTCTTGGCGGTACAGGGCACCACTGCGAAGATCCAGCCGGAAGGGCGGGAAATGGTAACTCTGCGGGTCACGGGGGGTCATCCCGAAGGCTCCTTGCTGCAAGGCTTCAGAGTTTTTTCGGCAATCTTTCGGGACTCCTGCTTCCGCCGCCCAGGATAATACATGTTGGCAGTTGGTACCTCGAGCTCCGCATCCGGGGGGTAATATCCGTGTCTGTGACCCCAGAAGCGGATGGGTCGAGTGTAGCATCCGCGCAACGCCGCTGTAAAAGGTCCCGCGGGGGCTGATGAGCGGCGCCGGGCGGGAGGATTCGCCACCGGGCCGAATGGATCGCTCGTGTTGAAAAACGACTATCTCAGGGGAGGATTTTCCATGCGATTCTCTGTTTCAAGAATGGGCGCCGCCGTGTTTGGCGTCCTCATGCTCTGCGCCACGGTCTGGGTGGATGCCCAGACCGATCGGGCGGGCATTGTCGGCAAAGCGACGGACGCCACCGGGGGAGTTCTGCCGGGCGTCGAGATCGGCGTGACCAACACGGCGACGGGTCCGGCCTTTTCGACGGTCACCGACGAGAACGGACGCTACAAGGTGCCCCGCATCCTGCCTCCCGGAAGTTACACGGTCACGGGCAGCCTGCCCGGTTTCAAGACCACCGTCAGCGCGCCCTTCCAATTGAAAATCGGCGACGAAAGGGTGGTCGACCTGTCACTCGAGGTTGGGGAGATCACCCAGGAGGTGACCGTCACCAGCGAGACGCCTCTGCTGGACACCGAGACGAGTTCCGTCGGAGAGGTCATTGAAGGGCGCCAGGTGGTGGAGCTGCCCCTGAAGGACCGCAACTTCACCCAACTGGCCACCCTGACTCCGGGCGTGGGACGAGCCTTCGTGGGAGCCTTGACCGATCAGACCTTCTTCAATCAGGGCGACCCGAACGCTGGTTCGATTCCCGGCGGCAGCAATGCTGTGGGGTCCACCGAGGCGGCCCGCTTTTCCCGTTCGGGGGGAGCCTCCATCTCGGCCAACGGGCTGCGGCCCACCCAGAACAACTTCAGCCTGGACGGCGTCGACAACAACGAGCCTCAGTTCGGGACCATCGGCGTGTTTCCCAACCCCGACGCGATTCAGGAATTCAAGGTGGAAACCAGCGTTCCCAAGGCCGAGATCGGCCGGGGTGGTGCGGTCGTCAACACCACCTTCAAGTCGGGGACCAACGAGTTTCATGGTTCCCTCTACTATTACGGGCAGAACGACGCCCTCAACGCGCTGCATCCCATCACCAAACGGAACAATTCCCCCAAACCGATCTTTCGGATTCACGAGTTCGGCGGGACGTTTGGCGGGCCCATCGCCAGAGACAAGACCTTCTTTTTCTTCGATTACCTGGGGCAGCGCAACAGTCTGCCGGTCCCCTTTCAGACAGCGGTCCCCACGGCCCGCTCGCGGATGGGAGACTTTTCGGAGTTCGACGAAGCGGTCAGGGATCCCCTCACTGGCCAGCCCTTTCCGGGCAACGTCATCCCGAACCTGCAGGGGCATCCCAGTTTCGTACCGCAGTCCTTTGCCTTGCTGAACCTCTATCCCCTGCCCACTCGGGACGTGCGCAACCCGGGCCCTGGTAACCAGAACTTCTTCTCGTCGCGTCTCAACGAAGAGACCATCGACTCGTACGACATCAAGGTCGACCATCGCTTCGGGCAGAGCAACAGCCTTTCGGGCCGCTACAGCTTCAGCGATCAGATCCGGCTGCGCGACAGCTACTTCGAAGCGTTGCCCGCAGGATTCGGTGCCGGTGACGAGATCGGTGACACGCGGCAGCTGGTGATCAGCGATACCCATGTCTTCAGGCCCTCGTTGATCAACGAGTTTCGCTTCGGCTGGACCCAGGTGTCGATCGGTATCCTCAATCCCGGCGTGGGTGGCACTCAGGGTATTTCGGCCTCGCTCTGCGAGGACCTCGGCATCCCCAACTGCAACGACGGCAGCCTGGAGGCCAGCGGCATCATCCTGACGGGTGGATTCGGCACGGGCGAGTTCGAGTTCGTCGGCGACGGTGGCCTGTTTCGGGTCAAGTCCGACAACTTTTACGTGTCCGACGCCATGACCGTGATCAAGGGCAACCACACGCTCAAGGCGGGATTCGAAGCCCGGCCCCGCTACCTGGACACCATCGACGGCGGACGTTCGGGCGGATTGAAAGGCCACCTGCAGTTCGTCCCCGGCTTTTCAGGGGACGCTTCGACGGGCAACGTCCAGGGAGACTACCTTCTGGGGGTCCCGGCAGCGGCGGCCTTCCGGGGCGTGGTTCCCGGCGGCCGCTTCAACCT
>JBFKLX010000204.1:0-10229 GCA_041630155.1 Acidobacteriota bacterium
AAGGAGTGTGTGCCCTGTCCCCCAAAGAGAGAGGAGAGAGAGGAGGTACCAGAAGACACTGTCCCAGGACCAAAAGTGTCTCTTGGAACCCCCCGCCTGCTGCAGGACTGCTGCAGGGCGAACAATGCCCTGTCCCCAGTTCATTCCCAACTTCGTGGGGGTTATGCGGAGAAAGAGACGAAAGAGATGCGCCAACAGAAAAGTGTCCCCGAAAAGTGCCCTGTCCCCGACACAGCAGTCCCCGACACAGACACACTGTCCCCGATACAGGACAGAGCACAGGACAGAGAGATCCGTCAGAGAGATCTCGAGCCGAGAGAGTTTGTGCTGCGGGACGTAGGCGAAGACCCCAACCCAGAACGGAACGTGCCCTGTCCCCAATCCGGAATCCGGGATTCCGGGGAAGACCCGGAAGGGGCAGGACTGCCAGTATGAAAAGTGCTAGTGCCCTGTCCCCGCTGTTCCCAGGTGGGTCCCCACGGTCCCCTGTCCCCACTGTCCCCAGGTGGGTGCACGAAACCGAACCCAAAAGTGCGCCCTGTCCCCCAGGAGAACAGGAAGAACAGGAAAAACCAATGCCCTGTCCCTAATTCAATTCAGTCCCCAATTGAATTCCGAATTCAGAACCAGACGAATCCGGAACGTGACCTGTCCCCAATTCCGTGGACTGTGACGGTGGGTTCGGACTCGCGAGGGTTCGGATGTATGGACGGCCGGGGGCGGGGTCTCTGGGCCGAACCTCGATGGGGCGTTGGGGTCAGGAATGGAGGGCGCAGGTTCGGAATCCGGCGAAGACGTCACGCCGGTCGGGGGTGAAGAAGTTGCGCCAGATGGATCGGACCATCCGAGAGCGCGTCGCCCAGGCGCCGCCGCGTAACACCTTGCGCGTCCCGAACCAGGGCTGGGAGTAATCCTGGTAGGGGTCTGGGGCGAATCCAGGGTAAGGGCCAAAGATCGAACTGGTCCACTCCCAGACGTTTCCGATCATCTGGCGGCAGCCCACTGGGGAATCTCCCGGGGACAGGGCCCAGACCTCGACACAGTCCATCCGGCTCCAGTCCAAGTTGGTCCGGGTGGGATCAGCTTCTCCGGCTCCCCAGGGAAAGAACGGCTTTTCCCCACCGGTCGGCACAGCATACTCGCCCTGCCAGCAGGCTGCCATTTCCCATTCCGCCTCACTGGGGAGGCGCCTTCCGGCCCAACGACAATATGCCTCCGCTTCATGCCAACAGACGTGGATCACGGGGTGATCCGGTTGCAGCGGAACCATCCGATCGAAATGCCGGCGCTGCCACTTCCCACCCAGCTCTTCCCGCTGCCAGTAGACCGGATGGCGGGCTCCAGCCTGGCGCCGCCACTCCCAGCCCGCATCGCTCCACCAGCCGCGATGCTCATACCCGCCATCGTCGACGAACTCCGCAAACTCCCGATTGGTGACGGGCGTGCGCGCGATTCGGAAAGGCTCCAGACGAACCGGATGCGCCCATTTCTCGTTGTCGAAAACGAAGAACAGGTGCCGCGAGGCTCCCAGCCAGAACTCCCCTCCCGGCACCTCAGCATCGCCCTGGCACGATCCGGCGAGCTTCTCATCCCCCGCTTCCAACAAGGGAGTGCCCATTTGGGGCGCCGGGTAACCCAGGGTCTGCCGCATGTAGGTGAACGCTTCGGTGTGCATGTCCTGGTGATAGAGAGCCAAGAGGTAGAAATACGCCTGCTGAGGGTCGAGCTCCCCCGAGGGAACAGTCTCGACGACCCGCTCGCAGACCGCCTCGAGGAAGGAGAGCGTTTCAGCCCGCGACGGGAGGGGGAGATTCCAACGCGTGTCGTGTGCGACCGCCGAAGAGTCGTACAGGAGATCTGCATCGGGCCGGATCGGCTCCCGGCCGTGCAGATCGCGGAGCACCCACTTTTCCTGGAACCAAGCCATGTGGCCCAGCTCCCACAGAAAGGGATTCACGATCTCGAGGTGGGGGACGGCGAACTCTCGTTCACCGAGATCGGCCACCAGCTCCAGTGTTCGATCCCTTGCCTCGAAAAGGTAGGAAGCCAGGGTCGCCGAATCGAGAGAATCCATCTGATCGCTCTCGAGAATAAGGAGGCGGGACTGGACAAGTCAAGAGAGCAGTCACCGAGTGGACCCCGGCACGAGCGGTCTGGCGTGAGCCACCTGCCGGCCTGACGCCCAGCGTGAAGCTCGACCCGCAACGAGCGGACGAGTTCGGACTGGATTGACCGGTGCCCGGGTCTTCGTCCGACCCTGTTGCTCGGCGCGCAGACAAGACGCATCCTCGCAGCGACCTCGCGAGCAGTCGGGGACGAAGACTCACGTCCGTCCAGCCTGTAGACCCTGCGACCCCAGGCCCGGCTTCCATCAACTGCCCGCCGGTCAGAGAGCCGATTCCCTCTTCCTGGAGAGAAACACCGAGTAGTGCCACCGGCTTTCGGCGGCTCCTCGCATCTGGCCTGTCCCCATCTCTGGCGCGACCAGGCAGCCGGGATCTCGAGGAGATCGCAAGGCTGCCCGAAAAGAAAGGGTGGGAGCACCTGACTAAACGTATGATCGGAGGAATGACCGACATCGACTCGAGTCGATCAAGATCGCCGGTCAGCCGCCTCCCCCCGACTGCGACTGGTCCGTCGCTGGACGTGAGGAAACTGCATTCTGCTGAGTGACCTGACGGCACGCAGGCCCAGGGCCACGCGTTTCCCAACCATCTCGCCCTCGAGGACGAGTCTTCTGAGATGGGGAGTTCCCACTGGGAAGTACTGTTTTGAGGCCCGTCACGATGTCAAACCTGCCAGCCCAGATTCAGCCCAATCTGGACTCGCTCGGACCGAACTTCGATTCACCTTCCTGGCGAGGCGTTTCTGATCGGGCAAAGGGGCGTCCCTGCCTCAGGAGCTCGTCGGTGGTATCCCTCATGAGGAGTCTTCGCGGCGCACCGGAAGCGCCGTACTGCCGGAGCGTTATACTGAGGTGCATAACCCGGCGATGGGCGGCGCAAGAGAGGCTTTGCGAAGCGCGAACGGTGGGAGCCCAAGGAGCCACTGCCATGATGGAAGTGATTTTGAAGCGTTTCGAGCAACCGGATGAAGTGCGTGTGTTCGAGAAGGGCGAGTTCGAACTCGTGCAGATCGGTGGCCTGACCATCGGGCGGGCGACTTACCAGCCGGGTTGGAAGTGGTCGGTCCACGTGGCCCCATTGGCCGGTGAGGCGCTCTGCAGCGTCGAACACGTGGGCCTGGTACTGTCCGGCACGGCGACCGCCGCGTTTCAAGACGGCCGAGTGATTGAACTGACCGAGGGACACCTTTTTCATATCCCGCCGGAGCCCCACGACAGCTGGGTCGTAGGAGACCGGCCCTACGTTTCGCTCCACTTCCTGGGAGCGGCCCAGTACACCCGGTAGGCGCTCGTGCGAGCGTGGGCGGACTCCTCGGTACTCCGCCTGGACACAACCGGGCGTGCCTGGGTTGCGAACTTCCCACCATCCGGAAGCGACCCTCTGCGATTCTCGAGCCGAGGGCCCCTCGACAGGGAGGCTCGTTCCCCAGCGCTTACTCGCTCTGGCCTCCTCTGAGGTAACGCTCGAGGAACTGGACGTAGCGCTCGGAGGCGGTGATCCGGTTGGCCCGCTTTCGAAACCCGTGACCCTCGTCGGGAAACACGACGTACTCCACCGGAACGCCGTTGCGCCGGACGGCATCGACGATCTCATCACTTTCGACTTGCAGAACGCGCGGGTCGTTGGCGCCCTGCACCACCAGCAGCGGTTTGCGGATCCGGTCTGCGTGAAACAGGGGGGAGATGGCTCGCAGCCGCTCCTCCTCCTGGGACGGATCACCCAGTTCGGCATAGAGCCCTCGCCGGCCGGCCTCCCACCAGGGTGGGATGCTCTGGAGCGTTCGCAGCCAGTTGGTGACCCCGAAAATGTCGATTCCTACCTCGAAGGCGTCCGGCTCGAAGGCCAGGGCCGCGGCCACCATGTACCCGCCGTAGCTGCCGCCGATGATCCCGATGCGGGTGCCGTCGACCCAATCCAGCTTTTCCAGGTAGCGACGGCCCCAGATACAATCCTTCAAGTCGACATCACCATGCTTGCGATCGTCCAGGTGAAAGAAGGTCTTGCCATAGCCGGACGATCCCCGGTTGTTGACGGCCAGCACGGCATAACCGTGGTTGACCAGATGCTGAATCGTGGCCTGATAGCCGCTCCGGTTCTGCCCTCCCGGCCCTCCATGCACCCAGACCAGCGCCGGGACTCGCTGCAGGGCGGAAGCCTGGTGCGGCCGATAGAGGAAGGCCGGGATCTCCATCTCGTCGAAGCTGGGGTAACGTACTACTTCCGCCTCCACTAAGGCCGAACCCTCTACGGCGGGGTTGAGCGCCTGAGTCAGCCTCCGCGACTCGCCGGTTTCCAGATTGAGAACGAACAGGTCGTCGGGCGAGCGGTCCTGGTCGATGTAGAAGGCCGCCCAGTTTTCACTGGGCGAGAACTCGAAGCCCCAGTAGTTGCCTCGCGGCAGGCCTTCCAGGGACACGGGCTCCCCGCGCTGCATATCGGTGATCGTGGCGGCCGTTGCACCATCCTGGTTGATCGTCGTGACCCGGTAGCGGCCGTTCCGGGAAAACTCCAATCGTGAGACGTCCCAGTCGGCTCGAAGAACCGGCTCGTGCTGGCCGCTGCCCAGGTCGTAAGACCAGGCCTGTTCGAACTCTCCGTGAGCGTCGGTTCCGTAAAAGAGCCGACTCCCGTCGGGAGCGAAACTGAGGGCCGAGTAAGTGGCCTGCCCTTCGTGGGGTGTGACGTGGCGCGGCGCTGATCGCGGCGACTTCCGGTCCCAGAGATAGAGGTCGTTGTTGCTATTGTCGTGGACTCGAACCAGCACGATCCAGCGGCCGTCCGGGCTCACCAGGCTCACGACCCATCCCTCCCGGTTCTCGAACAGCCGGGTCCTCCGGTAGTCCTTCGCCTGGTATTCGTAAACGTCGAAATACCGAGGGTCCCTCTCGTTGCTCGAGACGAAGAAGGCCTGCTCGTCCCGTCGCCAACCGGTGAAGTACGCCTTCAGGTTCTCTCCCGGCGTCAGGTCTTTCACGCTTCCATCCGACTCGCGGACGAAGAGGTGGTTCAGCTCGTTGCCCCCCTGGTCGGCCGTGTAAAGGAACCGGTCATCAGTGGGAAACCAGCTGACCGCCTGGATGGAGTCGCTTTGGGATTGAGTCAGCGGCTCCGGATCTCCTCCGGCCAACGGGATCCGGTAGGCATTGAAGACGCCCGTGGCATCGCTCGAGATCAACAGGCTGCCTTCATCCGCGGAAAACGAGGCGCCGCGATAGGTCGTGGTCTCGAAGAACGTCGCTGCGTCGTAGACCGGAACTGCCGGAGGGGCCTCTTGCGTGACGTGCAGACACGCCCCCGTCGCCCAAGCCAGCACCAGGCAAATGCCGAAAAATCCCATCCTTGTTCTGTTCATTCCTTTTGACCCTCCGTAAGGCCTCAGACGTCCGCCCGTCCTGCAAAGGAACCGACTTCAGCCTAGCCCCATTTCCCACAACTGTCGCTGCGGCTCCCCCGATGTTCCGCCTCCGGCGACGCGCAGCTTCCGGCTCCCTGCAAGCCTCTCCAGAAGGAACCGCCGACGCAAGCCCGCCGGCGCCGCGCATCTTGTCGTAAGTGCGAACGTTCCAAATCGAGCGAGCGTCAAACACCGACACGCGAATGACCAGGCCGGGGGTTTCACATCGTATCACCCGTATTCGGGGATTGCACCAGTCCGAGCCGGAGTGTGGCCCGCGATGGTTTCTGAGGCTCCGGCCCGTCACCGGTAGGCCGTACTCGTCAATCGAGGTGTCGACCTCGGCGCGCCCCTCACATTCTTCGGGATACGCGGTCCGATGACGGCGGCGAAATCGAACACGGATTCGTCTACCGATTCACCCATGATCTCCTCTATGCAAGAGCCTGGCCTACCCCTCTCCGTCCAGGATCTCGCGGACTCGATCCAGGACGCGGCGGGCATTGTCGATGCCGACACCGTACTCGAGAATCTCTCCGCGGCGGCCGATCAAGACCGCCGTGGGCAGCGCCGAGACCGAGTAGGCCTCGTGGACTTCCGGAGGCGCGACCAGCAGCGGATACGTGGCGCCCAGATCGGCTGCGAATCTCCTGATCTGGTCGAGCTCCGACTGCTTCTTTTCGGGCTCCCCATAGTAACGGGTGAGCCCGAACACCACGAGACCTCGTTCCCGGTAGCGGCCATGGAGCTGCTCTACCTCGGGCATTTGCTCGAGGCAGGGACTGCACGAGGTCGCCCAGAAATCCAGCAAAACCAGTTTTCCCGAGCCGGGCCGCAGCGCCGTTTCGGCTTCCAGGTTCAGGTTCAGGGCTTGAAGGTAATCCAGAGCCGGTGCCGGGCCCCCGCCCAGCCTCCTCAAGGCTCGCTCTTCAGCCTCGGCGTTCACCGCTGCTTTGTATTCCCGGTGGGCGAGCACCGAAGCCCAGCCCAGCGTCACCGTCAATGCTGCAATCAACAGGCGGATTCGGAAGGAAGGGCGGCGCTCGAAAAAGAGCAGGATTGCGACCAGCACGGTCATGACTGCAGCAAACACCAGGGGCGCCGAATCGGCGCTCACGAACTGGCCGCGGGCCGCGAAAAGAAGAAACCCCAGTGCCACCGCAGGCAGCAACCAGGCCGTCGCACTTGAAATCGTGTTTCTATTCATGATGCGGTTGCTCGAGGAGATAGAACGCTCTCACTTCACCTGCCTGCAGGATGAGGCGGGCGACGTGGAGGCTCCGGTTAGACTTCCGCTCCGGGTCACCCTTCCAGCCTTCGCGGCTGGTTTCGTCGATGGTCTCCAGCTTGAGGGCCTGGGCCTTTCCTCCGGCGTACCAGAATGAAAAAGGGAAGTCGACATCCGCCCGCTGCGCCTGCGGCGCCCCCAACCAGACCGAGACGACTCCCAGGGTGAACACGAGGAGCCTGGCGAATATTCCGACCCATCCATCTGTATCCGTCATCTTTGCCTTTGTAATGCAGTTTACAGGAGCAGGATTGCCCGAATCGGTCTTCAGACTCCCTTCGAGGTATTCGGGACGGTTCAGTATTGAGGGATCGGTTTCTCGCTGAATTTCTGAAAGTACGCCAGGCACACATCGCGCCAGAGCGCCGCGTCTCTCTGCTGCTGACTGAGTCTTTCGGTCACATGCGTGAAGATCTCCGTGTCGATCTTGGCCCGCAGCCCGGTCCAGGTCTCCAGCATGCCGTCGACGTAACCGACCCCGGAATGGTATCGGTGGGCGAGCTCTTCCCACAGAGTCCGGCCCGACCCGAGGACATGATTCCACGGGACGTGGTGAAACCAAAGCAGATAGCGCTCCGGGCAGGTCTCGATGCTGTCGAATTCTCTCCCCAATTCGGGCGCGTATTGGCTGACTGCTCCGCTCCCTCGCGAGCTGCGATCGAATCCCAGGCCCTGGCTGTCGGCCCGGTGGTAGTACACCGAGGTCCAATCCGGCCTCCCCTGGTCGTGACTCGGCTGGGGTCCGTAATGGAATCCCTCCTGCATGATGTGATGCAGCCCCAGGGGTGTCATGTAGTCGACACACGCCTCCCAGGATCCCATCATCATCGACCGAACGGAGCTGACGACCCGGTCGTCGGAACTGAGCGTCATCCGGATCCAGTCCTCTGCGATCCGCTCGGCGGTCAGAGAATGATCCCAGGCCAACCGGCCGAAGGCGAACCAGTTGGCTTGTGCGAACAGATGGCCACACCAGTTGCGGTCCGAACCCAGGTTGGCCACTCCGGCGATGCCGGTCATTCGATGCCGCTGCAAAGTCCCGTCGATGACGCTCGACAAGTGGGAGCCCCGTCCCTTGGCGTAGGTGTCGAAATCCAGGTATTCGCGCCACATGGGTGCCAGATAGACCAAGTGAGTGGAGTGGCCCAGATATTCCTGGGTGATCTGGAGCTCCAGGATGGTGGGGGTCTTCGGCAGCGCCCCGAACAGGGGCTGCACCGGTTCCCGGGGCTGGAAGTCGATGGGGCCGTTCTTGGCCTGCACGAAGACGTTGGCCCGGAACTGGCCATCCAAAGGAACGAACTCGTGATAGGCGCGTTTGGCCCGGTCCGGGTCGGTTTCCGGTGAATAAACGAAGGCGCGCCACATCACGACGCCCCCATGCGGGCGGAGCGCATCGGCCAGCATGTTGGCGCCGTGGGCGTGGGATCGGCCGTAGTCCTGAGGTCCCGGCATGCCTTCCGAATGGGCTTTGACCAGGAACCCGCCGAAGTCCGGAATGGCCCGGTAGATTTCATCGACTTTCTCTCTCCACCATCGCCTGACTTCGGGACTCGAGGGGTCCGCGGTCTCGAGATCACCGATGCCCCCTCTCCGGTTGCTGTTCAAGGAGAACTTCGACGAGATCGGCGACGAGAAATTCACCGACAGGAAGACCCGGATACCGAAGGGCCGAAACAACTCTGCCAATCTGGCGATTTTCCGCAAGTACTTCGCTCGGAGAATGCCGGGGTCGGCGTTGACGTTGTTCAGCACCGTCCCGTTGATCCCGATCGACGCGTTGGCTCGCGCATAGTCGAGGTACCGGGGGGCGACTCGCTCCGGCAATTCGTCCCAGTTCCAGAGGGATGCCCCAGCGTAGCCACGCTCGACGCTGCCGTCCAGGTTGTCCCAGTGGTTGAGCAATCGGTATTGGATCCGGGGTTTGGAGACGATGTTCAGCTCCTGCAGGCTCTGGTAGGTCTGAAGCAGACGCAAGAGATGAAACGCCCCGTACAGGAGCCCGAGATCATCATTGGCAGCGATCACCAGCGTTGGATGGCCCGAGAGGCTCGCGGACTTGATAATGAAGCCCTCTCTTCCGAGCCCAGTCAGCAGCGACTGGTATATCTCGAGGGCAGGAAGACTCGCTGGAGTCCCCACCACGAGTGAACCCTCGGCGATCGAGCCCGTGTGCGGCACCTCGGTTCCCAGGAGGCTGCTCAAGCCATTTCCCAGCTCCTGCTCAATGACTTTACAGGTCTCCGATTCTCCTGCCACCAGGAGGGATGAGATTCGCTCTCGATAGTCCTGGAGTAGCGCCGCGTCGGTGAGGGTCTCGTATTTCAGCCAGAGCCGGTAGCCGTCGTCCGCCTGCAGGACCGCATGGGCCAGGCACAGGACGGTGATTGTCCAGGACCAGAGAGCTCGGAGACGAAGAGGACGGGGCGCCGTCGAACTGATGAGAGCCGAGCTTGACCGTGTCAACCGCATCACGTTTCCGTGCAACCGGTTTATAGAGCAAGCCGGGGGCCTTGTCCATGCACATCCTCATCACGAATGCTCTGCACGCTTGGTTCTTGGTCGCGGGTCGCGGGAGTTGGACGGGACGCTGGACCCTTTGCTCGCCGGTGGCTCTCGAGGTTTCGATAGAACCGGGCTCCAGAGCACCGGTTGTCATCGAGCGTCAGCGACGTTCGGGAAGCCCTGGGGACAGGGCAGGGCAACCGGACCAGGAACCCGACCAGAGACCAGTCGAGGGGAGCCCTCGGAACTGGGGACAGGGGAACCTTCGGTGCGGAGGACCTCGGGGGAATCTGTGGAGGACCTTCCGAAAGCAACGGGAACGTGGGGACAGGGGAGCTCAACTGGGGACAGGGCAACTTTCGAGGGAGTGAACGTTAGGAACCGGGAACAGGGGAACCTACTGCTACGGAGGACCTCGGCATTTGGATTGGGCCCCCGGGGAACTGGGCACAGGGCAAATGGCCTTCCGGAGCTGGGGACAGGGGAAAAGAGGGAGCTTTCGCACCGGGGGAACTTCTGCACCGACGCTCTGGAAGGTCTGGCATTCGGAGCTGGGGACAGGGCAACTTTCGAGGGCAACCCTCGCAACTGGGGACAGGGAACTCACCACAACTCACGGACTGGGGACAGGGCAACTGACTGGCGATGTTGCAGACGCACTGGGGACAGGGCAGGGTAACCGGACCAGGGTAACCGGACCAGAGACCAGTCGAGGGGAGCCCTCGGAACTGGGGACAGGGGAACTTTCATTGGAGGACCTCGCAGCACTGGGGACAGGGGAACTTTCGGGGGGACCCTACGGAGGCCCTTCGGAAGCACCTGGAACGCAGTCACGGTCGGGGAGCTGGACCGGCGAATCGGATTGAAGGTGGTGGCTGGCCAGCACCCGCCTTCGAAGCATTCTCTTGCGGATGCG
>JBFKLX010000205.1:0-10050 GCA_041630155.1 Acidobacteriota bacterium
CCCCCCCCCCACGATCTGGGGCAAACCTGGAGAGCCAGCGAGCCGCTCGTGGGTTACGGCTCGATCCAGCCGAGCGTGGTGGTGCGAAAGGACGGCTCACTGGTGGCGTACATGCGAGACGCAGGGCCGGCCCCCAAACGAATCCAGACCAGTGTCTCGGACGACCAGGGGCTGACCTGGTCGCCGGTCGTGGACACGCAGATTCCCAACCCCGGCTCCAGTTGTGAAGCCATCGTACTGAAGGACGGCCGCTGGATCCTTGTGTACAACGACACGGAACGGGGCCGCCATTCTCTAGCCGTCGCCCTCTCCGAGGACGAGGGGGCCACCTGGCGCTGGGAGCGGCACCTGGACCTGAGCGAGCCTGGCCTGGGATCCTTCCACTATCCCTCGGTCATTCAGGCACGGGACGGCGCGATCCACGTCACCTACAGCTATTTCGTCAGGGACGCTGCGGATGCGGCGTGGCGCAAGTCGATCAAACACGCCCGCTTCAACGTGGCTTGGATTCTGGAAGGTGATCCCCAGTGACGCTCGGCGTCCAGACGGGCAGGACGGCCCTCCCCGGGATCCGGACAGGAGCCATCCCTGGGATTTTCGACCCTCGAGGTAAGGAAACATCGACATGAGAAGAAACAGATCGACAGGACTTCAGCTGCTGTACTTCGGATCCCTCGGTCTCGGGCTTGCCCTGGCGGCTTGCACGGGCGCCGAGAGGGAAGCTCCGGAGAGTCCCGCTCCCGCGACCGCGCCGCCGGAGGTGTCTTTCCAGCACGAACCCAACGTGTTGCACATTCTGATTGGGGGGCAACCGTTCGCCGACTACGTCTACGCGCACCCGGAGATCACCCGCCCCTTTTTCGCCCACGTGAAGACCCCGTCCGGAATTCAGGCCAGCCGGAACTTCCCCCCGGACCCCGACACGGACCTCACCGATCACTCGACCATGCACCCGGGCGTCTGGATGTCCTTCGGAGACGTCAGCGGCAACGACTACTGGCGGCTCAAGGCCAAGGTGGAACACGAGATGTTCATCCAACCGCCCCAGGGGGGAGCTGGTCGAGGCAGCTTCGCCGTTCGCAATTACTACTGGAAACAGGGGAGTGCCGATCGAATCGCGGCGGAGGAGGCGACCTACACCATCCTGGCCGAACCTCGAGGCTACCTGCTGATCTGGGACGGCGTCTTTTCGCCCTACGGGGAGACGCAGGAGATCGTCTTCGGAGACCAGGAAGAACTGGGGCTGGGCATCCGGGTGCAGAGCCAGCTCGCGGAACAGTTCGGGGGCGTCATGACCGATGCTGCGGGACGGCAGGGGGCCGAGCAGATCTGGAGCACCCAGTCGGAGTGGATCGACTACAGTGGCGCGCTGGACGGAAAGTGGGTCGGCATGACCATCATGCCCGATCCCGGCAACTTCCGGCCGAGCTGGTACCACGCCCGCGATTACGGCCTCATCGTCGCCAACCCCTTCGGCCGGGAAGCCATGAAGGCGGGCGCCAAGAGCGCCGTCCCCGTCAAGAAGGGGGAGCAGCTGCGCCTGCGTTACGGGGTGCTGATTCACTCCTCCGAGTCACGAGACGACGTCGACTTGGGTCAGGCCTACCAGAGCTTTCTCGCGCACATCGGGGCCACCGGTTCCCACTGAGGAAGAGACCAACCGCGCCGCGGGGGCCAAACTCAGGTGACCTGCGGCGTGGCCCAGTGGTCGCGGTATTGCCGGCCGGCCAGGGCTTGGGCTTCCGCGTCTCCAACGATCTCCTCGGTCTCCGGATTGATCTTCAGATGACGGCCGGTTCGAGCCACGATGTTGCCCAGATGGCAGAGCACGGTGGAGGTGTGGCCGATCTGGATGTCGGCGGCCGGCGCTTCCCTGCTGCGGACGCACTCGATGAAGTTGCTGTGGTGCTGCTCCGGAGCGTTGTCGGTGTCGAGCAGGATCAGGTTCCCATCCGGGTCCAGAATCCGGTATCCCCATCTGCCGCCGCCCATCCGGCCGACGTGAACGCTCCCCTCGGAGCCGAACACGGCCATCGCGTTCTGGATGCCTTCCATGCCGTACGGACACCAGATCCGCATCTCCCAGAGCAGGACCTTGTCCGGATAATTGAAGCTGATCGTCATGGTGTCGGGGGTCTGCTGGTCGTCCTGGAAACAGAGCTTGCGCCCCATGCCGCTGACTTCCGTGGGCAGGTCCACTCCCAGGGCCCAGCGTGCCTGGTCGATCTGATGGGCGCCGTCGTTGCCGATGTCTCCGGTGCCGAAGTTCCAGTTCCAGTGCCACTTGTAGTGAAAGCGGTTCTCGTTGAAGGGGAGCATTGGGGCGGGGCCGACCCAGTTGTCGTAGTCGACTTCCGGCGGAGGCGCGGAGTCTTTCTGGTGACCGATGTCGTCTCTGAGCTGGACGTCCCACGCCTTGGCCATCAGCACCTTACCGATGCGGCCCGAGTGGACGGCTTCTATGGCGCGTTGCGTGGAGGGGCGGCTGCGCGACTGCATGCCCACCTGCACGACCCTTCCGTTGCGCCGGGCGGCTTCCAGCATCAACTGGCCTTCGCGGATGTTGTGTGAAGCCGGTTTCTCCACGTAGACGTCTTTGCCTGCGTCACAGGCCAGAATCGTCGCGGGCGCGTGCCAATGGTCGGGAGTGGCGACGACGACCGCGTCCACCGCCGGATCGTCCAGGGCCCGGCGGATGTCCGAGATGAGCTGGGGCTTCTTCCCCTTCTTGCCCTCCACGATCTTGACGGCGCGTTCGAAAACCCGGCTGTCCACGTCGCAGAGATAGGCGATGTTGACATCGGGCAAGTCGGCGAAATCTTCACAGAGCGATCTGCCCCTTCCCCGAACTCCCATCACGGCGATCGTCACCTTGTCAGACGCCGCCGCAGTCCTCCTCCCCAGGGCCATCGCCCCCACTGCCGTGCCTGCCACGAAAGTACGCCGATTCATTTTCATTTGAAAAACCCTCCCAGTGCCGATTGTTTCCAGAGCCTCAGGGGACTTCCGCCTCAGCCGCGAAGCGGCGGAACAGCTCCGCCAGGTTCGCGGATTGGACGTCCCCCAGATGAATGATCACGCGGTATCGAAACGTCAGCGCCTCGTTGAGAGGCACCGTGACCCCGCCGTCCCTGGCCGGATCGCCATAGAAATCGTGTTCTCCGAATGGATTGGCCGACAGCAGGCCGTACCCCCGGGCGTGCCAGTGCGTGGGGTGTTTCGGGTTTCCGGGGTGATCGAACACCGCCACGCCCACCCGCTCCCCCTGGACGACACCCGAGTAGTCCACCCAGGCCGCCGCCTTTCCCCAAATGTTTTTGGAGCCGATCAGTCCGTTGGCGTTTTGCAGGACCGCACCTTGGGTTTCACGCAGGGGCCCGGCCACACGAATCGCAAACGTGCCCTCCTCGGTGTCTCCCAGCTTCAGGCACTGGCCGCGGTCGGCCGCGATGGTGATCTCGGCGTCGATCCAGTTGTATTGGGGGGTGCCGCCAAACTCGAACCGCTGGACCAGCGTTCCGATGGAACGGTCTCCGGGAGCCATCAGATCGAAGGTCGCCGCAACCGTTCCGGTCTCACTGCCGCTTTCGAGCCCATCCAGGGATCGGAAGACGATGCGCCCCACGGGCAGGGGATAACGTTGTTCGGGCACGATCTCCCGCCAGAAATCGATTCCCTGTACGTCGCCGTGCGCCCACCAGAGCCCCCGATGCCACACGTGATCGTCGCTTTCCCCTTCCACTCGCTCCAGCGGATGGCCTCGAGTCACGATCACCCCGCCGGGAGTGCGCAGTGGGTAGAGGAACGGCTTGGGCCAGTTGGGTCCGAAATAGAAGCTGGTGAAAGGGCGTGAATCGATCTCCACGTCCACCCGGCTCCCGGCGGCCTGCTCGACGGTGACGGGCCGGCCCGCCGCCTCCAGCCCCGCCCCACCGGAGCCGCCGGCCAGGACCAGCAAGAGGGCGGCGCTCACAACCATGCGGTGCTGTCTCACTTTCGAGCTACCTCCTTCGAAAGCCCCAGCTTCCCCTGGCAGGGTCTGGAGACCCGGGTCATTCTCGACAAAGTTTTGATCTCGAGTGCCGGGCGCAACGCCGTACCAGGGGCCCGAGAGGGTGTCGAGTCGGACTCCAGAGTTTTCTCCCCTGTCTGCACTGCGGCCGACCCCGAAGAGCGACCCGTTCCCTGATTATACCCATCACTCCCGAGTAGGTCGAGGTCCCTGAAATAGATTCCAGAAAATGCTTGATCAGTGCGATTTTTCGAACTGAATTCCACCCTCGAAGTGTGGTAAGGTTGGGGCCGAAAAGCGAGCCCACGCCAGCCTCGACGTTCGGCTCGAGAGGCGGCTCGAACCTTGGCAGAGAGTGGACTGGGAGCTGAACTTGAGTTCGGGACTTCACCCCTTGGACGGCGTCGTGATTCTGGTCTACCTGGCCGGGATCATCCTGCTCGGCGTTTGGGCGTCGCGGCGCGTCAGCAATCTCTCCGACTTCCTGATGCCGCGCCGTTTCGGGAAGTCGATGATGGTGATGCATGCCTTCGGCACCGCCACGGCTTCGGACCAGGCGGTGGTCGTCGCGGCCGCCACCTTCCGTTCGGGCTTGTCGGGCATCTGGTACCAGTGGCTCTGGTTGTTCGCGACACCGTTCTACTGGCTGCTGGCGCCCATCATGCGGCGCTTCCGGGCGGTCACGACCGCAGACGTCCTGAACCTGCGGTTCGATCGCAGTGTGGCCGTGTTGTTTTCCCTTGTCGGGATCGTCGGCATGTCGGTCAAGATCGGGCTGCTGCTGAAAGGCTCCGGCGCCCTGATCGACTCGGGAACCGGGGGGCTGGTGGACGCCAACCTGGCCATCGCCGTGATGACCGTCCTGTTCGTGGCGTACGGGGCAGCGGGCGGCCTGGGGGCCGCCATTCTGACCGACTTCATCCAGGGACTGCTGACCATCATCTTCTCGTTCATGCTGCTGCCTTTCGTCCTCTCAGCGGTGGGCGGACTGGCGGGAATCCGTGAGAGCATTCCGGATCCGGCGATGATGTCACTGGTGGCGCCGGGACAGATCGGCACTTTTTTCATCGTGATGATCGGCCTGCAGTCTCTGGTCGGCATCATCGCACAGCCGCACGTGATGGGCGTCTGTGGGGCCGGCCGAGTCGAAATGGACGGCCGCTTCGGCTTCATGGTCGGCAACCTGGTCAAGCGCTTCTGCACGATCGCCTGGTGTTTGACCGGCATTGCGGCGGTGGCCTGGTACCTCAACCTGGGCGTCGACCCGGCGTCGATCCATCCCGACGACGTTTACGGAAACGTTGCCCGGGAGTTCCTCCCCCGCATATCTCCGGGGTTGCTGGGAATTTTCATGTCGGCCCTCCTGGCCGGGGTCATGAGCTCTTGCGATTCGTTCATGATTTCGGCCGCGGGGCTCTTCACCGAGAACGTCTACAAGCCTTGGAGGCCGAGCCATCCGCGGAGCCACTATCTCTGGGTCGCCAGAATCGCAGGTGTGGCGGTGGTCGTGGGTGGGCTGGTCTTCGCCTACTGGGTCTCGAGCGTGGTGGAAGCCCTCACCATCTGGCTGAAGATCGCACCCATGATGGGCATCGCCATCTGGATGTCGCTGTTCTGGCGACGCCTCACGGTGGCTGGCGCCTGGGCGGGGACCTTCACCGGCTTCGGCGTCTGGTTCCTGACCAACCAGTCTCTCGTCGTGGAATTCCTGCAGAACTTGCCGGGATCCGCGGCACTGCGCTTCGTCTGGACGCAGGCGGACGCGCCGCCGGAAGTCTACGAGCCCTGGAAAATCCTGTTTTACACGGTGGCGGCGGCGCTGGTCGCGGTGGTGGTCAGTTTGTTCACCCAACCGGTCGCCCGGGAGAAACTGGACCGCTTTCACGGGCTGATGCGAACACCCATCGGCCCGGCTGAGCAGATCGAGGAGCCGTGCACGCTTCCACCGGGTGTGGAGTTTGCGCAGCGGCCTTACTTGCTGAACCGGTTCGGCTTCGAGATCCCGCGACCTTCGCTGGTCTCCGTGATGGGTTTTTTGGCCGGCTGGGTGGGCGTGGGGCTGCTGGTCGGCGGCTTCTTCTGGCTGGTCCGGGCTTGACGTCCGCAGAGGGCGGGAACATTCTGGAGAAACGAGCGATGAACTGGCAAGACAAACCCTGGAGCGGCGTCTACGCGGCCACGCTGTGCGCCTTCCGCGACGACGAATCGATCGACGAGCAGGGGCTGGGGGACTACATCGGCCGCCTGGCTCGGGTGGATGGGATCCGAGGGCTCACGTGCAACGGCCACACCGGCGAAATCATGTCTCTGCGCCCCCAGGAACGGGCCCGCGTCACCCGCATCGTGGCCGAGGCCGTGCGGTCCACCGGGCGGCCGGTCAAAGTCATCTCGGGCGTCTCGGCCGAAGGCAGCCTGGAAGCCATCGACCACGCGGCCGCGGCGAGCGAGGCGGGGGCGGACGCCATCTTGCTGATGCCTCCCCACCACTGGCTGCGTTTCGGGCGGAGTTCCCGCACGGCGGTAGGATTCTTCGAAGACGTCGCCGAGGGAGCGGGTGTCCCGATCATCGTGCACCAGTACCCGGCCTGGACCAAGGCAAGCTACACGCTGGCGGAAATGTTGGAGATGGTGCGGATCCCCCAGGTGGCTTCCATCAAGATGGGCACGCGCGACATGGCTCGCTGGCTTTACGACTATGAACAGCTTCAGGCGGCCG
This sequence comes from Acidobacteriota bacterium, assembly GCA_041630155.1. Classification (GTDB taxonomy): domain Bacteria; phylum Acidobacteriota; class UBA6911; order RPQK01; family JANQFM01; genus JBFGHG01. Next base: position 6,729 of record JBFKLX010000205.1, read on the forward strand.
CCCCCGGGGTGTCGATCCTGACCTGCCACGACGAGTTCCTGCTGCCGACCTTGCTGGAAGCCGGCGATGGAGCCCTGATCGGATTCGCGGGGTTCGCGCCGGAGTTGATGGTCGATCTGGTTCACGCCGCCCTGGACGGCGACCTGGCGCGGGCCAAAGCCGCCCAGAAGACGGTGGCCCCCCTGGCGCGGATCATTTACAACTTCGGCGAACCGGGATGCGGCGCCCACCAGCGCATGAAGACCGCCCTTTGGTTGCTGGGCAAGTTTTCCAATCTCAAGTTTCGGCGCCCGCTGAGGCCTCTCTCCCCCGTGCAGATCGATGCCATCCGCGAGCAGCTCGAAGCCATCGGGCTCGAGTGCAAGCAGCCGGCCTTCGGCGTGTCCTGACGAGATCGATTCAGCGATGACCCAACCTTGCCTGGACGTTTTCTGCCACTGCCTGCCGCCCCCGTTTTGCCAGGCGGCCAACCGCCTGCTGACGCGCCCGCTGCTGATGTTCGAGCGGGCCCAGAAGATGCCGGTCATGGTGGATCTGGAAGCGCGGTTCCGGGTGATGGATCGGTTCCCGGGCTACCGGCAGATCCTCAACCTGGCCTCACCCACGATCGAGAGCATCGCCGAACCTCGAGAATCTCCGGAGCTGGCGCGCATCGGCAACGACGCCCTGGCGGCGATCGCGTCGAAGCACCGGGACCGCTTTCCCGGATTCATCGCATCGCTTCCCATGAACAACCCAGAGGCCGCCTTGGCCGAAGCTGGGCGAGCGGTCCGAGAGCTGGGCGCTCTGGGCGTCCAGGTGTACACCAACGTCAACGGCCGTCCCCTGGACCAGCCTGAATATCTGGAGATCTTTGGCGCGATGGCGCGGCTCGGCCGTCCCGTCTGGCTGCACCCCGTGCGCAGCATGATGACGCCCGACTACGCCGGAGAGAAGTACTCCAAGTTCGATCTCTGGTGGGCTTTCGGCTGGCCCTACGAGAGCAGCTTGGCGATGGGCCGCCTGGTCTTCGCGGGGATCTTCGACCGCTTCCCCGAGCTGGTGATCATCACTCACCACGTCGGCGGCATGATTCCGATGATGGAAGGCCGGATCGAATCCGGACTCTCGCTGCTGGGGACGCGAACCCCGCCCGAACATGCCGACGCGGCACGCACCGATCTGAAGGAGCCCCCGCTGCGGGCCTTCCGGCGCTTCTACGCCGACACGGCTTCTTTCGGATCGCCAGCAGCCATCGAGTGCGGCCGGGGCTTCTTCGGACTGGACCGGCTGCTGTTCGCCACCGACATGCCCTTCGATCCCGAACAGGGGCCGGGCTACATCCGCGACACCCTTCGAGCGATCGGCCGGATGGACCTGACCGCTGAAGAGCGGAAAGCCATACTATGGAGCAACGCCCAGCGCGTGCTGAAACTGGACGAGTGAAGTCATGTCCAAGGGCACAACCTACCCGCCCGAAGCGACCCTCGCGTCGGACCCGAGAACCGGCGCCAAGGTCAGGTGTGTAACGGCTCATCCCAGCATCCACCACCATCCCTTTTACTATCTGCCGGCATATGACGACTCGATGAACTGGTTGTTTTTCGTCTCCCACCGCACGGGACAGGCGCAGATCTTCGCTGAAGAGCGCAGCAGTGGGCGGCTGGTTCAGCTCACGGATCGGGACGACTTGAACGAATGGTCACTTCACCCGTCTCACGACGGATCTTCCGTCTACTTCACGGCCGGAGCCAAGGCGTGCCGGCTCTCACTGGGTTCACTGCGCGAAGAGGTCCTGGCCGATTTCGGAGATGCGCCCATGCGGGAGAAAGGGATGGTGGGAGCGGCCATGGGGACTACCACTCTCAGCCGTGACGACGAATGGTGGGCGGTGCCCGTCAAAGTGGGCGAGCGATCGCAGTTGGCCATCATCGAGACCGGCTCCGGAAGGCTGGAAATCATCCTGGAACGCGACAGCATCGGGCATCCCCAGTTTCATCCCGACGACTCCCACCTGCTCCGCTACGCGGGGCCCTTCCACGAGCGGATGTGGGTGATCCAGCGGGACGGGAGCGGCAATCGGTTGGCTTACCGGCGCGATGCAGCCCGCAAGGAGTGGATCGTTCACGAAACCTGGATGCCCGGCCGGCGCGAACTCCTGACGACTTGCTGGCCACACGGCGTGATCGGCGTGGACATCGACAGCGGCGAGGTGCGCCAGGTGGCCTCGTTCAACGCCTGGCATCCCATGGTCGACAGGGCCGGCACCCGGATGGTGACCGACACCCGCAACCCGGACATCGGCCTGCGGCTGTTCGACCCGCGCCTCGAAAATGGCCCGCACCGCGCACTCTGCCACCCCGAGGCCAGCAACGCCGGGGAGCACTGGAACACCGATCATTGCCCGTACGACGACGGCCCCGTCCAGGTGTACGCGCCCCAGCACACGCACCCCCACCCCAACTTTTCGCCGGACGGCACTCACATCGTATTCACCACCGACCGCTCCGGCCATGCGCAGGTCTGCGAAGTCGCTGCGAGGGAGGTCTGAAGTGGGCAAGTCCAGCCCTAGACTCGAGGGTTTCCCGGGCCCAAATCGAAGCAAACTGAATCGGCTGGCGGCTTTGCTGTTTCTGGTGATTGGCTCAGCCGCGGTCTTTCCGGCGGCCGAGCCCGAGCCGGCGGCCTGGTGGGCGTTTGACGAGACTCGGGAGGGAACGACTCTGGACCTCGTCCGAGAGATCCGGGATCGCGTCTTCGGGCCAGCTCGCATCGTCCAGGGAGTCCGGGGGGCGGCGCTTCTGCTGGACGGCTACACCACCCATGTCCGGCGCAATCCGGAGTCGGTCCCCCGCCTGTCCGACGCCTTCGCCCTCGAGGCCTGGGTGGCGCTTCAAGCCTACCCCTGGAACCGGGCTGCGATTCTCGACCTGGCGGGGGCGCCTCTTCCCCGCCCCCAATCAGCCCTGCCCGAGCCGAACCTGAACGACCTCCAGCCGGGGCTGGTGGGCGCCGTGTACGGCGAACCCGACCTGACCGACCCTCAAAGCAAAGTCATCCAGGCCGGCCTCGACTCCGACTGGACGGGAGGCGCTCAGACCTGGTCGGCCCGCTGGAGAGGCTACCTTGAAGCTCCCCACAGCGGCCCGGTTCACTTCGAGGCGGAAGTCGACGATGGCCTGCAGCTCCTGATTGGCGGCAGACTGGTGGTGGACGCCTGGCAGCAGGGTGGAAATCGCACCGGGACCTTCGTCATGGAAGAGGGAGAACACTATCCAGTCCTCCTCCTCTACACCAATGATCACGGCCCCTCCTTCCTGCGGCTCTTCTGGAGCTGGGAGGG
>JBFKLX010000206.1:0-10018 GCA_041630155.1 Acidobacteriota bacterium
GACGAACCCGATCGAGTCCAGTCCGGGCGGAACGGCTCCGTGATTCCCGTGGCAGTCGTTGCAGGTGGGAGCCGAAAGGTCTTCACGTTCCAGGAGCGCCTGAGCATGAACGCTCTGCCGCCACAGCGGATACTGGTTGATGTCCACGGGTCGGCCGTGGGGACCCGTGTACTGCCGCATCAACTGGGCATTCCCGTGGCAAACATGGCAAGTCTCGGCGACGCGCGTGGGGTAGACGGCCGAGCGTGGATCGCCCACGCGCAGAATCCCGTGTGCCCCGTGGCAGCTGGTGCAGGTGGCTACCTTCTCGTCACCTTGCCTGAGGGCCTGGCCGTGCTTGCTCGTCCAGTACTCCTGCTCCTGGTCGACGCGCAGGCCTGGGCGATAGCGGCGCATCCGCGCGGCATCGGAGTGACAGTGCCCGCAGAACGCCGGGATTTCGGTGGCCTCGGGGGTGCCCCGGAAGGGGTTGGGAGCGTACTGGCGGTCCATGCTCTCCTCGGGGCTCTCCGCCAGACTGCCGTCCGCGTTGCCCCCGTGGCAATCCTGGCAAGACAGTCCGACTTCGGCGTGGATGTCCGATGCAAAGTCGGCCACGATTCCGGCCGCTTCTTCTCCAACCCAGTCCGCGTCTCCGTGGCAGCGGATGCAGGCGTTGGCGTCGCGCGAAAGCGTCTGACCGAGGGCCAGGCTCATTCCACAACCGAGAACGAATACTCCAATCAGCCGGGTGATCCTCATAAGGCGTCCTTTCCTCGCGGCTGCAGCAGTCGAGAGAGCACAGCCAGCCCGATGGCACTTCCCAGAACGATGTAGACCGGGACCAGTGAGCGGTAGCCCCAGGCCGTGAAGCCGACGATGTACGTCACGGCGATGAAGCCAATCACGGAGAACGAAGGGCTGCGGCCCTCCAGGACCACCCGCCGATCCAGGAAAGGGATCATCATCATCAGCAGGCCCACCACACCGAACAGCAGGATCGGGATGGCCTCGTATTCGAGACCCCAGAGCTCTCCTCCTGGAACCAGCTTCAAGGTCTCGAACATGAACACGAAGTACCATTCGGGCCGAATATCCCTGTAGGCTGGGGCGAAGGGATCCGCTTTCTCTCCCAGCTCCCAGGGAAAGAGTGCCGCCAGGGTGCCCAGCACGCCCAGAGCCACCGTCCAGCCGAAGAGATCCCGCAGAGCAAAATCGGGAAAGAACTTCATGGGCTTGCGGCCCGAGTGCTGGCCTCTTTGATTGGGCGGGACGCTCATGCCGTGAACCTGTACGAGCAGCAGGTGCAACCCCATGAAGACAGTAGTGATGGCCGGCAGGATGGCGACGTGCCAGCCGTAGAATCGGGAGAGGGTACCCCCTGTGACGTGGTCGCCCCCGCGCAGAAAACGGACCATCCACTCGCCGATCAGCGGCACCGCACCGGCGATGTCGGTTCCCACCTTGGTGGCGAAGAAAGCCAGCTGGTTCCAGGGCAGCAGATATCCGGAAAAGCCGAATCCGAGGGTCAGGAAGAGAAGCACGCAGCCGCTGATCCAAGTGATTTCCCGCGGCTTCCGGTAGGCCTTCATGAAGAAAGCGGACGCCAGGTGCGCGAACGCGAAAAAGACCATCAGATTGGCCGACCAGGAATGCAGCGAGCGGATCAGCCAGCCGAACGGCACGACCGTCATGATGAATTCGACCGACTCGAAGGCCTCCTCTGCAGAGGGCCGGTAATAGAGCATCAGCAGAATCCCGGTCACAACCTGGACGATGAAGAAGAAGAGGGTCATTCCGCCGAGATAATAAAAAACCGTGTAACGGTGGACCGGAACTGTCTTCTTGGAGGCCCAGGCCCACAAGCTGGACAGATACAGCCGCTCGTTCATCCAGTCGGCGATGCGCGTCGGAGTAGGGTTCATGTGGCCGAACTCCGGGTGACGATGACGCTCTTGGGTTGTCCACCACCGCGCTCCAGCAGCTCCACACCGTAGGGCTCGAGCGGTTTGGGAGCGGGGCCGGCCACGTTCTGGCCCGCCAGGTCGTATTCCCCGTTGTGGCAGTTGCACCAGATCCGCCGCTGGTTCTTCTGATACTCCACGATGCAGTCCAAATGAGTGCAGGTCGCGGCAAAGGCGCGGAACGAATCGTCGGCGAGACGAATCAAAATCACCGGCTCAGCACCGAAGCGAATGATCTTGAAGCCATTCTCCAGCAGATCGGGATCGTTGGTGAAACCAGCTTCGACCTGGCTGCTGGCGGCCTCGGGCACGCTCGGCGGGCTGAGGAAGTTCAGAATCGGATAGAGAATCGAGGCCAGCAGCGCTCCTCCCGAAGTGGCGAGGAACCAGTTCAAGAAACTCCGTCTAGGTGTCGTCGACAAAACACTCCTCCCCTGTACCTTCCCAAAAAGAAGGCCTCCTTAGCATGAGGCCATGAGAAAAGTCTCCCGGGCCGGGCCAAATGGCCCAAGCTCCTGGGGGATTCCCCCATGACTCGGTCACACAGAGTGGATTCACGGGCTGAACTGCCCAAGCCCGGAACCGCATCCACCTGTTCGCCCCCGCCAAGTGAAGCATGGAGTGTGCCAGTTTGTGAAGGGTCAAGGATCGATCCCTTCCCGGCGTAACTTCGGCAGTCCGGGCGAAGGCCGGCCGGCCCGCGTTCACAGCTTCATCCTCCTCGAGGCTTCCAGCAGGCGGTCCACTTCCTCCGGCTGGTTGTAGATGGCCATACCGGCCCGGACCAGGCCACCCCGCTCGGCCAGTCCCAACACTTCCACGGCCCGCGCAGCGTAGAAATCACCGTCCCAAACCTGAATGCCCTGCCTTCCCAATTTTTCTGCGACCTGTCTGGCCGTCATGCCCTCAACGGTGAACGAGACGGTGGGAGCGCGGTCCGTAACAATCCACTTGTCCGGCTTGTCCTTTGGACAGCTTTTCTCGAAATCAGGGCCGAAGGTTTGAATTCCTGCGATCTGTTGGAGGCCCCGATAGAGTTTCTCCGCCAGCAGCCACTCGTGTCCGAAAATTCGTTGGAAGGCCGCGATGAGTCGCTCCCGGCGGGCGTGCCCCTGCCCCAGGGAGGCCAGGCACTCGACTGCGGCTGAGGCGCCCACGATGGCGGCGTGGTTGAGGGTGCCCGTTTCGATGCGGTGAGGTGCCCGCGGGTCTTGGGTGCGCAAGCGATCCGTCTGCAGCTGCTCGAGCAGTCTGCCGCGGCAATACAAGACGCCCAGATGGGGCCCGTAGAATTTGTAGGCCGAGCAGAGCAGAAAGTCGCAGCCCAGTTCTGCTGCATCCAGCGACAAGTGCGGCGCCGAATGGACAGCGTCGATCAGCAACCAGGCCCCCACCTGCCGGGTCCAGTCGCGCACCTTCTGGATGTGGTTGACCGTTCCGAGCAGGTTGGAGGCGTGGCCCATTGCGACCAGGCGGGTCCGCTCTCCGATCTTGGAGGCGAAATCGTCGTAGTCGAGCGTGCCGTCCAGTCTCATCCGCACTTCGCGGACCTTGACTCCCCGGCTTCGCAGGCCCAGCCATGGGCCGCGGTTGGCCTCGTGATCCAACTGGGTGATCAGGATCTCGTCGCCCCGGGACAACTCCCGGCCGATGGCGCGGCTGAGCATGAAGGTGAGCGAGGTCATGTTGGCGCCAAACGATATCTGGTCCGGATGGGAGGCTCCCAGCAGGTCGGCCAGGGCCCGGCGTGCCTCGGCCACCTTCTCGTCGCTCTCCCGGCTGGTGGGGAAACGGCCTCGGGCATTGGCGTTGCACTGGCGATAGTAGCCGGAGATTGCCTCGATCACCCGGCTGGGTACCTGTGTGCCCGCCGGGCCGTCGAAGAAAACCAGGGGCCGCCCGTCCAGTTGTCGCGAGAGCGCTGGGAAGTGCCCCCGCTCGATTCTCAGGTCGGAAGTCTTGGCAATCGTGGTCATCACCGGCACTCCACTGCGTTGGTCCGAATCGGTCCCGAACCCAGCCTCAAGTCCGTCATAGTATCAAGACATGGCCCGTCGGGGCGGCCGATTCTTGAAATAGAAGACCAACCCCAGCCCGATCATGAACAGACAGCCGCCGAGGGACTTGACGAGGTAGGCCGGATCACCACCGGCGTTGGCGGGAACCACTGCCATCCAGATTGCCAGAGCAGTCGACAGGAGCCCCAATCCCCCCGCTGCCCAGGTTCCCAGCCGGCCTCCGGGAATCCGAAAGCCCGCCGGCGACGAGGATCGCTCCTTGCGGAGTCTCAGAACGGCCACAAAAAGGTACAAGAAGGGGATGAAATAGAGGATCAGGCACATGTCCACCAGAATGTTGTACGCGGTGTCCACCCGCGTGCCCGAGCCCGCCGTGGCGATCAACGTGAACAGCGTGGCCAGGGCGGTCTGAACGAAGATGGCCACGTGCGGAGTGCCCCGCCGGGGATGGACCTTCCCGAAGGCGGCGGGCAGGTAACGGTCGACTCCCACCACGTACGGCATGCGGGAGGCCCCGGCGAACCACGCCATGGTCCCTCCACAGCCCGCGACGGCGATCAGGCAGGCGCTGACCAGGGCCAGGCCGCCCAGCCCGAAGCTTCCCGCTACGCGCTGGGTCGGCAGCAGGATGCCGTTCACGGTGGTCACCTCCGCCTGGGGTACCGAGACCAGTATGGCTGCAGTTCCCAACACGTAGACCCCGGCGATGGCCACGCCCGAGATGGCGATGGCGCGCGTGATGGTGCGCCGCGGATTCTCGACCTCACCTGCCATCACTGCGATCAGCTCCAGCCCTGCGAAAGCGAAGCACATCTCGGCGAAGAAGGACAATCGTCCCGGATCGGCCAGGCTGGGGATCAGGTTGGGCCAGGCAAAGGAGTTGGCGACTTCGAAGAACCACCAGGCAAGCCCGCCCAGCAAAATCAACAGCAGGACGGGAATCCAGTTGGCGATGCCGCCCAGGTTTTGCAGCCACCGCCCGCTGCGCATGCCCAGGAAGTTGAACAGGGCGACCAGCCAGAGGATTCCCAGCGTGAGGCTGGTCACGAAGAGCTTGTCTTCCTCCAATGCCAGTCCCGGTCGCAGTCCGTTGAAGACGAAGGCGACGTTGGCACTGACGAAGATCAGCAGGCTGGGGAAGTAGAAGAGATTGTTGACCCAGTAGCACCAACCGCACACGAAGCCGTGGAATTCGCCCAAGGCCCGCTTGCTCCAGACGTAGACGCCCCCCTCTTCCGGATACCGGGCAGCCAGTTCGGCGACCACCAGCCCCTCGGGGATGAAGAATAAGAGCATCGCGAGCAGCCAGAGGGTCAGCGAGGACGGCCCTCCTGCGGCCGCCGCGGCGATCCAGCGAAGACCCACCACTGCCACCAGGATCATCAACACGCAGTCCCCCAGGCGGAGCGATCGCTGCAGTTGCATGGCCCCGGTACTGTATGGCAAGCAAAGTCGACTGTCCAAGACGCCGGTACGATCTGCCCCGGCGTCACGACTTTGAACCGTGGACCCCCTTTTCCAATCCAAGAGAGTACAATTCACTCGAACTCGAAAGCAGGGGGTGCCCGAAATGTCGAAACCTCTGGTCACAGCAATCGTGCTCCTCCTGCTGGCTCCCCCCGTCTCTTTGGGGGTTCAGCAACCGGACTCTCCTTTGATTCGGGTCCGCAGCGAACTGGTCCCGATTTACGCAACGGTTCTGGATCGGGACGGGCAGGTCGTCACCGGCCTCTCTGCCACGAACTTCCAGGTGTTCGACGAGGGACGCGTTCGTGAGCTTCACTCTTTTCTCGAGATTCGAGACGGCAGGGTCCTGGCTCCCAGTGCACGCGCCGGCTCGGAGGAACGGGAGGGAGACCGGTCCGAGGTCCAGGGGTCGGTACCGGAGAAGCGATTCCTGGTCTTGCACTTCAGTTCCACTCTGGATCCATTCGTCAATTCGTTCGGCCTTTACCGAGCCAAGCGAGCCGCTCGGGAGCTGGTCGGACGACTGGACGAGCAGCACGACTTCGTGGCGGTCTCCTGGCAATACCGCCTCTCCGAATTCACCAGCAACCGCGAGAGGGCCTTGTCACTGATCGAGGAGGCCAGACCGCGCAGCTTTGCAGTGGAGCGGCCTGTCGATCCGACCAGCGAAGGCTCGAGCCTGGAAGATTTGGGGTTGACCGGACCCGATCCAGTGGAACTGCGGCCCGTCAGCCGGCTGACTCTGGACCCGCTGGACTCTTACGAAGAACGGCTGGAAGAGGTTGCCGACCTGATGGAGACGGGCTCCTTCGAGGGCTACTCGAGGACCCTCGCGCGGTTGAACCTGCTCCAGGGACGCAAGGTCCTCGTCTTTTTCGGCCTGGGACAGGAAAACCCCGACTTTGGTTTGGGGAGGGGAGCCCGCCGCTACGATCCGATCCGGGTTGCGAGGGCCTTCAATGACGCAGGATTCTCGGTCTTCGCCCTCAACCCCAACGGCATCACCGCCTCGGCTTTCCCAGGGCTGCCGGGTCCCGCGGCTGGAGTGACTACTCCGGGAGGCCGGCTGGCGCTGGCGGCCCGTCTTTCCTTTGCCGGCCGCGAGTGGGTACGCAACAGCTACCTCAATATCTGGAGCGAGGCCACGGGCGGATTCGCTTTCACCACCAATGACTTGAGCATGTGGGTCCAGCGAGCTCTGGAGCGTTCGGGGAGCTACTATCTTCTCAGCTTCGCGGTCCCGCCCGAGGGCCTGGACGGCAAATACCACCCCCTGGCGGTGAAGGTGTCCAATCCCAATTGGAGGGTCCTGCACCGGGGCGGCTATTACGCCACTGTCTCGGCACCACACGAACTGGAACAGCGGACGCTCATGACCGGCTTGATCTTCCCCGAGCGATTCAACGAATTTCCGCTGAAGCTGGAGGCCCAACTGGCCGAATCCGCAGAGCTTCAGGTCTTTCTCTCGTTTCCCTTCGAGAACATTCCGCTCTCCACATCCTCCGCGTCCGGCAAGGCGAGACAGCGCATTCGTGTGTTCCTGGTGGCGAGTGACGGGTCGGGGCGAGTCCTGGGCAGCCGCGAGGACACCTTCCACCTGGAGATCGACCTGGGCGAGCTGCAAGACTTCCGCGTCCGCAATGCTGAAATCGAGCGGAGCATTCGACTGACCGGCTTGCCCCGCAATCTCAAAGCGGTGGTGATCGTGGGTGAAAACGAACAGGTGTCCGCAACCGCCGTCAATCTGGGGTCGTGAGCCGATGGTTGCCCCCCGGCTCGGGGATGCTCGGGTCGTTGGGAAGGCTGGAGTTTCGACGGATCTCGGGCCGGACTCGCGAATTCTCGTGTCGGAAAACCCCCTGACGATCAGAACAGTCGATAGCTGACGAAAGCGAATTGACGGCTGTTGGGCGCCCAGGAGGGAACATTGAGCGTCCCTTGCCCGCCGAACAGCTCGGTCAGGACGCGAGGGGTCCTTCGCTCCAGCGGAGCAGTCGCTTCAAGGTCGAGGATCCGCAGCGCCACGTCTCGATTGGGCGGGTGTCCCTGAACCCCCTTGTCGTAGGAGAGAAACACCAGCCAGCGCCCGTCGGGTGAGGGATGTGGAAACCAATCCGCATAGTCGGCGTCGAAAGTCACCTGCTGCTGATTGCCGCCGTCCGGGTGCATGCGCCAGATTTTCATCAAACCGGTGCGTTCGGAGTTGAAATAGATCCACTGCCCGTCGGGTGAGTAGTCGGGTCCGTCGTCCAGTCCAGAGGCCTCGGTCAGCCGGACTTCCTCGCCCCCCTCGACGGGGATCGTATAGATGTCGTACTCGCCGTTGCGCTGGGCGCAGTAGGCCAGGTGCTGGCCGTCCGGGGACCAGCCGTGCCAGTAGGACGGTCCCAGCGGTGTCACCTGGCGGGGCTCCCCCCCTTCTGCCGGGACCAAGTAGATCAGTGACTGGCCTTGGGGTGAGTGGCTCAACGCGAGCCATTTGCCGTCGGGTGAGAATCCGTGGTCATTGTTGCAGTTGTCGGCAGAGCCGGTGTCGAGCAGGCGGGGTTGGGCTTCACCCCGGAGAGGAAGCCGGTAGAGCCGGCCGCCCTGATTGAACAGCAGATACTGGTCGTCGAGCGACCAGTTGGGCGCTTCGAAATGCTGTTCGGCCTGGTAGACAATTTGACGATGTCCGGTGCCGATGTCGATCACCTCGAGCCGGCTCTCCAGCGTGGGCTCGTCCGGCTGGGCCGGGCCCGGTGGCCGAGTTTCGGAGGGAGAGCAGGCAGCCAGGGTGAAGAGGAGTAGTGAGCCGCAACCGGTCCATGCCCAGTCATTCGCTTTCATGGGTTCGAACCTCTTTCTCGTCGAATCGTGTCGTGCACGGATTGTAACGCTCCTTCCCCGCTCGGAAAAGCAGCCGCGGAGGCCCGAGATCGAGATTGGCGGGAGAAGGCCGGACGGGGCTGTCTGCCCCGGCCGTTGAAAGCTTGCCCCCGTCCCGTTCGGTCTGGCATGCTGAGACCCGAGGAGGACACGAGGTGAGCCAGAAACCCATTCGATGCGTGCTGTTGGCGGCGTTCGTTCTCATCGGAGCGAACTGCGGAGCCGGGTCGGAACCCCCAAGCAGCAGGCAGACCGCCTACTCTTCGGAGAGCACCGAGGCCAAGGACCGGCGGATGGCCTGGTGGCGGGAGGCGCGCTTCGGAATGTTCATCCATTGGGGGATCTATTCGGTCCCGGCGGGAGAATACCAGGGGCAGCGGTCGGACCGGATCGGTGAGTGGATCCAGTCGTGGGCCAACATTCCCCGCCAGGAATACGAGAAATTTGCGGCCCGGTTCAACCCGGTGCGCTTCGACGCCTCCGCCTGGGCCCAACTGGCCCAGGACGCGGGGATGAAGTACCTGATCATCACCTCCAAGCACCACGACGGCTTCGCCATCTTCGACAGCCGCGTCAGTGACTACGACATTGTCGACGCCACGCCCTACGGGAAAGACGTCCTCGAGGAGCTGAGCCGCGAATGCAGAAGCCGGGGAATCCGCTTCGGCGTCTATTACTCGATCATGGACTGGCACCATCCCTCCCAATTCGTGGACGCCGAGGGCAAGCATCCCACCGCGGGAAACGGAATGAACCGCATCCGCCCCGAAGCGAAGCCGGACTACATCCGGTACATGAAGGCCCAACTCGAGGAACTGGTGAGCGGCTACGATGTGGCGGTTCTCTGGTTCGACGGCGAGTGGGTCGACTGGTGGACCGAAGAGGACGGCAAGGACTTGTACGCCTACGTCCGCAGTCTGAAGCCGGAGATCATCATCAACAATCGCGTGGGCAAGGGACGGCAAGGAATGCAGGGACTCAACAAGGGCCCGGGCTATGCCGGGGACTTCGGAACGCCCGAACAGGAGATCCCCCCGACCGGCCTGCCCGGAGTGGATTGGGAATCGTGCATGACCATGAACGACACTTGGGGCTTCAAGTCCTATGACGACAACTGGAAGTCGTCGGAGACCCTGATTCGAAACCTGGTCGACATCGCCAGCAAGGGAGGAAACTACCTGCTCAACGTGGGACCCACCTCGGAAGGGCTGATCCCCCAGCCCAGCGTGGAACGGTTGACGCAGATGGGAGACTGGTTGCGGGTCAACGGAGAGAGCATCTACGGAACCGCCGCCAGCCCTTTCCAGGAGCTCCCCTGGGGTAGGGCCACCCGCCACGGAAACCGGGTGTTCCTGCACGTTTTCGACTGGCCGTCGGGTCTCCTGGAAGTGCCCGCCTTGGAGGGACGAGTCGAGCAGGCGCGACTGCTGGGCCGTCCCCAGGAGCCTCTCGCGGTCGAGGCGGAGGCCGGCCGGCTGCTGATCCGGCTGCCCGCCGCCCCCCCGGACGCCACGGCCTCGGTCGTCGAACTGAGGCTGCACCCCTGAGTCGGCGGGCCGTCACCAGGGGCATTCCAAGCCCCCATCCCCGATCGCGACTGGACTCAGCCAAGCTCTGGTGCCGGCGTCAGAATGAATCCAGGCTCACCGTCTCGGCTTGCCAGACTGATGGAAGTGGACTAGACTGAGCCTCGATTTTCCCAGCTTTTTTCGAACGAATTGA
>JBFKLX010000207.1:0-9864 GCA_041630155.1 Acidobacteriota bacterium
CCCCCCTTCATGTCGATGATCCCGGGTCCGCGCGCTTCGGTCTGGCTGATTCGCTCGTATCGCTGGAAGGGGCTGTCCGGCTCGAAGACGGTGTCCAGGTGACCGATCAGCAACAGCTTTCGGCCTTCCCGCTCGCGAACCGCCAGCAAGTGCCCGGCCCGGCCAAAGGGGGACCCGTCGATCCACTGGGTCTCGAACCCCAGCTGGTCCAACTCTGCTCGGAACAGCTCACCCACCTGGCGAACTCCGTCCAGGTTGAGGGTCCCGCTGTTGATGTCGACGGCGCGCCGGAGCAGGTCGAGCCCCTCTGACTCGCCCGCGTCGACCAGCCTCGCGATCTCGCGTTCCCGAGGCGACAGCGGGTCGCCTTGCGAAGGCACGGCTCCCACCGCGAGAACGAACCCGAGAGCGAGCCCGAGCGGGACTCTGCTGAGACACCGGAACCTGCCTGTCGTCATGCTTCTCCTGCCTCGAGATCAGTCTGTCGTCGCTCCACAGAGGGCCGATCCGGGGAGTTCCCGCCCGGGAGCGACGCCCAGGCACTATCGCGCATCCCGGAGCGAAACTCAACCGACCACCCTACGCCCTCGGCCTACGCCCTAAGCCCTACGCCCTAATAAGCCCTCTGCCCTAAGCCCTCTCAGCTTGACAGCGGGGGCGCTGATCGCTGTAATGGTGGGTTTCGGGTAGCGAGGAGGAGTACCGAAGTGGACGTAACGGGCCCGACTCGAAATCGGGTTGTCTGGTGAAGAGCCAGGCACGTGGGTTCGAATCCCACCTCCTCCGAACCCAGCGGAGAGGTGTCCGAGTGGCTTAAGGAGCACGCTTGGAAAGCGTGTGTACGGGGAACCGTACCGAGGGTTCGAATCCCTCCCTCTCCGCCATTCCACCTTTCCCGCCTCGTGCCCTGATTGCGATTCTGCTCGAGGGGCTGCTATCTTGCTGGAATGGCGGCGGAGAAATCTCGAAGCTGGGTGGGCCTGATCGGCTGGGTCGGACTGTGCCTGCTGGCCGAATTGCTGGCGTCTTTTTTCACCTCGACCACGGTCGGCGACTGGTACGTCCAGCTGGCCAAACCCGGCTGGACACCGCCGGGTTGGGTCTTCGGCCCGGTCTGGACCTTTTTGTACGTCTCGATGGGAGTTGCGATCTGGCTGGTTCGAGCGGCGCCGCTGCGCAGTCCCTGGGCCGTGCCGCTCTTCCTCCTGCAGCTCGTCCTGAACGTTGCCTGGACCTGGGTCTTCTTCTACTCGAAGGAGTTGGGCTGGGCTGCCTGGGAAATCGGAGCGCTCTGGCTGGCCATTCTGGCCGCGGCCATCCACTTCCGGCCGGCCAGCCGCCTGGCCGCTGCATTGATGGTGCCCTATCTGGCCTGGGTCTCCTTCGCACTGGCGCTGAACGTCGCCATCTGGAAGCTCAACCCCTGAATGAACTGATGATGTCCAAACCACTTTCTGAAAAGGAAGAACTCAAGCCTCGCGTGGCGGTCAGCAAGTGTCTCGGCTTCGAGGCGTGCCGCTTCAACGGCGAAAAGCTGCACGACCGTTTTCTGGAAGTCCTCGAACCCCACGCGGAGTACGTCTTCGTTTGCCCGGAGGTGGAAATCGGGTTGGGGACGCCTCGCGATCCCATCCGGCTGGTTTCCCCCTCCCGCGACAAGGCGCATTTGAAACTGCTGCAGCCCGCCACGGAGCGCGATGTCACCCGGGACATGCAGGAGTTCAGCAGGCGCTTCCTGTCATCGCTGCCGGAGATTGACGGCTGGGTGCTCAAGAGCGCCTCGCCCACGTGTGCCATCAAGGACGCCAAGTATTATTCGGGAACCGAGAAAGCGCCCGCTTTCTCCCGTGGCCCGGGGTTGTTCGGCCAGGCCGTCCTGGAGGCTTTTCCACACGCCGCGGTGGAGGACGAAGGGCGTTTGACCAACCTGCTCTTGCGCGAGCATTTTTTGACTCGGATCTTCACCTTCGCCCGCTTTCGCGCCCTGCATTCTCGAGCCTCGATGGGTGGCCTGGTGCGTTTCCATGCGGTTCACAAGATGATGCTGCTGGCGTACAACCAGGTGCAGATGCGAAAGCTGGGCCGGCTGGTGGCCAACCGAGACCGTCTGGCGCTGGAACCGTTGCTGGGCCGCTACCGGGAAGGACTGGCGCTGGCCCTGGCACGCGCCCCGCGCTTCACCTCCCACCTGAATGTGCTGATGCACTGCTTCGGCTATGTTTCGGAAAGGTTGGAGAAAACTGAAAAGGCCTTCTTTCTGGATCTGCTCCAGAAGTACCGACAGCAACAGATCCCCATCGTGAGCATCACCAAAGTGCTGGAGTCCTGGTTGATCCGTTTCGACACCCGCTACCTGCTGGACCAGGTTTACTTCCGCCCCTTTCCCGAGGAACTGGTGACGCTTCGCGACTCCGGGAAGGGGCGACTCCGGGGCTAGCCCGGGTCCCTCAGGAAGGTTGTCGCGAGGCCGAGGCGGTGTGCATTTTCTGACACTTCTGCAGTTTTCATGACGCTTTTCGCCACTGCAGCGACGGAAAATATTGATTTTTGGCCGTTGTCCCGTTCTTCGCACCCAAGAAAGGCTGGATTTGGTGACCGGAATCACTGAATTCGGGCGCCAACCCGCTGGAGTGCTCGATGGTACGGCTATTGCTTGACTCCAAGCCTGATGCGGAGCAGTGGACAGGGTTCGCCATGCTCCTCCGGCGGGGAAAGCGGGGCGATCCGAGGTGGAGTTCGAACTGATAGGTCGCCCACGCCCGGGGCTGAGGGACGAACCTCGATTCCTCCAGGGTCTCCGCACAGCGTCGCACCGCTTCCTTCCCAGCACTCTCCGCCCAAGCAGAAGCGCCTCTGGTCGGTCAAAGCCGGCCTGAGGAGAGCTTCCAGGTCCTGGCGCGGCACAATTTACATCAACTTCATCATCCTCTCCGGTTTTGCAGCACTGGCCTACTCGATGGTGGTGGCCTTGCAGAACGTGCGGGTGGAATGGATCTACCTGGCAGGGCTGACCGCCCTGGCCAGCTTCTTCCCCGTCTACCTGCCACGTCTCAAGGGAAAGGACCGAGGCGTCATCCTCACCGTCAGCAGCGTCTTCGTCTTCACGGCAATGCTGGTTTTCGGACCAGCCATCGCCACGGTGCTGTCGTTCCTGGAAGCCTGCGTCACCGTCTTTCGATCCCGGCGCAGCGTGCGCGGATTCCACAAAATCCTGTTCAACCTGTCGCATCTCCCTCTCGCGACCTTCGTGACCGCCTGCTTCTTTTACTGGCTCTACCCCGGCCCCGTTCCGTTGAACCCGGCGGCCGAGCACGACGTTGGCGCTCTGTTCCTCTCACTGTGCGCGTCGAGCTTCGTCTTCTTTCTATTGAACGCAGGCGGCATCGCCGTGGCGATCGCACTGGTCACGAACAATTCTCTCTGGATGACCTGGCAGCTGAGTTTTCGCTCTGCGGCTTTGACCAACCTGGCAGAGGCCGCCGCGGCGGTGGTGGTCTTCCTGAACTACCGCGACACCTCCCTGCTGGCGATCGGGATTGCCTTGCCTACGGCCACCGTCATCTACTACGCCTACAAGATGAATCTGGCTCGGATCCACGAGGCCCAGGGTCACGTCGACACCGTCAACGAACTCTACCATTCGACCATCGAGGCGCTGGCGCTGGCCGTGGATGCGAAGGACCAGGTGACGCACGGGCACATCTATCGGGTTCAGGCCATGGCAGTGGAGCTCGCCCGCTTCAGTGGGATCAGCAACGAGAGCGATCTCAACGCCCTGAAGGCCGCGGCCCTGCTGCACGATATCGGCAAGCTGGCAACGCCCGACTACATTTTGAACAAACCGGGCCCCTTGACCGACGCCGAGATGGAGACCATGAAGACTCACGCGGCGGTGGGCGCGGGCATTCTTTCCACGATTCCCTTCCCCTATCCCGTGGTTCCGCTGGTGCTGTACCACCACGAAAAGTGGGACGGGGGGGGTTACCCGGAGGGGCTCAAAGGGACGGAAATTCCGCTGGGAGCCAGGGTACTGAGCATCATCGACTGTTACGATGCGCTCCGCTCGGACCGCCCCTACAGGCCCCGGTTGAACCGCGAAGCTGCGCTCGAGTTCATCGTGTCTGAGGCCGGAAAGTCCTACGATCCGATCATCGTCCAGCACTTCGTCGAACGCATCGACGAACTGGAAGCGAGAGCGGATGCGGTCGCCGCACAGATGAGCCAGGGGGAGGCCCCGCCGGTACCCACCTGGCCCGCCAGCCAGAGCACAGCCGCCGCCACGGGGATCACCAACACCGTCTTTCACGACATCGCCACTGCTCACCGGGAGGTGCAGGCGCTGCACGAGATTTCCCGGGCTGTGGGCCGGCTGCTGAATGTCTCTGAAACGCTCACCTTGCTGGGCAGCAAGTTGCGGGATCTGATTCCCCACGACTCCTGCGCCGTCTACATGATGGACTCAACCAACCTGGCCCTCACGGCCTATCATGCAGGAGGAAAAGGCTTCGATGAAATCAACGGCACAGCGGTTCGGGTGGGAGAAGGAGTGGCCGGCTGGGTGGCGGCCAATCAGCGGTCTCTCGCCAACGTCTCACCGGCACCCGACTTCCGGGAACGAGCCGATTTGTGTGCCAATTTTCGGAGTTGCCTGGCCGTCCCCTTGATGATGGACAAGGCTTTGGTGGGCGTCATCTCTCTCTACTCGGAGGCAGCCAACGCTTTTCGGCCCAACCATCTCCGTCTGATCGAGAACCTGGCGCCCCATGCGGCCATTGCGATCAGCAATGCAGTCATTTACGACGAGACCAAGGAAGACGCTTACACCGACCCGCTCACCGGTCTGCCCAACCTTCGCTACTTCGAGGTCTTTGCCGAGCAGGAGCTGAGGAGAGCCGACAACTGCAGCTATCCCGTCACCATCGTCATGATGGATCTGGATCACTTCAAGGCGGTCAACGACAATCTGGGTCACAAGACGGGGGACCACGTCCTGAAAGAGATCTCCCGCCTGCTGCGCAGCCTGATGCGCAAATCGGACACGTGCATCCGCTACGGCGGCGACGAGTTCATCGGCGTCCTCCCGGGAGCGGATCGTACCGCGAGCCGGGCGATACTGAAAAAAATACAATCAGCCGTCGAAAACCATCCTCTTCTGACCATCGACGACCGCGAGGTCCAGGTCGGGGTCAGTCTGGGAGCCGCCAGCTTTCCCGAGGACGGTACGCGGCTCGAGGAACTCCTCGTCATCGCCGATCAGCGCATGTATCAGAACAAGATCGACCGCAGCAACGAACCTGAAGCCGAGCCGGCACGACCCGCTTCGAAAGCCCCGGAGGTCCGGGCTGCTGATACCCGGCTGGCCCGCGCCGAAATCGGTTGAGCTTCCCCAACTTGTCAAACCGTAGACGCTTTTGTCGAGATTCTGACGCTCCCCATCCGGCCCCAGCGAGGCTGGCGGGAGCTCACCCAGAGCTGGCTGATGGCCTGCCAGTCGGTCACTCCGGCCGTTTTCGAGGGAAATCGAGCTGGCAAGGCTCGCGGTTTCCAAAGCTGGCATCCAACTTGCTCCCATTGAGATTCCAGTAAGAGTCGGTTGCTTGTCGGGGAATCGATTTATGCCAGAGATTCCAACTTGGAAAGCCCGGGTTTTCATCTACGCGACCATCGCCGGTGGGATAGCGGCGGTAATCGCGGCTGCCCTTCAGGCACATTTCGGGGATTTCCGGCTCCCCGTCTTCGCTCTGATGATCGGCTTTTCGAGCATGTTCCCCATTTACTTTCCGCGCACCAAGGGCAAGAGCGGCGGAGTCGTCATCACCATTGCCAGCATTTTCACCTTCACGGCGATTCTGGTGTTGGGACCGGCCGAGGCCACTCTGCTGACGCTGGTCGAGGCGGCGGTGGGTCTGTGGAGAACGCGCCGGTCTTACACGACCGTCCACAAGGTCCTCTTCAATGTGTTCAACCTGGCCATGGTCACCTACGCCACCGGCCATCTGTTCTACTGGCTCTACGGCAGCAGCGCCCCGCTGGACCCGCTCCAGCCCCACGACGTGAGGTGGCTCTTCCTGTGCGTGGGTTTCTGTTCGTTGTTCTTCTTCGCCTTCAACACCGGTTCGATTGGTGTCGTGATTTCCCTGGTCTCTCAGAACCCGCTTCGCACGGTCTGGAAAGACGGCCTGATCTCGGCCTTTCTGAGCAACTTCGCCGAGGCCTCCGCAGCCGTCGTGGTGTTTCTCAACTTCAAACAGACGGCCCCGCTCGCACTGGGAATCGCTCTGCCCACCGCCTTCGTCATCTACTACGCCTACAAGATGAATCTGACGCGTATCGACGAAGCGCAGCGCCACCTCGAAGAGGTCAACGAACTCTACCACTCCACGATTGAGGCCCTGGCCATGGCCGTGGATGCCAAGGACCAGGTCACGCACGGCCACATCTACCGGGTCCAGGCCATGGTTCTGGGATTGGCCAACCATTGCGGGATGAACGACGAAGAAGATCTGAACGGCCTGCGCGCCGCCTCTCTGCTGCACGACATCGGCAAGCTGGCGATCCCCGACTATATCTTGAACAAGCCGGGCACGCTCACGGACGCCGAAATGGAAACCATGAAGGCCCACGCCTCGGTGGGAGCCGACATCCTGTCCAGCGTGCCCTTCCCTTACCCGGTCATTCCCTTCGTGCGCCATCACCACGAGAAGTGGGATGGCACGGGGTATCCGGACGGCCTCAACGCCGAGCAGATTCCGCTGGGTGCCCGAATCCTTGCCATCGTCGACTGTTACGACGCGCTTCGTTCGGACCGGCCTTACCGGGCGCGGCTGAGCCGGGACGCTGCCCTGGACTACATCAAGTCGGAAGCCGGAAAGTCCTACGATCCCACGGTTGTCGACGCGCTGGTGGCCAACATCCACGAGCTCGAGTCTCTGGCTTCCAGCGTGGCCGCACCCGCCGCGGCGCCTGTCAGCGCTCCCCAAATCCACGACCA
Organism: Acidobacteriota bacterium; assembly: GCA_041630155.1. Classification (GTDB taxonomy): domain Bacteria; phylum Acidobacteriota; class UBA6911; order RPQK01; family JANQFM01; genus JBFGHG01. The sequence continues at coordinate 6,992 of JBFKLX010000207.1, forward strand.
CGGCGAGTCGATCAACGAGATTGGCAATACCGTATTTCACGACATCGCCTCGGCCCATCGCGAGGTGCAGGCAATCCACGAGATTTCCCGGGCCGTGGGACGCCTGCTCAACGTAACCGAGACGCTCACGCTCTTGGCCAGCAAGATCCAGCAGCTCATCCATTACGACGCCTGTGCCGTCTCCCTGGTCAACTCCAACAATCAGCAACTGGAGTGTTACCACTCTTCGGGTACCGGTGCGGACCTCCTCAACGGCCTGCGGCTGCGGCTCGGCGAAGGCGTCACCGGGTGGGTCGCCGCCAACCACCGGGCTCTCCTGAACGTCTCTCCAGCCCCGGACTTCAAAACCGAACCGTACCTGCAGGAACAGTTGAAGAGCTGTCTGGCGGTTCCGCTGGTGCTGGACAAGGATGTCGTGGGTGTCATCACGCTCTACTCGCGGCTGACCCAGGCCTTCCGTCCCAATCACCTGCGCCTGCTGGAAAACATCGCCCAGCACGCCGCTACGGCCATCAGCAACGCCATCATCTTCGAGGAGACCAAGGAGGACGCCTATACCGACCTGCTGACCGGGCTGCCGAATCTGCGCTACTTCCAGGTCTTCGCCGAGCAGGAGCTGGTGAGAGCGGAACGCGCCAGCTATCCGGTCACCTTCATCATGATGGACCTGGACAACTTCAAAGCCGTCAACGACGACTTCGGCCACAAGACGGGAGACCGGGTGCTGATCGAGATCGCACACGTCCTCCGCAACCAGCTCCGCAAGTCGGACACCTGCATCCGGTACGGCGGCGACGAGTTCATCGGCATCCTCCCGGGAGTCGATCGGAGCGCCTCCCAGCGCATCGTCGAGAAGATCCAGTCGGCTGTCGACGGACATGCGATCCGCCTGCACGACACTCGCAGTCTGAGCGTGGGAATCAGTGTCGGTGCCGCCAGCTTCCCCGAAGACGGTCAACGCCTCGATCAGTTGCTGATCCAGGCCGATCAGGACATGTACCGCGACAAGCTTTCGCGGAATCGAGACCGAAACGAACGCGGAGTCGTGGTCCCCTTCGAGCGCAAAGCCGAATACGCCTGAGGCTGAACCGCCCCTTCTGAGTTTCCTTTCACCGAACCGCCACACCCGACGACTTGCGCCCCAGAGTGTAACCCTTACAATCCTCTCCTATGAACCGATTCATCGGCGCACTGGATCAAGGGACCACCAGCACTCGTTTCATGCTCTTCGACGAAAATGGACGCGAAGCGGCTCGCCATCAGCTCGAACACCGACAGCTTCTCCCCCGCCCGGGATGGGTCGAGCACGATCCCCTGGAGATCGCGGCAAGAGTCAACGACACGATCGAGCAGACCCTGAAGGGCAGCCGGATCGAGCCCCGCCAGATCGTCAGCCTCGGGATCACCAATCAGCGGGAGACGACCGTCCTGTGGAATCCCAAGACGGGTCAGCCCTGGCATCACGCGATCGTCTGGCAGGACACCCGTACCGATCGGATCATCAGCGACCTCAAAGAGAGGGGCCTGGAGGCGAGGATCCGGGAGAACTCCGGGCTTCCGCCGGCGACCTACTTCTCGGGCGCGAAGATCCGTTGGATCCTGGATCGAGTGGAAGGCCTGAGGCGAGCCGCGAGCCAGGGCGAGGTTCTCTTCGGCACTGTCGACACATGGGTGTTGTGGAATCTCACCGGTGGCCCTCGAGGGGGTGTTCATCTGACCGATCTCACCAACGCGAGCCGAACCATGCTGATGGATCTCGAGACGCTGGACTGGGACGACGAATTGCTCGGAATTTTCGAGATTCCGCGAGAAATCCTGCCCCAGATCCGCCCATCCTCGGACCCCAATCTGTTCGGCGTCACCTCCCCGGACGGACCTTTTGGCCGGGAGACCCCAATCGGTGGGATTCTGGGCGATCAGCAGGCAGCCACCGTGGGACAGGTCTGCCTCGACCCCGGAGAGGCCAAGAACACTTACGGCACCGGCAATTTCATGTTGTTGAACACGGGTGCGAAAATCGTCCGTTCCCAAGCCGGGCTGCTCACGACCCCCTGTTACCGCTGGGGCGGGCAGGCGCCCGTGTACGCGCTCGAGGGCTCGATCGCCGTGACCGGCTCAGCCGTCCAGTGGCTGCGGGACCAGATCGGTTTGATCGGAACCGCCTCGGAGATCGAGACTGTGGCCAACACCGTCCAGGACACGGAAGGGATCTATTTCGTCCCCGCTTTCTCCGGCCTCTTCGCCCCGTACTGGCGCTCTGACGCGCGCGGCGCCATCGTCGGTCTCTCGCGCTTCCACCATCGCGGACACCTGGCCCGGGCCACTCTGGAGGCCATCTGCTACCAGACCCGCGATGTCCTGGAAGCCATGCAGAAAGATTCCGGCGTCCGCCTGGAAGTGCTCAAGGTCGACGGCGGAGCCACCGTCAACGACACCCTCATGCAGCTCCAAGCAGACATCCTGGGTGTTCCCGTGGTTCGCCCCCGGGTCACGGAAACCACGGCGCTGGGCGCGGCTTACGCCGCCGGGCTGGCGACGGGGGTCTGGAGCGACCCCCAGCAGTTGCGCCAGAACTGGGAAGCGGACCGTCGCTGGGAGCCCCAATGGGCCTCGGCACGGCGGGAAGCGGGCTATCACGGCTGGCACAAGGCGATCCAACGGACGCTGGACTGGACCGAGGGATAGCGTTTGGAGTCACCGGCGGTCCAGGCCGGTGCCGTGTCAATCCTTCCCCTGCTGGCGGCGCCGGCGCAGCTCCTCCCGGAACAGATTTTCGGTGCCGGGTTTCAGGGTCGCCCCCATCTCCAGCAAATGCTCGATTTCCTCGCTGGACAGGTTGGGCAAGGCGGCCCGCATCACCTCGAGGGGATCGC
>JBFKLX010000208.1:0-9806 GCA_041630155.1 Acidobacteriota bacterium
TCTCGGCGATCCAGCTCGGCGCGCGACAGGTAGATCTCCCCTGGTTTCAAGAGGGCCGTCTCAGTGATGTACTCCTCGGAACGTAGATTGGGCGCTGGACCGGAGTCGGCCGGAACTTCGAGAATCTGGCGGGCCTGAAAGACGTCTCCGAAATGGCGGGGTGGCCGCTCCACCAATGTCGCCTGCAAGTAATCGGGACGTGTGCCGAGTAGATTCTGGAAGCGCTCGCGCAGCTGGCTCCGGGCTTCCCCGTCCAGGGCCCCGTCGCTTGCTTCTCGGTTCTCCAGGATTCGCGTGGCTGTCGGCAACAGCTCTCCCGTGATGTCCGATTTGAGTCCCTCGAAGGCCCGTCGCAAGTGCTGGCGTGAGGTCATCAAATCCGAAATCGAAGGACCTGTGTCCAGGGTCGAGCCGGCCTGGACCAACCCGATGAAGCGGCTGGGATCCCGATCGTCCAGGTAGTATTTGAGCAGGTGCACCACCTGATTCCCCTGGCGCGACGACTGAACCTGCTGGCTTCCCGTCTGTTTGATCGAGTCGTCCAGGGAGGGAAAGCGCGCCTGGATCAGATAGGCTTCACGTTCGGCCGGGGTGAAGTCGCGGTCGTACCCGAAGGTTGACGCCTCTTCGTCGCTCGGATCGACGTCGGTGCGCGAGAGGAGATAGCCGCGACTGTTGGCGATGTAGAAGAGGCGCGTAGCCCCGCGCTCGCCGCTCCCCGGGAAGACCATTCGATAGGGCCAGCTCAGCCATTCGACCAGGCGATCGCGCCAGCCCTCGGGTAAGTTCTGGCTGGCAGCGGCTCCTGGCAAGACTTGACTGCCCGAAGCGAGTTCCCGCGCGCCCGCCACCGACTCGATCAGCCGGCGGAAATCCATCTTCACGACCACGACGCCAAAGACATCAGTGCTCTCGCCCACGAAGACGGGAGCCGCTGCGCGGATCACGGGATCGCCGGTCTTCTCGCCTTTGTAATAGGGTGTGTCCTTGCTGCGCGGCAGCCGGTTCCACTCGATGTCTCCCAGGTAGACATGGTCCCGCGGCAGCAGCATCGGTTCGGTGACGTAGGAGGCATGACGCTTGGATCTCAGTTCCTCCTCCGCTTTGACTTCGATCGTGTTCGCCGATGGGTCGACTCCGGTCAAGCGGTCGACCCGGACGATCTCCAGTCCGTCAAGAGGTCGGCCCAGGGGCGCCGGAGCTTCGGGGAAGCGCTCGCCGCTGAAAAAGGGCGCGCGTTCCAGCAACCGCGCCTGCAGATAGCCCTCCTTGGAGCGCAGGAAACTGACGAAGAGATCTTCCAGCTCCCGCCGGACCGCCGTTTCGACGGTCCGATCACCCCGGCGTCGGGCCTCGATGATCTGCTGCAGCGGCTCCATTCTGGCCAGGAAGAGAGCATCCTGGCGCAGGCCCCGCAGCGCGTTCTCGATGTGATCGACACCGCGGCCGATCTCCCGCTCCAGTTTGGCTTCCTCTTGCGCGATCAGAATGCCGTTCAGCACCTGGTAAAACAGGAGGCCCAGGGATAGGACCGTCACCGTCATCACGACGAAGGCAAAGAGGCTGATCTTGGCGGCGATGCCCCGCTTCATGCTGCTCAACACCCAAAAAAGGACTGCCAGAATTTGAGGTAGTGCCGAGTGTAACCCCCTGACCGTTCGGGGTCAATATGGAGGTCTGACCTTTCCGGCGGCGAAGTCCAACCGAAAACCTCAACCGGCTCGGGACCCCGACTTCAACGTACAACGGACGGGAAGATCACGGGCCAAGGGGTCGACAGTTTGAGACTCAGGCGCTGACCGGGAGCAGGGAACGCTGCCGGAACCACACCGTGACCGTGCGGCGGACCGCCAAGGTGGGCAGGACTTCATGTTCGACTGCATCGCTGAGAAAGACCAGCAGCCGATCCAGCCGCGGTTCGACGTCCAGTTGTCCATCCGAAAGGTAAAGCCGCAGCAAACCTCCGTCGTGCGGTTCCCAGCCGGGATTGAGATAGCAGATCGCAGTGATCCTTCGATTGGTGCTCCCCCGAAAGGTGTCCAGATGGCGGGCGTAGCGAGCGCCGCCACCCGGATAACAGGCCAGCTGGATTTCGAGGTCGTTCAGGCCCAGGTAGAGAGTTCGGTTCAGGCCGATGCGCAGCCCGTCGAATCGCTCCCGGACCTGATGCCAAGGGGGAGAAGTCGTGAGGGGGTCCAGCCAGGTGATCAGATCACTGCGGACCTGAGGATCGAAGCGTTGATGCCGACCCCGGCTCAGGCGCCCGGCCCGCATTTGACCGGCCGCGAACAGCCGGTCGATTTGGTCCGCCGCCTCTGCAGCCAGAGGTTCGCCCAGAAAACCATCCTGAATGAAGAAACCTCGCTCCATGAGCGAGTCGATTTGGGACGGGGGGAGATTGGTTTCGTCGACGATCATCACGCCTCCGAGTTCGACCTGGCAGGTAATACGTTCCGACTGATCCTTTGGATTCTTTTTTTGAGCGGATTTTCGAAGCAGAATTGAAAATGTTCCTGGACCCCGGCTTCCTGCCTCGTCCCGGTTTGGATCCTCTGTGGAAAACTGTGCCCTGTCCCTCTCCAATCTCCCCCTTCGCGCTCCGGGGCTATTTGCCCTGCCCCAGTGAAAATGGGTCCAGGAACTTGGCCTGTTTCCTTTTGCCGTGGGCTCGGTGTTTCGATTGTGCCCAGCTTGCGCTAGACTGAGAGGAAACCTGTTTGAGAGGGCCGCAGAAGACACCTCGTGCTGTCCCTATGATCCGAGAGGTTTGACACCGCCCATGTCTCGACCGTTGGTTTGGATTGAATGTCACCCCCGGGACGAAGGAGTCGCCCGGAGGCTCGCAGAATCTCTGGATCCGTACTGCGACGTGGATTTGCCCAAGGGGTGGTACACCAGGTCCCGCCACCCGACGCCCAAAGTGACGGTGCTGCTGCTCAGCCCTGAGTTCCTCACCCTTCATCATGACGAGTGGTGGCCGGAATACTTGCACTTCGCCGCGGAAGCAGGTTTGACGATTCTCCCGGTCGTCCTTCGGCCGGTCTCACGGACGCGCCTCTACCTGCCTCGTCCCTTGCGATTGTGGAAGGAGGGAACACCGCTGGGCCTCGATGCTCCCATCCAGGAGGAGATCGGGCGGCTCGTCGACACCGTCGTCAGGCAAGCCCTCGAAAGTCGGTCCGCCCATTTCCGCGGGGACTACGAGAATCAATTCGGGGGCGGGGCCGAAAGCCTGGAAGAACCAGAGCTGCCTGACGGGTCCGACTTCGGAGAAGGGTTGACTGTGCCCTCCAGGCAGGCTGATCCCGCTTTTCATTTCCGCCTGGAGGGGGATCGCGAGCGAGTCTGCCAGGACCAGCTTTTGGCCGGTGCCGAGTTCGTCCTGGCATTCCACTTCGACACGCCCACTCCCGAAACGCTGGCCTGGCTGGAGGGCAGCAAACTGGACGAGATTTTGAGCCAGCCCCGGGTCGAAATGGGAGTCTTCGTAATGCCCCCGCCGGGCTTCGAGTTCCGGGAGGGGAGCGGGCCCTATCGGACGGTGGACTTCGAGAAGGCTCAGCTGTCCGAGCCCGCTCGGTTTCAGCTCCGAGCACCCCAGCAGCCAGAGGGGCCCGCCGACTTCCAGATCAGCTTGTATGCGGACCGGTCGCGGATTTACGACTTCAGGGTGCCGGTGCGGGTGGTGGAGTCCGTGCAACCAGATCCTGCTTTCCGGGCACCGGTCCTGGATTTGGACGCGGGGACCGTCAGGCAGCGGCGCTCCCAACGGGCCGACGTGGTATTGCGGATCGAGGAGGCCAACAATCAGTGGAGAGTCGCGCTGTTCGATCTGAGCCGGCGCCGGGGCGGAGGCTACCCTCCCGTCGAGGCGCGGCACTCTGCCACCCGGCTGGCGGATATGCTCCAGAAACTCGAACTCGCCGCAGTGGCGCGGCACGTGATCTGGAACCAGCTGTCGAGCGAGCTGGAGCCGCCTACCGGAGACTCACAAAAGAAGGCCTTCCGGGAGTGCGTCGAACTGGTGATGCAGTCGGGATACCGCGTGTGGGACTCTCTGCGCAGCGACCCCGGCTTCTGCAGAGTTCTGGACTGGTTGGAGGAATTTCCCGAGGGCACCGTCTTGAACATCGAAACCAATGCCGCGTTCTTGCCCTGGGAGATTCTCTACCCCATCCAGCATCAGAAGAGCTGGCCGGACGAGGTGAAGCAGCAGCAGGACAGCTACCATCCGGAACGCCTCTGGGGCAGCAAGTTTCAAATCAGCGTCGAGCTCCTGCCGCTGGAAGGCCCGGACGACAGGCCCGGAGAAGGCTTGCAGCCGGGAAGCCTGCGCATCGATTTGGCATTGGATTCGAGAATCGACGGGGAGAGGGAGTGGGATCGGTTCAAACCCGTGGCCTTTCAGCAGGACTATGCTCACACCCTGGGAGAGGCAGCGCGTCAGTTCACGGCGCCGCAGGCCATCCAGCAGCTCCTACTGGAGGTGGACAACTCCGCCACCCTGATTTACCTGTATTGTCACGGTCGTGGGAGCGAGGCCTTTCAGCGCCACAGCGCGTTGCTGGAGTTCGGCAGGGAACTCCAGGTGACTCCTGACTTCCTGACCGACACGGCCTTTCTCCATTGGCCCGTGATCGTGGTCAATTCCTGTTCTGCAGGCGCCGTATCGCCGCTCTCTTATGGTGGCTTCCTGGAGAAGTTTCGCCGCAAAAGGGCCTTTGGACTGCTGGGTTCTTCTTTTCCGGTGCCCACGCTGTTCGCTGCGGCATTCGGCAAGCGCCTGCTGGAACGCTATGTGGCCGGTGATCCCATCGGACAAGCACTCTACGAAGAGCGCCGCAGCCTCCTGCTGGAGCGTTGCAACCCGTTGGGTCTCTTCTACGCGTTGCACTGCCCGCCCGACGTGCGGGCCCCTCGAGGAGAAAGAGATGAGTGAACGAGCCGTGACCGTCGTCCTCAGCGACCTGCACATGGGGGGAGGCAAGGCAGATCCCTCGGACGATTTCATCCATTCGCGCAATCAGTTCTCCGCTTTGCTGGCCGACCTCTCTCGCGAGCCGGAAGGCCGGGACGGTGAAATCGAACTGGTGATCAACGGCGATTTCCTGGAGCTGGTTCAGGTGCGCCCCGAAGTCTATCGGCTCGGCTCGGCCGATTACTGGTGCAGCCAACGGGAGTCGTTGCGCAAACTCGATGCCGTCTTGCAGGGACACCCTGAAGTCTTCGAGAGTTTGAAGGACTTCCAGTCCAGCGGGAACCAGGTCACCCTGGCCGCTGGCAACCATGATGTCGACTTCTACTGGCCGCAAGTACAAGGGGAGATTCGCCGCGCGGCTGGCGAAAACATCGTGTTCGAACTGGGCGAATACTGGTGGGACCGTTACGACGGCCGGCTCCGCATCAGCCACGGCCACCAGATCGATCCAGCCAACCGTTTCGAGCACTGGGGAGACCCGAGGCTCCTGGCCGGACAGGGCGAGATGCGCCTGGAAATGTGTCCGGGGACGCTGTTCGTGATCAAGTTCGTCAACTGGCTGGAAAAGCGCTATCCCTTCGCCGACAACCTGCATCCTGTGACTCGGTTGGCCGGCTTGCTGGCCAAGCAGGACCGTGCAGGCCTGTTCATGGTGTTTTGGATGCTGGCCCGGTTCACGGCCCGCCATCCTGGTGCGGCGCTGGGCGTGGATCGCGAAGAGCTCTCGATCGAGCCGGTCCTGCAGAGCCTGGAATACGATGATCGATTCGCCCAGGAGCTGGCAACGCTCTGGAACGGAGTCCGCGGCGAAGCCGTTACCCTGGCTCGGCTCCGGCAGGAACTGCACGACGAGCAAGCGCTCGCCGACTTCATGTGGGAGGTCTTGGCCAGGATACCGGCCGACGAGTGGATTCCCGTCTTCGACCGGGTGGACCCAGCAGTTTTGTCGGCAAGCGGTGGCGGGGCCGCCATCCTGAGCGTGGGAAAGGCCGGCATGATGTCCAAACAACTCTGGAGGGAAGAGGCGCGGCAGCAGTGGCGCGCCGGGGCGCAGGTGGTGGTGATGGGCCATACCCACCAGCCCGACACAGTCCGCGAAAACGGTAGCGCCTACTTCAACTCGGGCTCCTGGACTCGCTACGTGGAGGAGTCGGAGCTGGAGGAGCTGACTCTGGAGGACCTGAAAAGCGAGGAGGCGTTCCCCTATCAGCTCAACTACGTGCGAATCGCACCCGGCGGCAACGGCCGGCTGGAAAGCCGAATGATCTGCTTCGAACAGGGTTGACGGGCACGCGAAACGATCGATCCCTTCGAGGCCTCAAAACGCCTTGAGCAGCTTCTCCGCGTCGAGGACTCCGAATCCTTGGCCCGGATCGAAATTTCCCGTGTAGTTCTGTGTCAGCTGGTAGAGTGCTGTGCGAATCTGGGAGGCGCTGAGGCCGGTTTGGCCGGACTTCTTCCGCCGGGAGAGCAGCAGGGCGATCGCGCCGGCCACGTGCGGCGCGGCCATGCTGGTGCCGCTGTCGGGCTTGACTCCCGAGGCGGTTCCGCCGCGGGCCGCGCTGATCTGGACACCTGGTGCCGCGATCTCCGGTTTCTCTCGCCCGTCCCGCGTCGGTCCGTAGGAAGAGAAATACCCGACCTTGATGGGGTTTTGGCTCGCCACGGCCGCCACCGCGATCACGGTGCGGGCCGTTCCCGGGATGCTGAGTGTCATTTCCTCGTTCTGGTGGTTGGCGAACTGCGTCGGAAATTTCCGCTCGCCGCGCTCCAGCCAGGCATGGATGACGCCGTTTCGGGTGATTTCCTGGCTTTCGATTTCGAGCCTCCATTGGCCCGGGAGAATCGCCGTCTGATCAGTCTTCTTGATCTCGATCAGCAGACGGCTGTCACCGTTGTCGCGGTGGCGCCTATCGTAGCTGAGTTCGTAACGGTTGCCTCCCGGAAAGGACGACTTGTCTTCTGTTTGGGAAGCACTCACCCATCCCGACTGCCGGCCCAGCGGATCGACGAGTCGAAAGCGGAACGTGTCGCCGGAATTCCACCACAGTTCGAGCCGCTCGGAGCTCGAGGTGGCATTCGGTTGCCTCGACCAGGCGAGGTCTTCGGCAGCGTTGGCGCCGAGGGTGACCTTGGCGTGTCCGGCCTTGGTACGCTCGTTTCCCGCCGATTTCACGATCACCCGGCCCTCCCGTCTTCCCCCCATCGAAAAACCGTCGAAGGCCGCTTCGAGCATCGAGGTTCCGTCGTGGGCGCCCGCGTTCATCCCTTGGCTGACGTTCACGACCACAGGCAGGCCGATGCGAGTGGCCACCTGATCGACGTATTGAAGCGCGTCGCTGTGGGTATTGGAGTAGCCGATGGGGCCGTCGGCCGCGGATACCACGATCAGCAGCCTCGCGTCCGGAGCGACGCCACCTTTGAACTGGCCCGCGGGCCTGCCGGCGGCGATGCTGGCGACGTGTGTTCCATGTCCGTCGATGTTTCGACCCAACCCAGCAGGGACCCGTCCGTCTGCCAGGTAGCGAGCGATGTCGGCCTGGGTGTGCACCGTGCCATAGGAGAACCCCTGAGGGCGCGGGCCAGTGTCGTCCTTCTGATCCCAGACCTCCACGATTCGCGAACGATTCGCGTCATCCAGAAAGGCCTCGTGCAGCACGTCGATGCCATTGTCGATGACGGCGACCAGCGCCTGGTCACCCTCCTCACCCCAGGTGTTCCTGACTTGCGTGACGCGCACGAACGGGACCGATGTCTCACATTCCTCGGTGCCTGCGGGCTGGCTCTCCTGGATCGACAGCACTGCCGGGTCGAGGAGCAGCTCGCGGATGGCCGGGCCGGTGCCGGTGGCAGCCAGAATGGTGCCGAGCCGGGAGGTGATGCTCAGGCCCTGGATGGGACCGGGCTCCCAGTCGGGGTCGCCCACTCGTATCAGGAACGGCCTCAGGGGTGCCTTCTGCGCGCCCGGTTCGGCCGCTTCCGCAGGCGCCGCTGTCGAGGCGGCGGGTTGCAGGGACGACCCGGCCCGGTACCGGAGTACTTCGCGCCAGAGCCGCTCCAACAGAGGACGCCATTTGGGGCGGCGGTCCAACTGGAGCACTTCCCGGAACTGGCGGTGGGTGCTGGAGACCTCGAAGGCATCCATCTGCGGATCTCGCAGGTATTCCTCGAGCGCAGGCGACGCCTCGTCGAAGCGCTCGAGGGCCACCCAGGCCTCCACCCGGGTCGCCCGGTCCCAGACTCCCAACCGGCCCTCTTTCTCCAGGGTACCGATGAGGTCCAGGATCTGCTCGGCAATCCGGGGAGCAATGCTGGGAGCGTCGAAGGCCACACCGTCCCTTCCCGCTCGCTGAATCAGACTCACCGCGTTGATTCCGTGCCAGAGCCGTTCGGGGTCGGAAGGGTCCTCCCAATAGGTCTCCAGATAAGCCCGGATGGCCTCCAACAGGGTCTCGCCGTCGGCAGCTGTTGGCGAGGTCCCCGCCGAGTCGGAAAGCCGGGCATCCACGTACTGCTGCTTGTAGGCCCTTCCGATCAGACCCTTGGCCTCGACAACTTCCCGGGCCGGTGCCCCGGAGTCTCGCACGATTCCCGTGAGGATGCCGAGAGCCCGTGAGAAATCGCCCTGTTCGATCAGGGCCTGGGCATACTGACGGCGGATCTGGGCGTGATCGGTGCCGGTGTGACGCTGAGCCGTGGCCAGCCTGCGTATCAACTCGAAGTAACGCTTCTTGCGCAGTATCTTCAAATCTTCCAGGGCCGCTTCCTCCGAGTAAGAGTAAGGGCGAGTCTTGGCATGCTGTTCGAAGAAGGTGCACAGTTCCTCGGCGCGGTGGTAGTCCAGACGCGAGACCGCCTGTCGGAGCGACGCGCTGAACACTTCTTCGTTCCAGCCCAACGGTTTGGACGCCTCCAGGAGTTCCTGCAGGGGCTTCGTTCTCGTGATCGAAAAGAAGGGAAGCAGCTCGGCCAGGCGTTCGCCTGCCTGTTCTGCGGAGCCGCGCAAGTCGACGAACGGAAAGGCGGCGGCTCCCTCCAGGATCTTTCCCGGGGGGGTACCGTCGGTCAGAACCGGCACCAGAGGCCGCCCGGCAGCCAAGCTCAACTCGACGTCCTGGCTGACCCAGGAGTCCTTCGCAGACAGCCCCGATACGACGAGAAGGATGGCTCCACAATGGGGGACGGCAGTTCGGACGGACAGGGGGCCGCTGCGCAACCAGGGAGAAGCCACCCACCGGTCGAACCCCGTGAGGGGCAGGTGGGGCAGAAGCTTCGACTCGACCAATCCGATGTCTTCTTGAGCGTGCACCACCAACACGATCGCCATGGTCACCTCCTGTGTTCTCTCCTCCCCCCAACCGTCCCAGATTTGGGGCTCGGAGACTGGTGAGCCCCAGCCGAAAAATCAGGCATCGGAGAGGATGATCCCGACACGAAAAAAGACCTCTTTGCGAGATGTTATGCAGCAAGCATAGCCCAGGACGGTCTCTGCCCGCAAACCATACTAGCACGGTTCGTACCATTCTCAGCGGTTTCACCTCAGGTTCCAAAAACTGACAAGCTCACTTGACATAATATCAAGCACCATTTACACTTCGAATTGTAAAGTATGGTTGACGATATGACAAAGGAGTTTGACAATGAGCTACTACTTTGGGAGAAGGCGGTGGACCAGTTGGTATGGAGATCCCGCGGCGCGTGACCGGCGTAATCAAATGCGCTTCGCGCTGCGGAGCCTGGCCTGGATGGCCAATTTCATCGTGGCGTCGATGAGCCTCCGCAACGAATGGGTGCTTTCGACTCGGGTCGTCCGGACCCACCCACGGCA
>JBFKLX010000209.1:0-9768 GCA_041630155.1 Acidobacteriota bacterium
GACGGCGCCCGACGGGGGATCGACGATCAGTTACACCGGGGGGACGGCCCTGGCCGGCGCCAGCTGCACGGTCAGCGTCGACGTGACCAGCGACGTGCCGGGAACCCATGCCAACACCTCGGGCGACCTGACTTCGTCGCTGGGCAACAGCGGGACCGCTTCCGACGACCTGGTGGTCAACGACTTCGTCCCGTTGGGCTTCAGCAAGGCCTTTTCGCCAACTCCCATCGCACCGGGAGCCACCAGTACGCTGACCTTCACCATCGACAACAGCGTGAATCAAATAGCGATCGGGAACATTGGTTTCAGCGACACGCTGCCCACCGACGTGGTCATCGCCACGCCCTCCAGCGCCGCCACCACCTGCACGGGCGGAACGCTGACGGCTCCCGACGGGGGCTCCACCATCAGCTACATGGGAGGCATGGTCAGCGGCTCGTCCAACTGCAGCGTCAGCGTCGATGTGACCAGCGCGGTGCCCGGGACGTACACCAACACGTCGGGCGATCTGACGTCCGATGCCGGCAACAGCGGGACGGCAACCGCGAACCTGACGGTCAGCGACTTCGGTGTGCTGGTATTCAACAAGAGCTTTTCGCCGAACCCAATCGACCCGGGTGACACCAGCACGCTGACCTTCAACATCGACAACACCACGAACCTGGCGGCCGTCGGCAACCTCGATTTCTCCGACACCCTGCCCGCCAACGTAGTAATTGCAACTCCTTCCAACGCCGCCACCACCTGCACGGGCGGGACGTTGACGGCCCCCGATGGCGGCTCGACCATCAGCTATACGGGCGGGACGGTTGCGGCGTCTTCCAGCTGCACTGTCACCGTGAACGTCACCAGCGACGTTCCAGGGACCCACACCAACCTCTCCGGCGACCTGACCTCGGATGCCGGCAACAGTGGGACGGCGACCGCAAACCTGACCGTAAATCCTTTTCCCCTCGTCGACCTGCGGATCAACAAGACGCCGGATGTGCAGACGGTAACGACTGGAGGGATCGCCACCTTCACCATCGCCTTGAGGAACGACGGGGACGTCGACATCACCAACATCGCCGTCAGTGACCCCTTGACGCCCAGCTGCGATCGTGCGGCCGGGAGCCTTCCCAATCTGGCTCCCAACGACTCGACTTCCTACACCTGCCAGACGGGTTCGCTGACAGCGGGGTTCGTCAACGTCGCCACCGCCATAGGACTGGCGGATGGAGAACCCATTCAAGGATCCGATGCGGCCCAAGTGAACGTCGTCGCACCCGACCTGACCATCGCCAAGACTCCCGACACCCAGAGCGTGGACCCCGGGCAGACCGCTACCTTCACCATCACTGTGATGAATCAAGGAGACTCCACACTGACCAACATCGTTGTGGACGACCCGTTCACGCCCGATTGCGAGCGTGCGGCCGGTTCTCTCATGGATCTGGCGCCGGGAGGGATGCTGAGCTACACCTGTGACACGGAGCCGCTGTTCGCCGATTTGACCAACGTCGCCACGGCGTCGGCGGACGGTGTGGGGCCGCAGTCCGACTCGGCCTTCGTCGATGTCATCGCTCCCATTGAAATCTTGAAGGAGCCCAACGAACAGCAGATCTCGGCGGGAACTTCGGCAAGTTTCACGATCACGATCAACAACCCCAGCATGGAGACACTTTCGAGCATCGTCGTCCTGGATGCCTCGACCCCCGACTGCGCGCGCACGCTGGGCCAGATCGCAGACATTCCGGCGGGTGGATTCACTTCCTACGGTTGCGTCACGGGGCCTCTTTTCCTCGACCTGATCAACGTCGCCACAGTCATGGCCCAGGATTCCATGGCAAACCTGCTGAGCGATTCCGACACTGCGTTCGTAGATGTCGTCAATGACGTCATCGACATCACCAAGACGGCAGACCAGGACACGGTGCCGGCGGGAAGCACGGCAACCTTCACCATCCAGATCACGAACCTGGGGATGGACCTGCTGTTCAACCTTCAGGTTTCGGATCCGCTCACACCTTCTTGTGAACGGGCTGTGGGTGACTTGCCCGATCTGGCGCCCGGTGAATCGACCTCGTACACCTGCGAGACCGCGCCTTTGTTCGCAGACCTGATCAACGTGGCAACCGTAACGGCAGAATTCGGGATGGGAGGCGCTTCGGTGGCTTCGGCCGCCCCCACGGGAGGTTCGATCACCGTTCAGGCCGTGGCGACAGCGACGGTGCTGATCATCAGTCCGGATCTGAGCGTCACCAAGACGGCGGCCAGCGGCGCTGTGGGTATGGGGGAGACAGTCGAATTCACCATCACGATCACCAACACCGGAAGCCAGACCCTGACCGACCTGGAAGTGGACGACCCCCTGTCCCCCGATTGCAATCGGGCGGTGGGCTCGCTGCCCGACCTGCTGCCCGGGGAATCGACTTCATACACCTGCACCAGCTTGCCCCTGGTGGCCGATCTGGTCAACATTGCCACGGCCACGGCACAACGAGCTGTCGGTGATGCCGTCATGGCCTCCGCCAGTGACACCGTGATGATCCCCGGTGGCGACCTGATGCCGATCGAGAACATTCCGACCCTCTCCGATCTGGGACTGCTGATTCAGCTGCTGCTGCTGGCGGGCGCGGGATTCCTGCTGTTGCGTCGGCTGTCGGGCTAGCCCGGATGCCTGATGGGGTTGTGACACCGGCATCTTGCCGGTGATTCCCTTCAGGAGGGAGGTCGGACTTCTCGTGAGCGGTCGTCGCCGCAGGTTGAGCTCCAAGAGAAATGCGGGCTGGAGTCTCGCGCAGCCAATCCGCAAGGGCCTGCCGAAAAGCTCTCGTACCGACTCCCCGGGGCCTTTTTGCCGCTCCTGCTACTTCTCTTCCAGTCGAATCGCGGCGCCAAAGTGTATACACTACGGGGGATGCGTGGCGCTGGAGTCGATCCAAGCGGCTCGGGGTGGTCGGCACCGAGATTCCTGGGCGTCGTCCTCTCGCTGCTCTCCGTCTTGCTCGTGGGCTGGCCGGCCGGTTGCGGAGGCAAGCGGGTAACCGCTCCTCCGGCAAGCCGAGCCTCCAAACCCGACGAGATCGTTGCCGAGCCGGCCTTCAGTGACTGGGCCGAGAGGCTGCTGTCAACGGCGCGCGCCCA
Organism: Acidobacteriota bacterium; assembly: GCA_041630155.1. Classification (GTDB taxonomy): domain Bacteria; phylum Acidobacteriota; class UBA6911; order RPQK01; family JANQFM01; genus JBFGHG01. The sequence goes on from JBFKLX010000209.1 coordinate 3,127, forward strand.
GTTGGGCCGGGCCTATCGCTGGGGTGGAGATTCTCCCCAGCGCGGGTTCGACTGCTCGGGTTTCGTGCAGTGGGTCTTTGCGCAGCACGGCATCGAGCTGCCGCGCAGCTCGACCGACCAGGCGGGGATCGGCATTTCCGTCAGCCGCAAGGAAATCCAGCCGGGAGACTTGCTCTTCTACGCCTTCAGCAGCCGCTCCTCCCAGCCGGATCACGTCGGCATCTATGCCGGCAAAGGCGAATTGATCCACAGCCCGCGCACGGGCCGCGGCATCAGCGTGGATCCGGCCTTCCGTCCTCCCTTCTCCAGACGCTTCGTGGCCGCGCGCCGGGTCGCCTGGGTCCCGGGCTCCGAGCCGTCCGGCGCTGCACCCGCCCCGGCCCAGGCTTCAGAAGATCAGCCTCGCTACTATGTCGTCAAAAAAGGCGATTACGTCTGGCGAATCGCCCGTAAGCTCGGGATCTCTCCCCTGGCCCTGCTGGAGGCCAACGGGCTGAGCATGGAGGACATCCTGCAGGTGGGCCAACGCCTGCTCATTCCCGAGCCTTGAGTGGGCGTAGGGCTTACGGCTCAGGGGTAGGGTCGGGACCCCCTCGGGGATCACCGGCTGGAAGCCGGTTGCAAGGCCCGTCCGGTTGTTTCTTCGGGCCGGTTTGACTATAATCGGGGTTTCGGCCGTGGGCCTATAGCTCAGTTGGTTAGAGCGCACGCCTGATAAGCGTGAGGTCGGTGGTTCGAATCCACCTAGGCCCACCATCAGCGTCGTTTCCGGCGCTGGAATCTCAACCCTCCACAACCCCGGGTGTGGCTACAGGATCAGCCAGGGGACTCCCACCGCGACTCCGGCCAGCACCGCCCATACCCAGGGGTTGGGCACCAGATAGGCCGACAGCAACAGGGTAGCCCAGAGCAGTGCAATGACGGTGACCTTGGCCCGAAGCGGCATTCCCCTCCCCTCACGGAAGTTCTGGATATACTTGCCGGTCCAGCGGTTGGTCAATAGCCAGTCGTGCAAGCGCGGCGAACTGCGAACGTAGCAGGCTGCTGCGATGAGGAGAAAAGGCGTGGTAGGGAGCAGCGGCAAGAAAATGCCCACAATCCCCACCCCCACGGAGGTCGTACCTATGACGATCAGGAGCCAGCGACGGGCTGCCGAACGTTTGAACCAGCTGACGACCCGTTCGGCGCGGTCCGCACGGGCTGAATCCTCGAGCTGCAACGACTGCCAGGGCATATACCAGGATCATATCAAAGCTGGGGAATCCCCGTCGTGGGGATCAAGCCGGGGACTCCGGCTGGACCAGCCGGAAACGGTCCAGCAGGAAACCAAATATGAGTGCGGTCTCCCGCAGCTTTTCGTAACGCCCCGACCGCCCTGAATGCCCCGCTTCCAGGTTGGTCCTGAGCAGGAGTGGCTCGTTCCCGGTGTTGTATTGGCGCAGCTTGGCCAGCCATTTGGCGGGTTCCCAGAATGAGACTCGAGGATCGTTCAACCCTGCGATCACCAACAGGGCCGGGTAAGGCTGCGGCCGCACGTTGTCGTAAGGCGAGTAGGAAAGGAGGTACTCGAAGAACTCCTCCCGCCTCGGATCGCCCCACTCTTCGAATTCGGTGACGGTCAGCGGCAAAGAGGAGTCCAGCATACTGTTGACCACGTCGACGAAGGGAACTTTCGCCACCGCGGCGCAAAACAGCTCGGGGCACTGATTGACGACGGCTCCCACCAGCAGCCCCCCGGCGCTTCCACCCATGATCCCCAGACGGTCGGGGGCAGTGTAGCCCCGATTCACCAGCTCCCGGGCACAAGCGATGAAGTCCTGGAAAGTGTTCTTCTTGTTCAGCAGCTTGCCCGACTCGTACCAGTGCCGGCCCATGTCCGCCCCGCCGCGCACGTGAGCGATCGCGAAGGTGACCCCTCGATCGAGCAGGCTCAGGCGAGCCGAGTTGAAGCTGGGATCGACGTTGATCCCGTAGGCGCCGTACCCGTACAGCAAGAGAGGCGACCGGGAATCCCGGCTTTGCAGCCCCCGACGGTACACCAGAGAGACGGGGATCTCGATCCCATCGGACGCCTGGGCAAAGATCCGCTCGGCCTGGTAGTGGGCCGGATCGAATCCCCCCCGCACCCGGGTCCTTTTCAGCAGCTCGCGCTCACCCGAGCCCAGATGGCAGTCGTAGACGGTCTCCGGGGTGGTCAGTGAACAGTAGACGACGCGAATCCGGTGTGTATCGAACTCCCAATTGTCGCCGGCGCGGAGGCTGTAAATCGGTTCGTCGAACCCGACCTCCCGAAAGTGCTCCTCCGCGAAGCCGAATACCCTCAGGCGGGTCGAACCGCGCTCCCGCTCGAAGACCGCCATGTAGTCCTGGAACAACAACACCTCCTCCAGCTGGATTTCGGGACGGTGGGGAATGACCTCCTGCCAATGCTCCCGCTGGGGGCGTTCAATGGGTGTCCGGACCAGACGGAAATTGAGCGCCTCGTCGTTGGTGGTCAGGTAAAAGAACTCGCCGTGCTGATCCACCCAATACTCGACTCGATGACGGCGAGGGCTGATCACCTGGAATTCTCCCCCAGGGTCGCGGGCGTCCAGGAAATGCACTTCGCTGGTGTTGTTGCTGGTGAGCCCCAGGAGCAGGAAGCGCTGACTGCGGGTCTTGGAAATCGAGACGAAGAAGGCCTCATCCTCTTCCCGGTGAATCACCTCGTCCTGGTCCACGGGCGTTCCCAGCCGGTGCCTCAACAGCTGGAAAGGCCGGTGGGATCGGTTCAGCCGGCTGTAGAACAGGGTAGTGCCGTCCGCCCCCCATTCCATCGAATCGAACGTGTCGTGAATGCGTTCCTCGAGCAATGTGCCGCGCTTCAGGTCTTTGATGAAGAGCGTGTAGTGCTCGGCCCCCGACAGGTCCAGTGAGTATGCCAGCAGGCGATGGTCTGGGCTGACTCGCAAAACGCCCGGAGCGAGATACTGTCGTCCCACCGCCAGCTGGTTCAGGTCCAGGAGAACCTCCTCGCGAGCCTCCAGCGAGCCCTGCTTGCGGCAGTGGATGGGGTACTGCAACCCCGCTACCGTGCGGCTGTAGTAGTAATAGGACCCATAGCGGAAAGGTACACTGGTGTCGGTCTCCTGAATCCGGTTCACCATTTCCCGGTAGAGCTCATCCATCAAAGGCTCGAGAGGCTTCAGCACTCGATCCGCGTAGTCGTTCTCGCGCCGCAAGTACTCGGATACCCGGGGGTCGTCCCGGAGGCGCATCCAGGCATAGTCGTCACGCAACTGGACGCCGTGAAGGCTGGCGACCTGGGGCTGTCGCAGGGCCTGGGGAGGAGCAGGGGAGCGTTTCATGATCAATGGGTGTTCACCAGGAAGGAACCGGATCAGCGAATCTTCCCGCGGGCCGCGATCTCCCATTCCTTCACGACGCGGCCCTGGCGGACCCCCCAGGCCCGCTCGTGCAGGTTCACGGCCACACAGGCGTGATTGGGAATGATCTGGAGCGGCCGGCCCAGTTCCAGTTTGGTCTCCGCCGGCAGCTTCAGGTATCCGTGTTCTTCGTTCATACGGAAAAACTCGACGCCGGGATGAGCCTTGACGATTCCGTAGCCGCCTTGCGTTCCCGCAGCCAGAGGATCGCTCGAGAAGGTCTTGGAGCCGCCGTCGACGATGGCCTGTCCGCCGACACCGGTGCTGACGACTGTCGTGAGGATCGAAAGGGCGCACTGTTCCTGCTTGCAGACACCCCATTCGATAGTGTTCCGGTCATTGAAGATGTAGGTGCCGGGACGAATCTCAGTCAGGCCGCCGATTCGGTGAGAATGAAAGGCTGAGGGCGTGCTGCCCCCACTCACGGTTTCGGCCTCCAGCCCCGCTCCCCGAAAGTCTTCCAGCTGCCGGCTCAAGCGCTGGTTGAGCTCTTCGAGGCGCTCGCTGGAACCCTCCAAGTCGGGGTGAATGTTTCCCGGGTAAAAGAGCAGGCCTTCGAACCGCAGCCCGGGGAGCCGCTGGATGGCTTTTGCCAGTCGCACCGGTTCTTCCCCCGGAGGAAGACCGCAGCGCCTCATCCCGAAATCGACCTCGACGAGTATGTCGATCGTGTGGGAGCCGGCCGCCCGCGAGACCCACCGCGCCGAGTCCTCGGAATCCAGCGCGACGGTCAGACGAGCCTTTCGAGCCACTTCGCCGAGGCGGCGGGCCTTCGGTTCGCCGAAGACGGGGTAGGCCAGGAGGAGATCGTCCAAGCCGGCCTCGACCATGACTTCGGCCTCTCCAATTTTGGCGACGGTGAGGCCTCGAGCGCCTGATTCCACCTGCTGCTTGGCCAGCCAGGGCGACTTGTGGGTCTTGCTGTGGGGACGAAGTCGCAGTCCCCACTGGCGGCAGTAGTCGGCCATGCGCCCCAGATTCTGCTCCATCACGTCCAGGTCGATCACCAGGGCCGGTGTCTCCAGTTCTTCTACATGCATCGGGTCGCGCTCACCTTAGCGTGGAAACATGTCACGTGGGAGAGTGGCAGGGGTGGCAGGATTCGAACCCGCGGCCCTCGGTTTTGGAGACCGATGCTCTAACCAGCTGAGCTACACCCCTACCGAAGAAAATCAAAAAAAGACTGCCTCGCGCGGCAGTCCCTCCGTCGATTATGGTACTTGATTTCCGAGGGTATGTGAAGTGCAGAGGCCGGGTTTGCGGTCCTCTTCGCGCCTGGAGACGGATGCCTGCCTCGACTTTTTCAAGGGTCGAATCGTCTAACAGGGGCGAGAGGGATTCGAGAGTGTGGAATGCGAGCGATGGCGAATCGAGCGGAACCAGATAGCACAATGAAGGACCGGAGCACGGCGCAGCCTCGAGGCGAGGAGGCTTCTTGGATCAGGGCCAGCCAGAAAGGAGATACCACCGCCTTCAACCAACTGGTCTTGAAATGGGAGGGCACGGTGTTCAATCTGGCTCTGCGAATGCTCCAGGACACGGAAGAAGCCGAGGAGGTGAGCCAGGAGGTGTTCTTGTCCGCCTTCCGCAACATCGGCCGCTTCCAACTTCGCTCCCGCTTCTCGACCTGGTTGTATCGCATTGCCTGCAACAAGTGCTTGACCCGGCTCAAACGCTCCTCCCGGGAAAAACGAGTGCCGTGGGAGGAGGGATTCAGCAATGGGATACCGGGTCTCTCTCTGGTCGGCGGCCAGGAAAAGCTGGTCTGGGAACAAGAGCGCCGTGCCCGGGTCACGCGGGCCATCTCAGAACTCACTCCCGAGCAGAGGGCCGTGGTCGAATTGCGAATCTACCAGGACCGGAAGTTCGATGAGATTGCGGAGATCCTGGAAGTGCCGTCCAGCACTGTCAAATCCAGGTTCTACGCGTCCTTGACCGTCTTGAAGGATCGCCTGGCGCCCCTGGCGTCGGGCTTTTGATACCGGAGTCGCCCATGTCCACTCAATGCCCGTATCAGGATCAGATTTCCAGCTTGCTTTTCGAGGATCTCGACTCCAGCCTCAGGGCCGAGTACGAGGGCCACCTCGAGGGGTGTCTGGTTTGCCGCCAGGAACTGGAACGCTGCCGGCAAACCCTGGAGGCCTTGCAAAGCTGGCCCGAGGGGCCGGTGCCGCGTCATTTCTTCGTTTCTGACTCCGGCGCCAACCTCGGATTGAGCTCCGCAATCTCCATGCTTTCGCCTGTCTGGAAGGGAGCTTTGGCGGCAGCGGCCCTGCTTGCCGTGACCCTCCTGGCAACCTTTGCCTCGGGGCTCCATGTGTCGGCGAGCTCTCGTGGTCTGACCGTGGGCTGGGCACCGCCGGAACCGGCACCCGTGTTCGACGAAGAGAGTTTCCAGCAGCAGCTGGTCTTGGCACTGGAGCAGCGCCTCCTGCTGCGAGAGCAACAGCTGCTGGAGCGAGTGAGACAGGAGCTGAGCCAGTTGGAAGGAAGCCTGGACCGAAAGCAGCAGGCTTCTTTGAAGTCCGCTGTCGACGGGCTGCAAGGGCGCTTGGAGACCCAGCTGGATGCCCAGCTCCTGGACGTGGAAAGCGGGGTCGACGAAGTGGCCTTGGCGGTGCATTCCCTGTCGGAGCTGCAAAGTCGGGCCCTCCAGCTGCTCAATCAGAGAATCGACTTGATCGCCATTGGCGGCGAGATTCAAGGCAGCCAGAGCGATCTGCTGATCAACACGCTGATCGAGATGGCCGACCTCCGGGAGCGGAATCCCGCCCGAATCGAAGGAGAAATGAAATGAAGCACCGATCGTTGCTGCGAGGCTTGATCTTGTTCATGGCTGCCGGATGTACCTTGCTGGCTCAGGTGGGCGAACCCGTGCGGGTGGATTCCCAGCTGGCGCGTCAGGAACTCGAGGTTTTGGAGGGAGTCCTGGCAGCCACCGCGCGCTTTGCGGGGGAGGAGTCTTCCGGAGCCGGCATCCAGAGCTTTTATCTCTATCGCCAGGGTGCCGTGTTCGTGATCCCTGTCCGGGTTTCTTCGGTCGCCTGGATGGGAGACTTCCAGCGTTTGGAGCGCCTCCTGGAACGCGCCTCGAGCGGGCCAGTCTACAACGAGGAACTGCTCCGCTCCATGTATCGCAGGCTGGAAAACCTGGACAGGGCAAGGGCCACGGTGGAAGGGGAACTCCCCGCTCCGGAGCCTCTTTCCGCCTTGGCGC
>JBFKLX010000210.1:0-9751 GCA_041630155.1 Acidobacteriota bacterium
CATCGGACTGGCCTTCGTGTTGATCGCGATTCTAACCCGAGGCGACATCTGGCTCCTGCTCCTGATCGCCCTGTTGACGATCTCCCTGCTCCTGCTTCCCCGACTCATCGACTTTCAGCGCATCGGCCCCGAACTGTTCCCGTCCGAGGGAGTGCTGGATGCCGAGCAGATGAAGCTCGAGTTGAAGGATGCGAGAACCCAGCAAGAGCTCGACGAAGACGAAGAACACCGCCGCTTCTACCGGTTGACTTACCTGGTGCTGGGCCTGCTGCTCGGGTCGGCTTTGATCCTCATCCTGTGGCGGGCGTTTTGAGCTTCTCGATGACGTTCCGATTCGCGGCCGGGAAGTTCTCCGGGTCCAGATCCTGCAACGATAGCCAGTGTCCAGCCCGGACCGGCAGCCGCTCTCCCAGGTCGATCAGAAAGAACTGCAACCTGAGCTTTCGATCGGGATAACGGAACCTCTCCTGGTGGTAATGCGAGCACTGGCGCGGGTCGAGGCTCAACCCAGTCTCCTCTCGGACTTCACGAGCCACCGCGCGCTGGGGTGACTCGCCCGGTTCGGTCTTGCCTCCGGGGAACTCCAGCATCCCGTCCAAGGGACCGGCTTCCCGGCGCGTCTGCACGAGTACGCATCCCTGGGCTCGCACGATCGCGATCGCGACGAGTTGTTCTTCTGGGGGCTCCGTCCTGAGATTCATTCAAGCCCTGCTGTTCCCATCATTCAAAACGCGAGGTCCTGAACTTCCCTTCCCCCAGATCGACACCATCAGAATTCCCGTAGCCACCAGCCCGCCTCCCGCCAGCACCAGACCTCCCAGAGACTCTCCGAGCAGCCAGTAGGCCAGCAGCGAGGCCAGAATCGGCTCCGCCAGCACCAGCGTTGAAACGGTGGTCGCGGGCAGATGGGCCAGGGCCCAGTTGTAGGCGGTGTGTCCCAGGCACTGGGGAACGATGCCCGCGGCCAGAAGCGCCAGCACCGTCGTTGTCGAAAAACCCGAAACCTGAAGACCCAGCACCCAGACGATCAGGGCCAGAGCGAGGGCAGCTGAGAGATACACCGGATAGACGTAGCCGAGCAGCCGGGCTCTGCGGCGCAGATTCCTGCCGATCACCCAGTAGACGGCAACCATGACGGCTCCAGCCAGGGCCAGCACGGGTCCCCGCCAGTCTCCCACGCGAAGGTCTCCGTAGAGCAGAAGGCCGGCGCCGAGAAACGAGATCAGGATGCCGGCCAATCCTACTCCGGAAGTCCGCTCTCCCAACGCGAGATAGGCGATGATTGCGACTAGAACCGGAGAGGTCGTCACCATCAGGGTGGACACGGCCACACTGGTGAAGCGGAGCGAGCTGACCCAGAAGGCGAAATGCAGGGCCAGGGCCAGGCCCGCCAGCAGGTGTGCCCGCTCGAGCCGGAACGGCGGAGGTGCGCGGCGGGCCGATGCACTCGGGCCCCCTCGTCCAGCTCGCACCCGCCGGAACCCGTAGAAAGGAGTCAACACGACCACCGCGCTGGCCATGCGATAGAAGGCGATGGTCAGGGAAGGCGCCTCGGCAGCCCATTTGACGAAAATGGAGCCGAAAGAAGTGGAGAGCATGCCTACGGCTAGGATTGCGAGCAGTCTCGAGCGTCCCGGAGCATCCGCCATGATCGGCGTTCACTCTAGCAGTAGAGCCGTCGCCGAGCCAGACGATTTGCCCGGCGTTTTCTGCGCGAGCCCGGCGTTCTGGACTACAATTGGCGCCCATGGCCACCGAGTTGGGGAGTCGACTGCCCCAGGATCTGAAGGCAGCATTGGAGGATTCGACATTCGAGACCTTGGCGGTTCCGCTGCTCACCACCGATCGCCAGGGATACCCGCACGTTGCCCTGCTCTCTTTCCTGGAGTTGATTCCCTGTCGGCGGGAACGTCTCGCTTTCTTCATTCATCCGGGCAGCCGCACGGCCAGCTTTCTCCAGAAGAACCGAATCTGCACTCTGATCTTCGCGGGCGAGCACTTCGCATACTATCTGAAGGGAGCAGTCCGTTTCGTGGGTCTCATCGAGGGCGTAGTGGTCTTCGTCTTCACTGTCGAGACCGCCCTGCAGGATCGCCCGGGCCATGCGGAAGAAGACACCTTCTTGATTTCGGGACTTCGTTTCAAGGCCCCCGAGTCGGAAATTGGACGCCGGCGAAGTTTGCGTGAGAAGGTCGCCTCCCAACTGAGCGCTCTGCTTCCGTCGGTTTGCTGACACCTTTCGAGTGCATTTGGGCCCTGAGTCGAATCTGGGCGAGGCTTGTCGGTTTGAGAGCGGCAACCGCTTCCCCTATCATGGCATCATGGGTGTTCGTCAGATCGACGGACACTGGAGTGCCGACCAGCGACTGCGATTCGGGGCGTGAGCAGGCGAATGGGCTGCTCCGTGTCAAGAGAAGCCGTCCGGGAGATTGTGTCATGAAATTCAACCTGAAAAGAATCGTCCTGGCCGCCGCCATCGCGACGCTGGCCGTTGTGGTGCTGCTGGGGGCCAAGTTCTGGGAATCCAAACCGTATCAGGAGTGGAGCGAAAGGCAAGCGCTCTCGCTGCTGAGAGAATCCCCCTGGTCACAGACCCAGTTGATCAAGATGCCGGTGCTCGGCCAGGGAGGCGGGGGTGGGCCGATTCAGACCCCGGAGCCCGAGGGGAGCGCGCGGGGGATCTCGCCGCAGGCCGGCTCGGGGACCTACGCGGGCACCACTTCTGGGCCTCTCACGCGGACTACCGCCGCTTTCAACGCGAGCTTCATTTCGGCCAAGCCGGTGCGCATGGCCCTGGCCCGCCTGGGAATGCTGAAGGGCACGATCGACGTCCGAGCGGCGGAGGAGCTGGTCCAGAACTCTCCATTCGAAGACCAGATCGTGGTCTCGCTGGCCGTTCAGTCGACGACCGAAATGATCGACTTGGATTCTCTCTCCACCGGCGACCTTCAGGACGCCAGCTATCTCGAGTTGAGAGCGAGCCGCCGCCGGATCGCACTGCAACAGTACGTGCCGCCATCCCAATCGGGCAACGGACAGCCCCTCTTCCTGTTCCCCCGCAACCAGGATGGCCGTCCCTTGGTGACCCTGCAGGAGAAACAGCTCACCTTCGTCACTCGCTTTTCGCCGCAACTCAAAGTCGAACAGAAATTCAAGCTCAAGAAGATGCTCTTTCGGGGTGAGCTGGAAATCTGACCGTTCAACACGCTGCAGCATCCAGGACCGGGCCGGGAATCTCCTTTTGGTGGTTCGTGTCCGCTCTGGCCACACTGGGAGTCACCACCTGCTGGACCGGCATCAGCTTTGACTTCGTCTACGGCCAGGCCCACACGCAGCGCCCGATTCTCACCTTTCTCGCCGGCTACGGGATCGCCTGGCTTGGGCTCTTGCCGCTGCTGCGGGCCGAGGTCTTCGGACGGGCCCCGAGAATCGGGTGGATTCTAGGCGTGGCCTTGCTGGCACGCCTGATTCTCCTCCCCTCAGAGCTGATTCAAGAGAACGACGTGTATCGGTACGTCCTGGACGGACAGGTGGTCCTGGCGGGTGAGAACCCCTATCGTTATGCTCCCGAGGAACTCGCCCTGCAGACCTACCATCCTCTGGCAGACGATCTCCAGCAGCCCGAAGCGCGTCAGGTTTTGGAGCGCATCAGTTATCCGGGAATCCCGACGGTGTATCCGCCGCTGGCACAAGTTGCCTTCGCCTCGGCTGCCTGGTGGAGCGGCTGGGACTGGCGAGGGCAGAGACAGCTGTTCCTGCTGTGCGACCTGGCGACGATATTCTTATTGTGGAAGCTGCTCTCCGTTCTGGGGGGACCCGCGCAGGCGCTGGTGTTCTATGCCTGGAATCCACTCGTCCTGAAGGAAATCGCCAACTCGGCCCATCTGGACGCTCTGGTGGCTCTCGCTGTGCTGGGCGCTGTTTCGGCTCTCATCTGCGCCGATCGCTACGGCCGCCAGAATCGGCCAAGCTCCGGACCCGAATCGGCCTGGCAAGCATTGTTCGTGATGGCCGCGGCTGCCTGCCTGGCAGGGGCCGCGCTCGCCAAACTCTACCCCTTGATCCTCATCCCCTGCTTTCTCGCCTGGCTGAAACAACGGGAGGGCTGGCACGCCCCGGGAGTGTTCGCAGGGACCTTGGCGGTGTTTCTCGTGGTGGGATACTTCCCGTTCTGGGACGTGGGACTGGACGTCCTTTTCTCCGGGCTGCGAAGGTACGCTTCGGAGTGGCGTATGAACGAGGGGCTCTTCTCACTGCTCGCCCTCCTGCCGTTCGACCCGAGAACCACGGCTGCCGTACTGATTGGGTCCTTTGCTGTGCTGCGTCCCCTCCTGTCGGCCCCCGAGAGGGCGGCGGATTGGATCCAGAGGATGCAGGAGGTCCTGCTGCTCTGGTTCCTGCTGCTTCCGGCCGCCTTCCCCTGGTACGCCCTTCCGCTGGCAGCTCTGGCCGTCCTCCGCCCCTTTACCGTGATCTCGCGCACTACCTGGGTCCTTTCGGGGATGGCTTCGGTCTACTATCTGAGCTTCTACGTGGATTACCACGAGTTGGACCGGAATTGGTGGCATGGAGCGAGGCTGCTCGAATACGCCGTGATTCTGGGGTGTTCAGCCGGCTTCCTGTACCGCAGCCGATCCCACCGAGCCGACCTCCGGGGGGTCCAAAACGCTGCGGACTGAACCGGAGTCGTTTCGGGCCGGCTGCGCCGGGCGTTGACAACCTCCCACCCATCCCCGACCATAGTGGACTTCATGCGCGACCTGATTCTGCTTGGGCCCCAGGCGAACCAGCCCCGAGTCGCCGAGGCCCTGCGACGGCTCGAGATCGGGGGCACGGTTTGTGCCATTACTGCAGGCTGGCAGGAGCGGGCGGGAGAATTGGAAGCCCTGCGCGAACACCTGGGGCGAGAAGTGTTGCATCTCCAGCTGTATCAGCGCACCGAGGACATATTCGAAGCCGACCCCGAGTTGTTCCAGGCCCATCGTTACCGGCAGAACCGCCTGCGGGAGCTGCAGCAGTACTATCGCCAGAGGCTGTCTCGATATCTGGAAGTGTCCCGCTGGCTGGCCACTGCTGAGGGGGACGAACGTCTTCTCTCGGGGGAGAGGCGCGACGCTCTCGGAGTGGTTCGCCAGCTGGACGACCATCACTTGCACAGGCTGGACGCGCTTCGCCAGGAGTTCGAGGAGGAATGGCGCCCCGGCCAGCGGGCCGCCGTGCGCAAACAGACACGAGAGGTCTCGCGTCTGCTTTCGCGATGCGAGGCTGTGCTGGTCGCGGGCGGGCACGTGGCGGTGCTCCTGAATCGCCTCCGGCTGTTCGATTTGGCCCGCCTGATCGGCGACAAACCCGTGATCGCCTGGTCGGGAGGCGCCATGGTGATGGGCGAACGAATCGTGCTGTTCCACGACAACCCCCCGCAGGGACCCGGGGTCGCGGAGGTGCTCGAGCGGGGACTGGGTCTGTACCAAGGACTGCTGGTCTTGCCGCACGCACGCAGCAGGTTGCGCCTGGCCGACCCCGTCCGGGTTTCCTCCTTTGCCTCGAGATTCCATCCTCTGCACGCCGTCCCGATGGACGACGGCGCCTTCCTGCAGCGGACGGCTGAAGGCTGGCGGTCAGTGGGCGAACTTTACAGAATGAGCCGAGGAGGCGGACTGGAAAGAGTAGATCATTTATGACTCCTGCACTCGACAAGCTTCTGAAGAAAGGCCGCGCGCCGGGAGCCAAACGTATCGATGAGTTCCTGCGAGAGCACTCCTTCCCGATTCTGGAGAATTCCGGTGTCACTTTCGTGTACCGCGGAGAAGCGGACGAAATACTGCTGCAGCATTGGATCTTTGGGCTCCCCTCGGCCCAGCCCTTTCATCGCATCGGGGAAACCGACCTCTGGTACTTCCACATGGAGATGCCGGCCGAGTCCCGCGTGGAATACAAACTGGAAGTCGTGCGCGGAGACAACCGGAAGTGGATCCTGGACCCGCTGAATCCACACAGGGCTCATGACCCGTTCGGAGCCAACTCGGTCTGCCAGGGCCCGGGTTACGAGCGGCCCGAGTGGACCCTGGAACAGCCCGCCACCCGGCAGGGAACGCTGGAAGAGTTCTCCCTGACGAGCCGGGCGTTGAAAGGCGCCCGGTTCTTCCGGGTCTACTGCCCGGCTCGTTTTCGCGCCCGGCGACGGTATCCCCTGCTGATCATTCATGACGGCGAGGATTACTTGCGGTACGCCCAAATGAAGACCGTGCTGGACAATCTCGTCCACCGCTTTGAAATCGCCCCCCTGATCGCCGTCTTTTCCCAGCCGGGCGACCGGTTGCGCGAGTATGGCGCCGACCCCCGGCACGCTCGCTACCTGGCCGAAGAGCTGATGCCATTTCTGGAGGAGCGTTTTCCGCTGATTCCCGACCCGGCGGCCCGAGGCCTCATGGGAGCCAGTTTCGGGGCGGTGGCATCTCTGTTCACGGCTTCCGAGTATCCCGGGACCTTCGGGAGACTACTGATCCAGTCCGGATCGTTCGTGTTCGCTGACATCGGCTGGCACCGGAAAGGCCTCGAGTTCGACCCCGTGGCCCAGTTCGTGAACCGTTTCCGGCGAAATCCCACCCGGCCGTCCGAAAAGGTGTTCGTCAGCTGCGGCATGTACGAGTCTCTGATCTACGAAAACCGGTCGCTGATCCCGCTGCTGCAAAAGACCGGCATGGAAGTTCGCTACCTGGAGAATCGCGACGGCCACAACTGGGAAAACTGGAGGGATCGCTGCCGCGACGCCTTTTCCTGGCTCTTTCCCGGGCCCCTGTGGATGATGTACGAGTGAGAGTATCGGACACCGGGCCGAAGTGTTACATTGTGAGGCCGGTCGAGTTGGATCTGTCTCTACCGCAAAGCCAAGCTGCTGGTCGCCGTCAGGGGGAGGAGCGTCGATGAAGGACAGGACAGTCTGGTATTCCCGCCGCTTGCAGAGGGATGTTCTGGTGGTTCGCTGGGGAAATTACGGCAGGCCTGTTCTGGTCTTTCCCACCGCGGGAGGCGACGCGGAAGAAATCGAGCGCTTCCATCTGGTGGGATCTGTCTGGCCGCTGATCCAGGCCGGCCGGATCAAAGTCTATTCCTGCGACAGCGTGGCCGGCCGCACCTGGATGGAAGGCCACTCGGTGGAACACAAAGCCTGGATTCAAAACCAGTTCGACGGCTTCGTCTATCGCGAGTTGGTGCCCCATATCTTCAACGACTGTGGAGGCTTTCATTCCGTGATCACCGCCGGGGCCTCGATGGGCGCCTACAACGCTGTCACGAGCGTGGCTCGACACCCAGACGTTTTTCGAGCCGCCGTCGCAATGAGCGGCGCCTATGACCTGGAAAACAGCATGCACGGGCGGTTCACCATGGATTTCTACTTTTCCTCGCCCATGCACTTCATCCCCAACCTGCCCGAGGGAGGTCACCAGCTGAACGATTTGCGCCGCTGCTTCTTCATTCTGGCCTACGGAAAGGGCCGTTGGGAGCACCCCGACCAGTCCTGGCGCCTGGCCCAAGTGCTGAGTTCCCGCGGCATTCCCAACCGAGTCGACCCATGGGGCCACGAGTACGACCACGACTGGCCCAGCTGGCGGGAGATGCTGCCGCTCTACCTGGACGATTTGACGAAGTGAGGAAGCCGTGTGGGGCCGGCGCACCCTTCGGATTTCAGGTCATTCCTTCGAAGGTCTTCTGATACACCGCCAGGTCGGAGGGGCTGAACAGCACGAAGATGACTTCCTCGGGAAGATCGTGATCGCGCAGCCACTCCAGGACCGTCGACTGTGCAATCCGGGCAGCCTGCTCGATGGGGAAGCGGTAGACTCCCGTTGAGATGGACGGAAAGGCGACGGCGCGGCATCCGCTCTCTTCGGCCAGGGCCAGACTGGAAGAATAGGCAGAGGCGAGTTTCTCCGCCTCGCCGTGGGAGCCATCCCGGTAAACCGGCCCGACGGTGTGAATCACGTGCTGAGCGGGCAGGCGATAGCCCTTCGTGATCCGGGCATCGCCCGTGGCACAGCCACCCAGAGTCCGACACTCCTCGAGCAGCTCGGGGCCCGCGGCTCGATGGATGGCGCCGTCCACGCCCCCTCCCCCCAGTAGGGTCGTGTTGGCGGCGTTGACGATGGCATCGACGCGCTGCTCCACGATATCCCCTTGAATGATCCGGATTCTGGACGCTGGGCCCGGCATGAGCACACCCCCGGTTTCCGATCCCCTCGTCTGAGTGGCGATCGAGTTTGAGTTTTCGGGTCAGCATTGCTTTCGGCCATGGGCCGGCTGACTCCGAACGGAACTCGCCTGCTACTTCCCGCGCTCCTTGACTTCGCCACACGAGAGCATTTCGGTGCCGAAGTAGGGATTCTTGATCTCGCCTTCTTTCTGCACCCAAGTCGCCCCGTTTCCCTCGTCCGCCATGGGGCAAAAAGCTACGACGTAGCCTTGGGGGAGTTCGCCCTTCTCGAGGCTCGCCGATAACTCCTTGAACTTCTTCCGAATGGTCTCGAGGTCCTCGGATTGCGCGGCCGCGAGCGCCACCTGGCTGATCTCCGGATCGCCTTCTGTCGCCAGTGCGTTCAGAGCCAGCCGGGCTGATTGCGGATCATCCGCCGCCAGTGCCTCCTGCGCGGAGACATAATTTCGGAGTAGGGCCGAGACCATCGTCTCCTCGATGGTTGAGCAGGCCGCCGGAAGGGTCAGAACCAATACCAAAATGGGAAGCGTCAACCACGTTCGTCTCATCTCGATCCTCCAGTCGTCGCCGATTAAACTCTGAGACGCGGGAACCCGGCCGATGGTTCCCTCCGACGTCTGGCTCGGGTCACCTCTTCTCCCGCTTGGCTTTGCGTTGTTTCAGGACCGACAGGTATTCACGATACTCCCGGCGGACGTTGATGAAGTCCCGGTGGTCCAGCAGCAATTCCCGTGAAATCTGGCGAATCTCGTTGTCCTCCACGACCGTGATCGACCCGTCGGAAGAGGAGACGGCGTACAGGCAACGCAGGAGCGCCAGCTTCTGCTCCCGAGTTGCAATCTTGTTGAACTCCTTTGCCACCAGGAAATTCTCCGTGCCGCCAAACAGCTTGTTCTGAGACTTGGCCATTTGTACGATCAGTATGGCTTGTTCTGCCGGAAGCCCCGCCTGCTCCATGACGATCCGCTCCATCACCTCGGTTTCGTGGTCGGTGATCTCGAGATCGGCGTGAGCGACTCGCCCCAGTGTGTAGGCAAAGGCTGCAACATGACGTGCTTCGTCGGGAGGCAGCTGATCTAGTTTTCGGACGATCTTACGAACGGTCTCGGTTTCTCCGTGACCGGTGTCCACCGACTCGGAAGAGCTCCCGCCCAACAGCTTCCAGAGGAGATTCATCGTTCCTAGCCTTTGCTCTGCGATTGGTTCCTCGAGGCCGCGCGCTGCCCTCGCCCTGCGCTCATCTTGTCGGAAAAGCACCGGCCGTTCAAGGGCTTGACCCGGCTGACCCTGGATTATACGCTCGCGTGGTCTTGGCGAGGGCGGCTGGACACCGGTGATCCGACACTCAGCCTCACCCGACACAGAGAGATGTGGGATGAAAGCTCCCTTAGTACCCCGATCCACAAATACAGCAACGTATGTTGCGGGCGTTTCGAAGCAGCAGCCGGCCCCCGGAAACCGAGTGGGCCACCCTGCTCCGAGGCGCCGGGCACCTGGGGGCTCGCCCGCAACCCTTCGGGCGCACGGGGGTCTCGGGCG
>JBFKLX010000211.1:0-9603 GCA_041630155.1 Acidobacteriota bacterium
ACGAGAGCAGGATGGTATCGCCGTCCTGAAGGCCCAGATGCCGGGCAAGGTGATCCGGGTGATCAAACAGGAAGGCGATGCGGTGGAAGCCGGAGACGGCCTGGCCATCATCGAGGCCATGAAGATGCAGAACGAACTCAAGTCCCCCAAGAGCGGCAGAGTGAGAGCTTGCCGTCTCTCGGAGGGCGACACCGTCAACGCAGGGGTGATCCTCTACGAGATCGAGTGACTCCAGCGGGTGTCGAGGCCTTGTTCAAGCCGATTCCGGCGGGGCCGCCTCGGTCAGCATCTGCCGGGCCCGGGCGATCGAGTCCCCGGTTCCAATCACGGCCAGCGTGTCGCCCGGCTGAAGGCTCTCTCTTCCAGTGGGTAGAAGTAGTTTCGCCTCACCCCTTTGGATGGCCAGCACAGTGGCGCCGGTACGAGCGCGCACTTCCAGCTGAGACAGGCTCTTACCGATCGATTGCGCACTTGGGGGAATGCGAACCTGGACGACCGAATCCAGCCCGGGCAGCAACGTCGGGTCGTTGAGGGATTCAGGTTCTTCCTGGCCCGACTGGCGGGCCAGCATCTCGGCAATCTGCTCGGCGCCCGACTGGAACTCTCGCTCCATGGCCCCGGCGCTTCGCCAGAGAAAGACCACCAGGGCCGCGCCCAGGCCGGCCAGGAGTGCAGCACCGTAGAAGCCTCCGGTGAGCGGGCGCAGCAGGGCGGTCATGGGCGCTCCCACCCCGATCAGGACTCCGAGCGTGACCATGCCTCGAAGCGTTCGGACTGCGATCCCGGCTGCTGAGCTGCCTGCCGCGCTGCGGGCCAGAATCGAATCTCCCACCAGGCGCGACAGAGACAGGGTGTTTCGGAACAGCGCGTAGAGGAACGGGAGCAGCAGCAGGACCAGGGCCAGCTCGATGCCCCAGCGGGCTTCCCGCACCGGCAGGTTCAGAGACTCGACGAGCCACTGAGAGGCCCGCGGCCGCCAGAGCAGCGAGATCGCCAGCAGCCCGGTGATGGCCACAGCGTCGAACGCCAAAGCCCGCAGCGCGCGATGCACGGGCTTGCCGACCCGGACTTCCGCCGGCCGCCCGCGAAAACGCTCCAGCCAGTCTTCGTAGAGGCTCAGCAGGTGCTGGAGGCGTTTGGGCAGCAACCGGTCCGTCTGCCGGACGATTCGGTCTCCCATTCCGAGCAGCAGAGAGGTCGTGAACGCCGTCAGCACTGCCACGGTGACCAGGATCGGCTGGAGCGACCCCGGAGCCGCCCCCGCGCTGATGCCGATCGCTGCGAGAATGAAACCGAACTCCCCAATCTGCCCCAGGGACAGCCCGGACATCATGGCTCGGCGCAGGCCGTGACCGGAGATGATTCCGGCCAGAGAGACACTGAGCAGTTGTGCCAAGACCACTACGGCAAAGACGACCAGCGAGATGGGCAAATTGGACCAGACCTCGCTCGGGTCGACGGTCATACCGATCGAGACGAAGAAGGTCGCGGCAAAGATGTCCCGGAGAGGCTCGATCAAACGCTCGACATCCCCCCCTCGCCCCGATTCGGACACCAACAGGCCTGCAATGAAGGCCCCCAGCGCGACGGAATACCCGAATTTCTCGGCCAGAAGAGCGGTCCCGAAGCAGAGTCCGACGGAAACGACCACCAGGATCTCCGAACTCTCCAGGCGAGCCACTGCCCGAACCACCCGGGGAAAGACCAGGAGCCCCAGGCCCAGCATCGCGATCAGTACGACGCCCAGTTGCCCCACAACGGCAGCCAACTCCTCCTGTGCCAGTCCGCCCCCGGCCGCCACCGCCGTCATTGCGGCGATCAGCGCGATGGCGACCACGTCCTGTATGATCAGCACGCCCAGGACGAACTGCCGGATGTCTTCGCTGACGGGTCGCTGGTCGAAGACCCGGCTCACCACCATCGTGCTGGAAATGGCGATGCCAGTTCCCAAGAACAGAGACTCCACGGTTCCCCAGCCCAGCAGCCGCCCCAACGAAAAACCGCACCAGAGCAGAAAACTGATCTGCACGAGTCCGGTCAGGCCGGCAAAGGGCAGCACGCGCAGAAACTTGGCGATGCGAAACTCCAGGCCGATCGCGAACATGACCAGAATCACTCCGAATTCGGCCAGGGCTTGTACGCGTTCGGCGTCGGCGAACAGGGGAATGGGAATGTAGGGCCCGACGATCAGGCCCGCGATCAGGTATCCCAGGATGGTCGGCTGTCGTAGCAGACGCGCCAGCACGCTGGTGAGGGCTGCCACACCCAAGACCATCGCCAGATCAGTGACAAAAGTCGCCCCGTGCATTGCTGTGACATTCTCTCCGTATGCCCCCGCTCAGGCAAGAGGATCTTCGCGAGCCGGCCCTAGTGCGGTTCGGAAACCAGGGATTTACGCGGGGGAGGCCAGAAACGCAGGGGTGTGCCGGCGAGGCGGCCGGCGACTTCTCCCACCAGGTAGAAGGAACCAGTGACGACGACTGTCTCGGCCCCCGGGCGGGCCGCCTCCAGCGCCTCCCAGAGATCCGGTATGGCAATCCCTTCAGGAATCGCCTCTTGGAGTCGCTCCAGGGTGGCTGCCCGGGGGGAGTCGATGCGGGTCAGGAACACCCGGTCGAAACAGGGCGCCAGAATGCTTCCCACGCTTTCGATTTGCTTGTCCCGCATCATTCCCAGCACCAGATGACGGGGAGTCCGGGTATGCTCGAGGAGGAACTCGCGGAGCCGTTCCGCGGCCGCCGGATTGTGTCCCCCGTCGATCAGGAGGAGCGGAGAGTCTTCCAAAGGGCGGAGGACCGAGTAAGGCTCGAGTGCAGCGATCGCCTCGCCCATCCGCTCCCGGCGGAATTGGAGGCCTCGCTGCCCGAGCAACTCTGCAGCCCGGAGAGCGAGAGCGGCGTTCTCGACCTGTTGTCGCCCCGGCAAAGCCAGCTGGAAAGACTGACCTCGGAACCGGAACGTGTAGCACCCGCCCGCCGATTCGAGCCCGCTCACCTCCGCGAGATCGAGGTGATGCAGCGGTGCCTGAAGGTGCCTGGCCCTTTCTTCCAGGACCTTGCCGGCAGCCGGATGCTGAGGGGCCAGCAAGACAGGGCGGTCAGGATGGATGATTCCGGCTTTCTCTCCGGCGATTTGCTCCAGGGTGTCACCCAGGACCTGGGTGTGGTCCAGGGCAACGGGGGTGATGATGGATAGATGCGGCAGCACCACGTTGGTGCTGTCCAGCCGGCCTCCCAGACCCACCTCGAGTACCGTGACTTCGACCTCCTGGCGAGCGAAACTCAGGAAGGCGGTTGCTGTCAGAGTCTCGAAATAGGTGGGATGATGAGACGCTGCCAACCGGCTGATTGCCTCGGTGACCTCGCTGAAGGCAGCCGCGAAGTCGCCCGGGGACACGAGTTGGCCATCCACGGCGATGCGCTCCCGCAGATCCACCAGGTGGGGTGAAGTGTACAATCCGGTCCGATAGCCGCTGTAGTGGAGCAGGGCTGCCAGAAATCGCGCGGTCGAGCCCTTTCCGTTGGTGCCGGCGATCAAGATGCAAGGACAACTGAGATGGGGGTGCCCCAGGAGGGCCAGAAGGCGTTGGATGTTCTCCAACCCCAGCTTCATGGTGAGCACTTCGTTGCCCAAGCGGTTCAGATAATCCAGGCAGTCTCGATAGTTCATCCCGGTCATCCAACGATCATCTAAGGGGCTGCCTTCCGAGGCGCCTGCCGGCCCGGTTGTTCAGTATGTGAGACGACCCGGATCGGTCGCGAAGCGCAGACCCCGGCAGCCGCCGCCTCCCGCGAGATTGGTTCGGCTCGGCTCAGAAACCTCAGGGAATTGCTGGAGTCATGAACCCCAGCCAGTCGGCGATGGTGTCGCGCAACTCGGCGCGTGGTACCACAGCGTCCAGCATGCCATGCTCCAGCAGGAACTCGCTGCGCTGGAACCCGTCCGGCAAGGTTTGGCGGATGGTCTGCTCGATCACGCGGGGTCCGGCAAAACCGATGAGAGCCTTGGGCTCGGCAATGTTCAAGTCGCCCAGCATGGCGAAGCTGGCCGTGACTCCACCGGTGGTGGGGTCGGTCAGTAAAGAAATGTAGGGCACCGAGGCCTGATCGAGCCGGGCCAGGGCAGCGCTGATCTTGGCCATCTGCATGAGCGACAGGACCCCCTCCATCATTCGCGCCCCTCCGCTGGATGAGACGATGAGGAGCGGCTTGCGGGTGGCGAGGCTGCGCTCGATGGCGCGAGTAATCTTCTCCCCGACCACGCTGCCCATGCTGCCGCCGATGAAGCGATATTCCATGCAGGCGCAGACGATCGGAATGCCACACAGCTCGCCTTCCGCATTGATGACGGCTTCGTTGGCGCCGGTCGCCTCCCGGGCCTGCTCCAGCCGCTTCGTATAGGAACGACTGTCGTGAAACTGCAGGGGATCGGAAGAGCGCAGATGAGCGTCGAACTCCCTGTAGCGGCCGTCGTCGAAGAGCTGGCTGAGACGCGTAGGCGCGTCGACCTTGAAGTGGTATCCACAGCGGCCGCAAACGGACAGGTGGGCCTCCAGGTCCTTCTTCCAGATGATGCTCTTGCATTCCACGCACTTCGTGAAGAGTCCCTCGGTGCGGACACGTCGTTCTTCTTCGGAAGGCGCTTGCAGAGGTGTCTTCTCCCTCTTGAACCAAGCCATTGGGCTTAACATGGTAGCCAAGGTTTGCGGTCCCTGGCAAATTCGGGTCTTTTGCCCAGGCTGGACCGGCAGGCCCGGGGAATCGTCGGACAGGCAATCTTCTGAACCGGCTCGGCGAGAGGGAGTTTCACTGCTCGGTCCATTCCTCCTGACTCCTCTACTGTAGAATTGCACCAGCCCGGCCCGGCTTCGGCAGCCCTGGCCGGGTTCGAGGAAGGCGGCTCAAAATGCGGCAACCGGGACGGAACAGGTTCGAGGAGCGGCGGGTTCGCACCGTCTCGCAGATCGTCTCCGAGATTCGTTTCGAACTGGAATCACGTTTCCGGGACGTGTGGGTGCAGGGGGAAATCTCCAATTTCAAGCGGGCCGCGTCGCGGCACTGCTATTTCACGCTCAAGGATCGCCAGGCGCAGATCCGCGCCGTCTGTTTTCGCCTGGCGGCGAGTTACCTGCGCTTCGAGCCCGAGGACGGAATGCAGGTGATCGCCCGAGGCTCGGTCTCGGTCTATCCTCCCCGCGGCGAGTTCCAGCTGGTCGTCGACCTGCTGGAGCCACTGGGCGCGGGCGCCCTGCAAGCGGCGTTCGAGCAGCTGAAAGCCAAGCTTCAGGCGGAGGGACTGTTCGCCCCCGAACGCAAGAAACCCTTGCCCAGGCTGCCGTCCAGGATCGGCCTGGTGACGTCTCCGGCCGGGGCTGCGTTGCACGACGTTCTGCGCGTCCTGGAGCGCCGCAACGACCGCCTGCACGTTCTGATCTTCCCGGCTCGCGTTCAGGGCCCGGGGGCCGCACCCGAGATTGCCCGGGGCATTCGGTACCTGAGCGGGCGCGCAGACGTGGACGTCATCCTGGTGGCCCGTGGGGGGGGCTCGCTCGAGGACCTGTGGGCCTTCAACGAGGAGACCGTCGCTCGGGCCATCGCCGCCTCCGAAAAGCCGGTCATTTCAGCCGTGGGCCACGAAACCGATTTCAGCATCGCGGACTTCGTGGCCGATCTTCGCGCCCCGACCCCATCGGCGGCGGCCGAAATCGTGTCCGCCGCTCGCCGCGAGTTGCAGGGTCAACTGGTCGGCCTCACCAGGCGTCTGGCGCAGACCGTCAGGCTGCAGCTGCACGGGAAGCGCACGCGGCTGCAGCGGCTGGCAGCGAGCCGTGCCTTCGTGGATGCAGAGACCCGGCTGCGCGTCTACCTGCAGCGCTGGGACGAGCTCCAGGGCCGGCTGGCCAAAACGCTTCCCCAGCACCTGGAACACTGGCGAGAACGATTGCGGCGCTCCAATCGGGATCTGGAAGGGGCCGTCGTTCGAAGGCTGGAACGATTGCGCGAGCGCACCACCGGCTTGGCACGTGAGCTGAATGCGTTCTCTCCGCTGGCCGTCCTGGACCGCGGCTACGCCATCGTCACGGACCCCCGCCGCAAGGTGGTGCGGGAGCCGTCCCAGGTGAAGGCGGGCGAACGGCTCGGCGTCCGGGTCTCGGGTGGCAGCTTCACGGCACGCAAGGAGCAGGACTGAATGGAATACAAAGACTTCGAAAACGCTCTGAAACGGCTCGAAAAGATCGTTGCGGAACTGGAAAAGGGGGAGGTGGCGCTCGAGAAGGCCATTCAGTTGTTCGAGGAAGGGGTCAAACTCTCCCAGTTCTGCTCCGCTAGACTGGACGAAGCGGAACGCAAAGTGGAGATCCTGCTGGCAGGCCCGCGGGGAAAACTGGTGGAAACGCCTTACCAGGAGAGTGAAGGCGAGGAGACGCTTGAAGAGTCAACTTAGAGAACTCGACATCCGCCGGTACCTGTCCCGCCGGAAGGTTGTGGTCGACGACTATCTGGACCAGTTTCTGCCTGCAGAGGAGACGCATCCGCCGGCCGTTCACCAGGCGATGCGCTACAGTGTTTTTGCCGGCGGAAAACGCCTCCGCCCGATCCTTTCCCTGGCGACCGGCGAAGCCCTGGGGGGAGAGTTCGACCGGTTGATCCACCTGGCCTGTGCTCTGGAGATGATTCACACGTATTCCCTGATCCACGACGACTTGCCCGCCATGGACAATGACGATCTTCGTCGCGGCATGCCCACCCTACACCGGAAGTTTGGAGAGGCCATCGCCATCCTGGCCGGGGACGGCCTGTTGACCCTGGCTTTTCAGGTGCTGGCCGAAATCCCCGGCGACCGTCAATCGGAAGGGACGCGCCTGCGGGTGATTCATCGGATTGCCCGCGCCGTGGGGACCAGCGGCCTGATCGGAGGTCAGGTGGTGGACCTGACAATGGAAGGAAAGGAGTTCACGCCCCAGGACGTGGAGTACATTCATTCGGCCAAGACCGGTGCCCTGCTGCAGACTTCGGTCGAATCGGCCGCCATCCTGGCCCAAGCGGACGAGCAGGCCCGGCGCAGCCTGGCGGCGTTCGGCGGGAGCATTGGGCTGGCATTCCAGGTGGTCGACGACATCCTGGATGTGGAAGGGTCGCGCCAGGAGCTGGGGAAAAGCTCCGGCAAGGATGAGGCCGGCCGGAAAGCCACTTATCCGGCTCTCTATGGCCTGGAAGCCAGCCGGCGAATTGCCGAGGACCTGGTGGAGAAAGCGGTCGGGGAGCTCGGTTTCCTGGGAGCCAAAGCAGAGATCCTGCGCCAGTTGGCCCGCTTCATCACGAATCGCCGATTCTGACGAAGGGTAGCGCGTTGCCGGCCTCCTGGTGAATCTCGAAGTCGAGACGAGAACGCGATGCTCCGAAAAAGGTTGGACCGCTTGCTGGTCGAGAGGGGACTCGCTGAAGACCCGAGACAAGCCGCCGCTCTGATCATGCGCGGCCTGGTGCGTGTCAACGGGCAGCAGATCGACAAATCTGGTGCGCCGGTCGGGGTCGATTCTGAAATCGCGGTCGAGCCGCTGTCTCGCTACGTCTCGCGAGGCGGCCTCAAGCTGGAGGGTGCGCTGGCCAGCTCGGGCGCCGACGCCGGCGGCAAGATCTGCCTCGATCTGGGCTCGAGTACCGGAGGCTTCACGGACTGCCTGCTGCAACGAGGGGCGCGCCGAGTCTACGCCTTCGACGTGGGTCAGGGACAGCTGGATTGGAAACTGCGACAGGATCCGCGGGTCGTAGTTCGCGAGAAGGTCAACGTTCGCCACCTTCACCCGGATCAGCTCGAGGAGGCGCCTGATCTGGTCGCCATCGATCTCTCGTTCATCTCGCTGCGTCTGATCCTCCCCCCACTGAAACGGTTCGGACCCCTGGAGATTCTGGCGCTGGTCAAGCCTCAGTTCGAGGCAGAGCGGGAGGAAGTCGAGCCGGGCGGGGTCATCCGTGATCCCCAGGTGCGGCAGCGTGTGGTGGAACGGGTCGTAGCGTTTGCCCGCGAATGCGGTTTCGAAGTCGTCCAGGAGATACCCTCACCGGTCCCCGGAGCCAAAGGGAATCGCGAAGTGTTCCTCTTCTTGAGATGGCGAGGGGTCCCAGCCTGAATTCACGGCCCGGCGGGCGAGGCGCTCGATTGGCAGGACTGGCCGCCGGATCAGTCCGCCGGTTGGAGGAGTGCGGCCCTCAGCGTCTCCAGGGCCAAATCCGCCCCATGGAGTTTGTGAGAGGGCAGGCCTTCCAGGAACTGGACCAGATCCGCCGCCTGGAACTGCAGACAGCGTTCGACCTGCTGCCCGGGACAGAATAGTGAGAGGGCGGCTGCGCAGGCCAGCGCCGCCGGACACCCTTGGGCCTCGTATCCCACCTCCCGCACCACTCCGCCCTCGACGCGCAAGGTCAGCCGAAGGACGTCTCCGCAGACCGGGTTGTCGCGTCGGGCCGCATGGGTGGGATGGTCCAACTGCCCGTGATTGGGGAGTTCAGCGACCAGCTGGCGCACCTTGTTCGAGTACATCAGCGTTGGCCGGCCTCGCCGGCTCCGATACGCAGCGTTACTTTCATGCCCCGGCGCGCGTTCAGAATCTGGGCCGCGGCCTTTCGGTTCGCTGCTACTTCGTAGCGCCCGGTGCTGCCGACCAGGTAGAACAACTCCTCCCCCTCGCCCTCACCGAAGAAGCGGACTTGCCGCTGAATCTCGTGGCCGTCGATGGTCAACCCCGCTGGGCCAGCCTCGGACCCGGCCGCCTTCTTCAGATCCTCGGGGCCGATGCTGGTGATCAGGTTGCCGAACTTGTCTACGTGCAGGACGATGCCTTCCAAAACGCCGTTGCCCTGCTTGACAGGTGGGAGGTTGAGGAAGACGAAGTCTTTGATCTCCGGCCCCAGGCGCGTGGGGTCGATTCCCCGCGCCACCTGGGCCACGATCGGTGCGAACACGTCCCTTGCGTGGAAGGTCGGAGAGACGGGCTGGCGGTAATAGTGATCCGCTTCGACGGATATGACGCGGCTGATTTCACCCGATTCCAGGATCAGCGACAGCACGCCGTTGTCGGGTGCCACGAAGCGTTGCTCGGTGGCGTCTGCGATCAACACGCGACGGGAGGAACCCACCCCGGGGTCCACCACTACCAGGTGAATCGTGCGGGGAGGAAAGTACTGGTAGGCACAGGCCACTGTGAATGCCCCTTCCAGCACGTCATGGGACTGTACGCTGTGGCTGATATCGACGATCTTGGCTTCGGGACAGCCGCTCAAGATCACGCCTTTTACAGCCCCCACATAATATTCGCGTGTGCCGAAGTCGCTCGTGAACGTGATGATCGGACTACTATTCATAGCAGGCATTATAGTGGCATCGAACGCCGCGAGCGTCCTTTCACCGGAAGCCGTGCTACCAGACTGGTCGAAGCTGCCCCGGAAAGAAGAGCGTCGGGGGGAATCTCCGCCGCACTCCAGCGCCGGTCAGGCTGACGGACGCAGTCTTGACAGCCCCTTCTCCAGGCGCTCGAGCCCTAGCTCCAGCGTCTCCCTCGATCCCGCAAAGGAGAGCCGCAGGAAGCCCTCTCCCTGCCGGCCG
>JBFKLX010000212.1:0-9583 GCA_041630155.1 Acidobacteriota bacterium
CCCACCGATGCCAACCAGGAGTCCCGACCCGGTTCGCGGAGCTTGATAGCCTGCAACATCTTCAAGATTGGCGGTTGCCGAGATACCAATCTCCAGCGCTCGGGTTGAAAAGAGGGTTCAGCCCGAGATGCAGTTGACGCACCGCACACGCTCACCAAGGGAGGGTGGACAACGAGACGTTTGGATTCTCTGTTGATGGTTTTGGTGTTGTTCGTTCTGGCGGGTTCTCTGATGGCACAAGAGCCAACGGACTTGTACCTGATTGAGACCCGCGGCCAGATGCCCGACGACTTGGCACAGATGGTGGCTGCCGCCGGCGGGACCCTGTATCGGGCGCACCCGGAAATCAATCTGGCGGTGGCTCGTTCCAGTGACCCGAGCTTCGGGGAGATCATGGAGAGCTACCCGGAAGTCGTAGGCTGCACGCGCGACGTGATCGTGCAATGGGTTCCCCGCCCAGACGGCCTGGAGGTCGAGTCGGCCCCGGCGGCGCCGGGAACCGCGGGTCACGTCGTCCCGCCCACCAGCGCCTTCTTCTACCCGTGTCAGTGGAACATGTCGCAAGCGAATGGGCCCGGGGCCTGGAGCATGGGTGAATTCGGGCAGGGTGTCAAAGTGGCTGTCCTGGATAGCGGGACAGATCCCACTCACTCCGATCTCGTGGGGCGCATCGACGTGGCGAACAGTGCCAGCTTTCTCAGCTCCCCGACGATCTGCGACTTGTTCGTGCCCGACGTAAGCACCTTCTTCGACTTCGATTTTCACGGCACCTTAGTGTCGGGAGTCGTGGCTGCCAATGGCTTCGGGGTGACAGGCATTGCGCCCGACGCAACGGTTGTCGGGGTGAAAGTGCTGAGCTGCCTGGGGAGCGGAAGCTTCGCCGACGTGATCGCGGGAATCCTGTACGCTTCCACGGTGCCGGGAGTCGAGGTGATCAACATGAGCCTGGGGGCCTATTTTCCCAAGAATCTGCCGGGCGCCGGACCCCTGGTGGCCGCCTTGAACAAGGCCGTCAACTTCGCCGGGTCGCAGGGGGTCCTGGTCGTTTCGTCGGCGGGAAACAACGGGGCGGACCTGGACAAGGACGGCAACTTCACCAGCGTCCCTGCCCAGTCAGGGTCGGGCATCAGCGCTTGGGCCGGTGACATCGATGGTAACCTGGCCGGCTACTCGAACCACGGGCTCTCCGGCGCCCTGGTGGGTGCGGGTGGAGGCGACAGCACTCCCGGTTCGCCGCAGATCCCGCTGCCCGGCTGTGTTCTCCCCGCCTTTGGACAGGACGGCATCGTCTCGGTCTGTTCGACCTTCAGTCTCTTCTTCGGCTGTGGTTCGTCCAGCTATCTCTTCAATGGGACGGGCACCAGCTTCTCGGCGCCGTTGGTGTCGGGCGTGGCCGCGCTCGTGGACGGTAAACACGGCGGGAGCAAGAATGCCGGACAGCTCAAGACGATCCTGAAGAACACCGCCGACGACCTGGGCAAGAAAGGCGCCGACAGCCTCTTCAGCAAGGGCCGGGTCAACGCCGGCAACGCCGTTCAGAAATAGGCGCCGGGGCCTTGCCGGCACTCCGTGACGGCTGGCACGGCCCGGACCTCTTTCATGCGGGGAGCGAGGGCGGTGCGCCGGGAGTGGCGCGCTGACGAGACGGAGCGACCGAGAGTCCGCGACCCTGAAGCGCAGCCGATCGAACCTCGGGACTTCCTTCACGACGTTCGTCACCCGGCTGGGATTTTTCCGGCAGGCTGGGAATCGCCCGCAGCGACCCACGACAATCAGTCGCGGGTCGTCCACTCCGGCTCGGGCGTGATGTGCTCTTCGGGAGGGGGCCCCGGGTCGGGCCGGCCGCTGCCATGCAGGCGGCTGACGGCCCGGATCGTCATGTCCTGCTCGCAGAGAATCTGGCAGGACAGCCGGACGCCCTCCAGTCCCCGTTGCTGCAAGCGCTCGCGCTCCGCCCGGGTCATCTTCTCGGGTTCGCCGGCGATGAACTCCACCCGGCAAGTCGTGCATCGGGCGTTTCCACCGCAGGCGTGCAGAATGTCGACCTCTGCGTCCTGCTCGACTGCCAGCACCAGCCGCTTCCCCTGCGGGACGTCGACGCTCCCAAATCCGTCCACCGTCAGTCTTGGCATTCTTTCTCCTTCTCCCACCAGATGATCCAGCCGGTTCGATCGACTCATCTTATCAGTTGCATCGGCTCCGTGAGCGCTTTCCGCATCCGGGTACAGCGAAACCGGGGACAGGGCAACTTTCGCAGGACAGTTTCCAGGACAGTTTCCAGGACAGGCTGGCGAACTTGGGGCGGCTGGCGAACTGGGGACAGGGCAACTTTCTCAGAGCGGTCTTCATCTCATCCCCTCATCCCACCGAAGTGGGGACAGGGCAACCTCTGGCAAGGACGGCGAGGTGGGGACGGGGAAGTGGGGGAACGAAGAGAGAGATCCACTGGACCGATATTCGCCCCGTGGACCTCCTCCCTCTCCGGGAACAAGGCAACTTTGGCAGGACAGTTCCAGGACGCACGGCGAAGTGGGGACAGGGCAAGTGCGCGGACGCCGAAGTGGGGACAGGGCAACTCTTGCAGGGTGTTTTTCACCGCACCCAGGGACACACGGGGACAGGCAACCTTCGCTTCGAGCTGGGTAGGTTCGAGCTGGGGACGGGGCGCTTTCCACCGGGCAACTTTGGCAAAGGCGAAGTGAGGAGGGCGAAGTGGAGACAACGGCAGGCTTGGCGAAGTGTGGACAGGCCAACCTTTCATTTCAGAGCCGCTTTCATCCCGGGGACAGGGCAATTCTCAGGACAGTTTCCGAGCTGGGGACAGGGCAAGTTTTGCAGGTTTTGCGCGGACGGCGGAGTGGGGACAGGGTAAGTTTTTGCAGGACGGTTTCCACCGTATCCGACCGCACCCCCCCCGAACTGGGGACAGGGCAATTCTCAAAGGACTGCCAGGGAGACTTTCCGAGCTGGGGACAGGGCAAGTTTTGCGCGGACGGCGGAGTGGGGACAGGGTAAGTTTTTGCAGGACAGTTTCCACCGTATCCGACCGCACCCCCCCCGAACTGGGGACAGGGCAATTCTCAAAGGACTGCCAGGGAGACGGCGGGCCCAGCTGGGGGTAGAATGCTCGGCGAGGAGTGGAGTCGATGGATCAGGACAACGAGCTGGACCAGTATTCGCGCGTGGACTACCGGAGAGTGGTGGCCTGGCCGGAGCGGATCCGCCGGGAGTCTCCATTTCTGCTGAAGACTCTCGCTCAGGCTCCCGAACAAGCGGTGCTCGACCTGGGCTGTG
This sequence comes from Acidobacteriota bacterium, assembly GCA_041630155.1. Taxonomy (GTDB): domain Bacteria; phylum Acidobacteriota; class UBA6911; order RPQK01; family JANQFM01; genus JBFGHG01. The sequence goes on from JBFKLX010000212.1 coordinate 3,295, forward strand.
GTACCGGAGAGCATTCCCGCTTCCTGGCCAGCAAGGGTTATCGCGTGCTGGGCGTGGACCGGTCCGCAAGCATGCTGGAGGCGGCAGGGCAGGACCCGTTGCCCGAGAACCTCGAGTTCCTGGAAGCTGACCTGCGTCGACTGGGGCGGACTGTCACCGGGCGCTTTGGAGGCGCAATTTGCCTGGGCAATACTCTGGTTCACACGACCGAGCAGGCGGAATTGATGAGATTCTTGTCCGACTTGTGGCAGTTGTTCCTCCCGGGGGGCATCTTTCTCCTCCAGATCCTGAACTACGAACGCATCTTCGATCAGCAGATTCGATATTTGCCCTTGAACTTCCGAAGGGGCGATTCGGGAGGGGAAATCGTTTTTCTGCGATTGATGGAGCTGGAGCCGGACGGGCGTGTGCGCTTCTGTCCCTGCACCCTGCGCTTCCACCCTGACCGAGAGCCGTGCCTGGAAGTCGTCAAGTCAAAAGCCGTCGATCTGCGAGGCTGGAAACGATCGGAGCTGACCCCGCTGCTTCGCCAAACCGGCTTCGAAGTCCAATTCATCGGCGGAGACATGCAGGGCGGCGGCTACTCCCGAGCCTCCAGCGCTGACCTGGTCGTGGTGTGCCGCCGGCCACTCGAGTCGAAGACGTAGGGTCGAAGATGGGGAGTAGGGCGTAAGTCTCTCAGGTCTCTTCCACCTGCCAACTGACGCCAAGGTCTTGGACTCACTCTGCTGCTCTCCCGATCGACCGGTATCCTTTTGCGGTTCGAGCCGGTATTCTCTGGGAACACCTTCGGCTGGGCCGACTCTGGACAATCCCGGGCGATCCGGAGGGGAGCGGGAAATGCACGACGCTGCCATCGTCGACACGGTCGTCGCCGTAGTGGGTTTATTGTTAGTGGCCGCCCTGGCTGCCATCCTGGCGAGGCGGCTTCGCTTCCCCTACACGGTGGGCCTCGTCCTTGTGGGGCTGGGGGTGGGGTATCTGGCCAGGCAGGTGGCGGCGGCGGAGGTTCTCCGTTCGGTGGAACTCTCGCCGGAGATCATCCTGTTCGTGTTTCTGCCCACCCTGATTTTCGAATCGGCATTCAACCTGGACAGCCGTCTCCTGGCCAAGAACCTGGCGCCAGTGATCGCTTTGGCGGTCCCCGGCTTGCTGCTGTCCACGGCCCTGGTCGGGGGGGTGGTGACTCTCGGAACGGACCTGCCCCTGGGGCCGGCGTTGCTGTTCGGAGCCCTCATCTCGGCCACGGATCCGGTGGCGGTGGTGGCCCTCTTCAAAGAGCTGGGAGCACCCAAGCGGCTGGCCATTCTCGTGGAAGGGGAGAGTCTGTTCAACGACGCCACCGCCATCGTGCTCTTCCAAATCATACTAGCCGTGCTGGCGGGCGGAGGGATCGGCCTGGGGATGCTCGGACGGGGTGCCGCGGACTTCCTGGTCGTGTCGGCCGGTGGAGTCCTCATCGGGTTGCTGATCGGGTACCTGATGGTGCGATCCATCGCTGTGGCCCAGCAGGAGCCCCTCGTGGAGGTGGCGCTCTCCACCGTAGTGGCCTACGCTGCGTTCATCCTGGCCGATCACTACCTGCACGTGTCCGGAGTGATGGCGACAGTCGGTGCCGGTGCGGTGGTCGGGACCCTGGGCTCGACCCGCTTTTCCCCCCAGGTGCGACACTACCTCCACCAGTTCTGGGAATACGCCGCTTTCGTGGCCAACAGCCTGATCTTCTTGCTGGTAGGCATGAGCATCGACTTGGCGGCCCTCCTCCAGGATCCGGGTCCGCTGGGCTGGGCGATTGTGGCAATCCTGGTGGCAAGGGCGCTGGTGGTTTTCGGGCTGGTTCCTCTCGTGAGCAGGCTTCCAGGGACGGGATCCATCGACAGGCGGTACCAGGGAGTGCTCTATTGGGGCGGCTTGCGGGGAGCGGTCGCGCTGGCGCTGGCCTTGAGCCTCTCCGCCGACTTTGCCCATCGCGAGCTGGTGATCACGCTGACGGTGGGCGTCGTCCTCTTCACGCTGCTCACCGGAGGCTTGACCATGGGGCCGCTGATCTCGGTCCTGGGACTCAACCGGCCCAGCTTGGTTCAACGCTTGGCCCGATCCCAGGCCCAGCTGGCGGCCAAGCAGGAGGCCGCACAGCGCTTGACCGAGTTGGAGTCCACGGGGCACTACTCGCGTTCGCAACTGCGTGATTTGCACCGGCGATACGAAGAGGATGCGCGGCAGGTTCAGGAGGACCTGAAACGGCTGAGGGACGAGGGCCGGGACTGGGAGGCGCGTGCGGCGTTGTGGTCGGAGGCGCTCACGGTCGAGAAGACGACCTATCGGAGGCTGTTCGATCATGGCTCGATTTCGGAAGCGGTCCTTCACGAACTCGAACTGGAACTGGATCTGCAACGCGATGCCCTGGCGCAGGGCAACCCCCCGGGCGCATCCACCACTATCATGCCGCTGGAAGTTCGCACGGCGGCGTTCCTCTTCGGGATAGTGGAAAGGATCTCGCCGTCCAACCGCCTGGTACAGCGTCATCGCCTTCGAGCACTGGCAGCCAAGTACGAACACGACTTCGCTCAGCTCGAAGCCAGCCGGCGGGTGGCGACGGCGATGCAGCGTCTGGCGGCCCTGAGCGGAGCAGAGCCGCGGCTCGAGGAAGAGCTTCGTGACTTCTACGGGACTCGCGAACTGGAGGCCCAGAAGCGGATGGACTCGATCGCCGAGCACTTCCCCGAATACGTCTCGGCCGTCCAGCAGCGGGCAGCTCTGCGGATTGCCCTCGATGGGGAGGCGGATGCCGTCGAAGGGTTGGCGGGATTGGGCGCGGTTCCTGTCTTGCTGGCGCGAGAAGCCCGGCAGGCCGTTGAGACGACACAGCGCGAGCTGATGAGCCAGCACATCCGCGAGTTGGAACCCGATCCCAGGGAGCTCCTGACCCGAGTCCCATTGTTCCATCAGCTGCGACCCGAGGATGTGACGCGGCTGCTGGCACGAGTATCGCCCCGAACGCTGCTGGCGGGCGAAACCGTGATTCGCCAGGGGCAGAGTGGAACCAGCCTGTTTCTGGTGGCGCGCGGCGTCCTGAGTGTTGAAGTCGAGCGAGCCGGTCGGCTCCGAAGACGCGTCGCCACGCTCCGGGCAGGCGACTTTTTCGGGGAAATGGCCCTGCTGAGCGACGAACCGCGGCAGGCGACCATCGCAGCCGTCAGCGACAGCCGGCTCTACGAACTCTCGCGTCGAGCCGTTCAGGACATTTCTCAGACCAGTCCCAATCTGGAGGCTGCCCTCCGAGACGCCTCCCAGCGGCGGAAGCGGGAGTCCGCGTAGAATTGGGAGGCCAATCAATGAATTCGAGCGAGGAGGAGGTCTCAATGTTGCAGGGATCAAAAATGCTTCTGCTGTGGGTCGCCTTGGTGATGCTGGCTTCGGCACCCGCCATCGCCGAGTCCAATGACAGAACGCAAGAGCTGAAGGTGGAGGCGCGGGAGCGGGTCGTCGAGATGGCGAAGCTGACGCAGGTCATCGTCGACAAGATCTTCAGTTTTGGAGAGCTGGGCTTTCAGGAAGTCGAGACCTCCCGGTACCTCGTGCGGATCCTGCGCGAGAACGGCTTCCAGGTGGAGGAAGGCATCGCCGGCATTCCCACCGCCTGGATGGCCTCCTGGGGATCGGGCAAGCCAGTAATCGCCTTCGGCAGCGATATCGACGGGATACCCAAGGCCTCCCAGAAGCCAGGAGTCGCCTACCACGATCCCATCGTCGAAGGGGCACCCGGCCACGGCGAAGGGCACAATTCCGGCCAGGCCGTCAATGTCACTGCCGCCCTGGCCCTCAAGCAGATCATGGAGCGCGAGGGTATTGGAGGGACGCTGAAGCTGTGGCCCGGAGTGGCGGAAGAGCTGGTCGCTACCAAAGCCTGGTTCGTCCGTGACGGCTTTTTCAAGGACGTCGACGTCTGCCTGTTCACGCACGTGTCCGACGAACTGAGTGTCCGCTGGGGTGCGGGGCGGGGCAACGGTTTGATTTCAGTGGAGTATACCTTCCTGGGGGAGTCGGCACATTCGGCGGGCGCTCCCTGGCGGGGCCGCAGCTCCCTGGATGCGGTGGAGCTCATGAACGCGGCGATGAACTTCCGCCGCGAACACCTGCGCCTTCCCCAGCGCACCCATTACGTGATCACCAACGGTGGGGACCAGCCCAACGTCGTCCCTTCCGTGGCTTCCGTCTGGTACTACCTGCGCGAGCTGGATCAGGAGAACATGAAGCGCCTCTTCGAGATCGCCAACAAGACTGCCCAGGCGGCCGCCCAGATGACCGACACCGAGGTGAGCTGGCGCATCCTGGGGCACGCCTATCCCCGCCATTTCAACAAAATCGTGGCTGAGACGATGTGGAAGAACATCGAGCAGGTGGGAATGCCCAAGTGGAGCGAAGACGATCAGACTCTGGCCCGAGCCCTGCAGAAAGAACTGGGCGTGGAGGAGGAGGGCCTGAAGACGGAACTCGAAGAGCTGGGGGGTCCGGCAGAGGAGCCTCGTCTGGGGGGCGGGTCAGACGATATCGGAGACATCTCCTGGAACGCGCCGACCGTGACGCTGCGCTTTCCCGCCAACATCCCCGGGGGCCCGGGTCATCACTGGGCCAACGCCGTCGCTATGGCAACACCGATTTCACACAAGGGGGCCACCGCCGGGGCCGAGGTGATGGTCATGACGACGCTGGACCTGCTGCTGAATCCGAAGCTGATCGAGCAGGCCTGGGAGTACTTCCGAACCGAGCAGAACAAAGATCATCAGTACACCCCGTTCATTACCGAGATGGATCCGCCTGCGATTCACCTCAATCGAGAAAAGATGGAGCGTTTTCGCGAGCAGATGCGGCAGTACTACTACGATGAAACTCGCTACGATTCGTACCTGCAGCAACTCGGGATCGAGTATCCGACGGTGCGTCAGGAACCCGGCGAAACGCCGTGACGGGGATTGACCGTCCCTGCCCACACGCTCCCCCCAGGAGTGCCCGCCCCAATCCGTTTGTTTTCCAGCAGCCCGGGCCCGCGGAAATACGTCCGCGTGTTGCTTCCCACCAGGGCATGGACGGCTAACAACAAGATTTTACATTTTCGTCAATGAGAACGAGAACCTCTAGGGCCTGATTTCTTGCCGGAAAATCACATGTAAACCTATGATAAATAATAGGTAAAACCGATTCTTTCTATCCTCTGTGATTCGCCGCGTTTCCCTGAGCCCATTTGGAAGCGGCGTCGTTTCACTTGGATAATTTGAGTTTTCGAGGTTATTATTGGAGTCAACAACCCTGAGGGATTCGTCATGAGTGTCGGCATCAAAATTCGGCAGATTCGGCTGCGCTCCGGAAAGACCCAGCGCGAGGTCTGTCAAGGGACCGGCCTGGCTGTTTCCTACCTCTCGCGCCTGGAGAATGGACGCATCAACCCGTCCATCCAGACCTTGCAGCGTCTTGCTCGGAGCCTGAAGGTTCCGATCAGTTCGTTCTTCGACGCCGATCCAGTGCTGGAGCAGGGAGACCGGTGTCCAGTCAGCCTGGATGGGAGCTGCATCCTGGACCAGATCTTCGTCAGCGTTGGACGGCCACTGGAAGGGCGGGAAGCCTACACGCGGGAACAGCTGGAGCTCTTGAGGCTGTGCAACTACCTGCTTCACTCGGGGAACAAGAAAATCCGGGTCACGCTGCGCACGCTTCTGCGGGCACTGGCCGGATCGGTGGACAAGCGCTGAGAGGGGTCCCGCACGAAAGCTCGGGGTCAGGCCAGAGGGGCCGGCTGGCTGGGCAGGCGGGCGAGAGCCGGGCTCTGCTCATCGTCAATCACGTCAATCAGGCCACATTTCTCATGAGAGGTTAGACTCTCTCCATGACGGTGAAGCGAAACCGGCTGGACGAGAGACTCTTTGGGCGTCGGGTCACCCGATGGCTGTGCAAGCTCCTGCTCAGCCTCTCGATTGCCTTCGTCGGGGTGGAGGCCATTCTCTTCGTATTCGAGGGATGGTTTTTCTATGATTCGTTCTATGTGTTCGACCCGGACCTCGGATTTCGCGTGCGACCCTACGCACGCTATGGCGAGGCCACGGCCAACGAGTTCGGCTTCAACGACCGCGATTACCCCCACCAGCGAGCCGCCGGCATCCGTCGGATCCTCTTCTTGTCGGATTCTTACAACTGGATGGGAGGGCCGGAGTGCAACTACACGGCTCTCCTCGAACGCGACTTCGAGGAACTCTTCGGCGAGCCCAGAGTGGAGGTCATCTCAGCTGGCTATTCC
>JBFKLX010000213.1:0-9567 GCA_041630155.1 Acidobacteriota bacterium
TGCCGCCCCAGCCCAACTTCGAAGACCTCGAGCTCGAGCCCTTTCCGCTCGACGAAGACCAGTTCACTCCTGCTCCGCCGCTGGACCGCTCAACGGAAACGGATATGTTCCAGGGTTTTCGCCGCCCCGGCAGCCGGGGAGTCGGCACCCGCAATTACCTGGTGATCCTCGGAACCTCGTCCCAAAGCGCTGCCTACAGCCGCCTGCTGGCTCAGAGGGTGCAGTCCAGGGCCCTCCCCTCGAACAACCTCGACGGCGTGGTGGCGGTGGCTCACACCGAAGGAGGGGGCGCGGAACGCCCCAACAACCTGGAGCTGGTCCTGCGGTCCCTGGCGGGCTTCATGGTCCACCCCAACGTCGGCGCAGTGCTGGCTGTCGACTACGGCTCGGAACCGGCCAACAATGCGTTGCTGCGCCAGTTCGCGCAGCAACACGATTATGCGCTCGCCGACGTTCCTCACCACTTCCTCAGTCTCCGGGGAAGCCTGGCCGACGGGCTCGCTGAGGGCGAACGCATCGTTGCAGAATGGCTGGAGCTTCTGGACGCGCAGCGCCGCACCCGAGAGAGCCTGGCTCATCTCAAAGTCGCCCTCCAGTGTGGTGGTTCGGACGCTTTTTCAGGCGTGTCGGGCAACCCGCTGGCCGGATGGGTGGCGCGCGAGATCGTACGGCGAGGAGGGGCGGCCAATCTGGCCGAGACCGATGAACTGATCGGCGCCGAATCTTACGTGCTGGCCCGCGTCCGGGACCTGGAGACGTGCCGCGAGTTTCTCAGCCGAATCGACAGGTACAAGCAGTTGGTGGCCTGGCACGGGCTCACTGCGGAGGGGAATCCGTCGGGGGGCAATCGGCTGCGAGGCCTGTACAACATCACCCTCAAGTCGATCGGAGCAGCCATGAAGCGCCACCCCGAGGTGAGGCTGGATCGAGTGATCGACTATGCAGCGCCCATGTCCCACCCCGGCTTCTATTTCATGGACAGTCCGGGCAATGATCTGGAAAGCGTGGCCGGACAGGTCGCCTCCGGGGCCAACCTGATCTTTTTCACGACCGGCAACGGCTCCGTCACGAATTTCCCATTCGTCCCCACCCTCAAGGTGATGACCACCACCCGGCGATTCAAACTGCTGGAAGGGGAGATGGACGTCAACGCCGGGCTCTATCTGGACGGCACCGGCATGGAGGAGCTGGGGCGACGGATGTTCGAGCTGACTGTCGCTACTGCCTCCGGCCAGGTCACCAAAGGGGAGAAGGCCGGCCACTACCAGGTCTCCATCTGGCGGGACTGGCGGCAGACCGACTTCAGCCGCACCGAGAGCCTCCAGTCCGCCCCAGCCCTGCCGGGCACGGCGCTTCCGCTCGAGATCGTGGCTCCGCCGGAGGAGCCCACCTTCAATTCGATTCAGCGCGAAGGAGTTTGCGCCACGGAACTGGTCAATCTGATCCTGCCCACCAGCCTCTGCTCCGGCCAGATCGCCCGGATGGCCGCCGAACGCCTGAATCGCAAGGAGGTCGGCGGGGAGTGCGGCGTCTCGCGAGCCGTGGCGCCGGTGCACACCGAGGGCTGTGGATCTTCCGGGATCTCTTCGGACGCGCTCTACACGCGGACCATGTTGGGCTACCTGACGCACCCCAACGTGGCCCACGCCCTGCTCCTCGAGCACGGCTGCGAGAAGATGCACAACGCCCGACTCCAGAGACAGCTCCAGGAGCATGGGATAGAGCCGGGGCGCTACGGTTTTGCCAGCGTCCAACTGGATGGCGGGATCGAGCGGGTTTTGGATCGGATCGAGGCCTGGTTCACCGCCGCCCTGGAGGCCGGCGGACCAGCGCCCGAGCGAGAGGTGGGAATCGGTTCGCTGAGGTTGGGGCTCTTTTCGACCGGCCGCTTGTCCGAACCCGAGGCCGCCGGCCTTCTCGAACTGGTCCGGACGATGTTGGGCTGTCGAGCCTCGGTCGTGGTGCCTCAGTCCGCCTCGCTGCTCGAATCGCCGGCCTTCGCCGAGAGACTCCTGGGCAGCACCCCGGCTCGAGCCGGCCTGGGCTACGGGCAGACCGCGCGCGGCCCGGGGTTTTTCGTGATGGAATCCCCCTCCCGCCACGCCGTGGAAGCTCTCACCGGCCTGGGCGCCACCGGCGTTCACCTGATCCTTGCCAGAATCGAGGATCATCCGCTCCCCGCCCACCCGCTGGTTCACATGTTGCAGTTCGGCGCGGGGCAGGCGAGCCGGGAGTTTTCCGACGACCTGGACATTCCCCTCGAAGAGCCTCCGGGCGAGTGGCCGCGCCTCTTGTTGGACAAAATCCTTCGGACAGCTTCGCGGGAATACACTCCCAAGTACTCCAGCTCGGGCTACTCCGACTTTCAGCTGTCCAGAGGCTTGCTGGGGGTCTCGATGTAACAGTGCTGCGAGCCCGGCACCGGCAGCTTCCCCTCACTTTCCCCCTTGCCCTTGCCCGTGCCCTTGCCCGTGCCCGAATCAGTCCAGGGTCTGATCTTCGCCGTCTCTCCCTCCTGAAGTCCCGCGCGAGAAAGACATGAGGAGACTGGCGGAAAGAGACGAAGGCAAGGGCAAGGGAGAGGGAGAGGGCAAGGGCAAGGGAGAGGGTGCTAAAAGGGGTACGGCTGCCGGTGTGAGCCGGCCGCCTCGCTGATATGATTCGCCCCCGCGGAGAATGGCATACTGTTGGCGGGGGCTCGGACACACGGATTGGAGGCCATGAAGCAGATCAGCCTTTTGAGACCCAAGCGAATCGTATTCGGAGAAGGGTGCCTGTCGGAACTCGAGGAAGATGCCCGGGTCCTCGGCTGGAAACGGATCTTCCTGCTCACCAGCTCTTCGGGCGCGGCGGCCGCGCGGCCGTTGGTCAGCCGGATGGCGGAACGAGGGACGGCGACCGAGTTGTTCCTTCAGCCTTCCGGGGAGCCCAGCATCGAGAGCTTCGAAAGCGCGCGGCGGGCGGCGCGCAGCTTCAAGCCTGACGCCGTGGTCGGCTTGGGGGGCGGAAGCGTGTTGGACGTCGCCAAGCTGGTGGCGGCCCTCTGCGACAGCACTGCGGACGTCCGGTCGGCCTTCGGGATCGAACTGTTGGGGCCCCGCAACATCACGCTGGTCTGTCTGCCGACGACTTCCGGAAGTGGCAGCGAAGTGTCCCCCAACGCTATTTTGCTGGATCCAGAAGAGCAACTGAAGAAGGGGGTGGTCAGCCGCCACCTGGTCCCCGATGCGGCTTACGTCGACCCGGCGTTGACCCACACCGTCCCTCCCGGAGTGACGGCCTCCACGGGATTGGACGCCTTGACCCATTGCATCGAAACCTACGCCAACCGTCACTCTCATCCGATCGTGGATCTTCAGGTGCTGGAGGGTATTCGCCTCATCTCGGCCCATCTGCCTCGAGCCGTCGAAGAGGGCCGAAACGGCGCCGCCCGCGCGGCCGTGGCGCTGGGGAGCCTGTACGGCGGCCTGGCGCTGGGCCCGGTCAATACCGCCGCCGTCCACGCGCTAGCGTATCCGCTGGGGAGTGAGTTCGGGATCGCGCATGGCCTCTCCAACGCCGTCCTCCTGCCGCACGTGCTGAAGTTCAATCTTCCGGCCATGCCGCAGCGCTACGCCGAGATCGCTGCGGCGCTGGGCGTGAAGCCGGGCCCCGATCCGCTGCGGACCGCCGAGGACGGGCTGGCCCGGCTGGAGAGCCTCTGCGGCGAGTGCGGCGTCCAGTGCCGGATCTGCCCCCTGGGGGTGCCGGAGGAAGCGATTCCGCGCCTGGCCCGGGCAGCCATGAATGTGACTCGCCTGCTGGTGAACAATCCGCGCGAGTTGACCCTGCCTGACGCGGAGGCGATCTACCGAAGCGCTTTTTGAAGAGGGAGAAAACGTGCAGCCAGAGCGTCCTCTGATCGCCATGACCATGGGGGATCCGGCGGGGATCGGGCCGGAGATTTGCCTTCGCGCCGCCTTCGACCCCGCGGCCCTTCGAGTCTGCGTGCCTGTAATCGTTGGGGATGCCGCGCTGCTCGAGCGTGTGGGCCGCCGTTGCGGGCTGCCCGTTCCCCATACCCGGGCGCCACTCGATCAGTGGAGGCCCAGGCGACAGCTTTCGGAAGCCGCGATCGTCGACGTGCAGGCCATCGACGCCGAGGAGGTGATCCCGGGCGAAGTAGATGCCCGTTGCGGCCGGGCGGCCGCCCAGTACATCGAAGCGGCCGTGGGATTGGCTTTGCACGGCGAGGTGGATGGGCTGGCCACCGCTCCCATTCACAAGCAGGCCCTGCACCTGGCGGAAGTCCCGTACCCGGGCCACACCGAAATGGTCGCCGCCCTGACGGGCGCTCCCCGGGCCTGCATGATGCTGGCTTCGGAGAAGATCGTCTGCAGCTTCGTCACGACCCACATCGGCTTTGCCGACGTGCCCACCCAACTCTCTACCGAACGGATTCTGGACGTGATCGAACTGACTCACGACGCGCTCCAGCGGGTGCTGGGCAAGCCGCCTCGGATCGCCGTCTGCGGGCTCAATCCTCACGCTGGAGAAAACGGGCTATTCGGCCGGCGCGAAGAAGAACGATTGATCGCTCCCGCAGTGGCGCAGGCCGTGGGCCGGGGCATTCTGGCCGAGGGGCCTTTCTCGCCGGATGCCGTCTTCGTCCCCCGCTTCAGGGAGGGCTTCGACGGTGTCGTCTGCATGTACCACGATCAGGGGCATATCCCGTTCAAACTGGTGGCCTTCGACATCGGGATCAACCTCACCCTGGGCCTCCCCATCGTGCGCACCTCCGTCGATCATGGGACCGCTTTCGACATCGCCTGGACGGGAAAGGCCGATCACGGCAGCCTGGTGCAAGCATTGCTCTGGGCGGCCAAGCTCTCGGGAGGCCGCGCCACCGCGCAGGGTCAAACATGATCGGGGTGCTGGCCGACGACTTCACCGGAGCGGCGGAGATCGCCGCCGCGGCCCATCGCCGGGGTCTCTCGGCGGAGGTGCAGACCGATTTCGACCCATCTTCCCCGGCCGACCTGATCTCCCTGGACACCAACTCTCGCGGTCTGCCCGCCCAAGATGCTGCGGAAACCGTGGGGGGCTGGGCACGGCGAATGCTGCGAGCACGCCCGGAGTGGGTCTACAAGAAGGTGGATTCGGTGCTGAGAGGGCCTGTGGCCGCCGAATTGGGAGCGGCTCGGGCCGCTCTCGGGAAAACTCGCGTCTTACTGGCTCCGGCCAACCCGACTCTGGGGCGGGTGATTCGTGACCGACGCTATCTGGTCGGCGGAAAGCCCTTGAGTACGACCGACTTTTCTCGCGACCCCGGCTATCCAGCCCATTCTTCTGACGTTCTGGAGATGCTGCAAAGCAGGCCCGGTGACGCTGCTGCCTTCCTGAAACGCGGCAGCTCGCTGCCCGCCGAGGGCATTGCGGTGGTCGAAGCCGACTCGGCGGCGGATCTGGCCGGCTGGGCCGGGCTGGTGGACGAGGCTACCCTACCGGCCGGCGCTTCCGACTTTTTTTCCGCTCTGCTGGAAGTTCGTGAAGGGGCGCGCCTGAAACCGCCGGCCGCCGCTCCGCTGCAAGCCTGGCCCGACACGCTTTTCGTCTGCGGCAGCGCCTCCGAGTACGGCCGCTCGGTCAGCCGCAGATTCCGCAAAGCGGACCTGCCCGTGCTGAGAATGCCGCCGCAACTCTTCCGGGCCGGAACGGGCGAAGGGATGGTCCTCGAGTGGGCGGACGCCATCGTCCAGGCCCTGCATCGTCACGATTGGGTTCGGGTGACGATCGAGGGTCCGCCCGGCAAGCCTTCCGATCCGTCCGTCAGCTTGACCGACCTGCTGGCGAGGACCGTGGAAGAGGTGCTGCGGCGACACCCCGTGCCACATCTCGCGGTGGAGGGGGGCTCCACGGTTTCCTCGCTGGTGCGCAGACTGGGCTGGAGGCGTCTGGAAGTCCGCCGCGAGTTGGCCCAGGGAGCAGTCACCTTGTTCCCCCCGGGTCAGCGCCGGCCCGGCCTGACCAGTAAGCCCGGCAGCTACCCTTGGCCGGAACCGCTCTGGCGCCAGCTGAAGCCCCGATGATGATCTGGCGCAAAACTCACTTCGAACCGTCGAACAATAGGGTTCCGGGATAAAAGGCGAACCAGCCGAACCAATAGGCCAGGTGGCCGGGCAGACGGGCCAGCGTCTCCTGGGAGGACTCGTTGAACAGGTGCGCCTCCTTCACCTGCCAGGTCTGTCCCTCTCCATCTTTCAAAACGTCGTCGCCGCGGGCCTGGCTGAAGGTGCGCCGGCCGCGCTCGTAGGCGCGCACGGCCCCGTCCCGGCTGGTCAAGACTACGATGCTGCGCTCCCCGATCGAGTCGTTCAAGACGGGGCGACGACGCAGGGCATTCACTACGTAGGCCTTGGGGATTCCGCCCAGCGTGATCGCGAAGACTTCCTCCTTGGGCTCGACTCGCCAGTCCCGGCTCGAGATCGGAAACCAGATCTCCTCCGAATTGAAATAGTCGCCATAGGCCGCCCCCGGGCTGTAATCTCTGTCGTAACCCGTCTCCAGAGAGAGGACCAGCGTCCCCGGATGTTTCTGCGCCCACTCCTTCCAAGAGGTCACGACCAGCGGCAGCTTCTCCAGTTCCAGATCGGAAGTCGACAGCGGCCCCACCACGGGCTTGCCAGGAATAGTGGTCCACAGACTCTCGGTCTGCCGGTCGTACATCAACTTGTTGCTCTGATAGAGAAAGCCCGATGAGCCGAAGGTGTAGGTCGTGCCGCCCACCGTGGTGTCGAACAGGATTCCAGAGCGACAGAGCGTGCAAAAGGCCAGGGACACCGGCTCACCGCCGACCACGGCGTTCAGCATCTCATGCCAGGCCAGGACTCGAAGCGGATAGGCGCGGGCATCTCCATTGATCTCGACACCGAAAACCAGATCTACACGCCTCAAATAGGTGGCTTCGTCGGCGGAGATCATTTTGGGGTCGTCGAGAGCAGGAATGCCGTCCTTCCTCACTCCTCCCCAGAGGATTTCGTCGGGGCGAATCTTGGGGGGATACGGTGTCTCCAGGAACCCCTGCAGCCCGGGGTCGATCAACCCAAAGAGGGTGGCTTTCCAGAGCAGGAATTCGTCCGGCAGAGGGATCGATTGCTGGCCGGACTGCCATTCGCTCCAGGCCACTGAATCCTGGCCGAAGGATTGTCCCGTCAGGTCTTTCAGGGCCCGTGCCAGTTTCCGGGGGTCGGCATCTCTGGCGAAGGCGGGAACGCGCAGCAGTTCGATCAGACCGGGCACGGCCGAGAGGTCCTGTCGCCGTTTCAGCTCCTTGTAGACCGCATTCCGAAGTTTGGAATCAGGGTGGATGAGCCAGGCCAGCAGTTGGGCCATGGGCTGTTCCCGGATTTCCGGAACCTGCTGGGCCGGCAAGGCGGAGGTTCCGGGACCGGCGGCGGAGGCTCCAGCAGCAAACCAGCCCGCAACGGCTACAAAGGCCAGAAGGGTCGTCGGCAGAAAGTACTGCCGGCGTGGAAGTCCTACAGTGTTCTTGGGCATATCGCCCTCCTCGTATGCGTGATTCAGGTGTTCGGCCGGGACTCCGAAGCCCCGGCTTCGGGCGAACCGCCCCCCAAGGGGGGCAGGGAACGCTCCAGCGACAAGTAAAGGTCGATGAGCTCGTCCGCGATCCTCGAGTTGTAACGGTCCCAGGCGAAACCCGGCTGCCGTAGGTACTCACCTTCGAACACCCCTTGGCGCACCAGCAGGCGCTTGAAAAAGGCGATGGACGTCACGATTTCCTGATTGGAAAAGGTCAGCACCGGCAGCAGTTGTCGAAACAAGCCGAGGGCTCGGGCCCGCTTCCCCGATCGATGCAAGTCGAAGATCTCCCGGTAGACTCGGACCATCGAACTCTCGGGAACCATGCCGTCGACGCCTCGATCGAGGGCTTCGATCATCTGGGGAACGGCCCAGCCGCCGCAGACGTAAAAATCCTCTCCCAGCCTCTGTTTGATCAGTGTGTACTTGGGCCCCGCGGGAACCGTCTCGACCTTGAGTCCCGCCAGCTTGGGGACCCGTTTCCGCAGTTCGACGATGGTTTCGATCGAGAGCCCGGGGCCGTTCCAGGCCAGATCTTGCACGATCAGAGGCAGTGGATTTTCCGTCGCCAAATCCCGGAAGAACCCCACCACCGATTGGCCCTCGCCCGAGTGAGCCGGAGGCACCGCCGCCAGGTAGGCGGCTGCGCCCACCTCCTGAGCGAGCCGGCCGAACTCCCGGCATTGCTCCACAGAGCTGCCCGAGGCGCCTACCACGAAAGGGATCTGTTCAGCCGTGGCGGAGGCGACGGTGGTCACGATCTGAACTCTCTCCCCGTGACTCAGGTAGTCGACTTCGCTGGCTACGACCGGGGCCAATACGCCGCCAGCACCGCCGTCGACGGCATGTCGAACCAGGCGGGTCAGACTGTGCAGATCGACTCCTCCCCCAGGCTCGAAGGGCGTCTGCAGCACGGAGACGATTCCCTCGGGGAGGCCCACTGGACGAGGATCCATGTTCAATCTCTCCTCTGCAGCTGCGCCCTCCCGGGCCAGATATGGAAGGCCGGGCGGGATTGACTCGGCAGATAACCATTTTGGTAGAATCTTCACGAAAATGGAATGGCGCCCCGCACCAGGGACCAACCTCGAACGGATTGCAGGAGATCGGCCAGGGCGGCCGGCCCGCCAACGGAGCATGGAAAAGCGCGAGATGCGAGTCGTGATCGAACCGAAGGCCGAGGCCCACCCGGCCGACCTCTACGACGGTCCTTCGTCGAGAGACGGTCCCGTCGGTTTCGCCAGGCTCGGCGCCGGCCATGTGAAAAATTACCGCCGTCGAGGTTACCTGCTGATCAAGAAGGCCTATCCCCCCCGGATGGTGGGTGCAGCCCGCGAAGCTCTCCGGGAGCTGGGACGCAGCGACCAGCCGGCCTGTGACGCCCTCTACTTCGAGGGCTCCATCCGAGACTTGCTGCCTGAGTTGGCGACCTCGGAACAGGGCGCCCGGGACCTGGGGCTCGAAGAGCTGGCACTCGGGACGACCCTCAACCGGTTGCCCAAGCTGGGGTCGGACCTCCGCTCGGGATACGTGAGAAAGCTGATGGGCTTCACGCGGCCCGAGAATCCCTCACTCGAGGCGTTTGCCGAGTATCCCCCGTTGCTGGCGTTCATCGACCAGTTAGTGCAGGCCAGGCCGCTGCTCTATCAGGACATGGCGATGATCAAGCCTCCAGGGGGCCGTGAGAAACCGTGGCACCAGGATCGAGCCTTCTTCAATCTCTCCAGTGACACCCGAGTGGTGGGAGTCTGGATCGCCCTGGATCCGGCGACGCCCGAGAACGGCTGCATGCGGGTCCAGCCAGGCGGGCATCGCGCCGGTCCCCTCACACACCAGATGCGGCGCGACTGGCAGATCAGCGACAGCCAGGCCGGAGCTTTTCGCCGGCTGGCCATCCCCATGCAACCGGGCGATTGCCTCCTGTTCGACGGTCTCCTTCCTCACGGCACGCCTTACAACGGCACCGCGCAGCGCCGCTGGGCCCTCCAA
>JBFKLX010000214.1:0-9527 GCA_041630155.1 Acidobacteriota bacterium
GGGGATTCGATCCGAACGCTCTTCGACCCGGACTTGTTTTTCCGGCCCGCGTTGTCCGAATACCTGCGAAGGGCGGCTGCGGTTCCGGAACTCCTGGCCACCAACCTGTTGCGCTTCCTGTTCAACCCGCTCGGCTTTGGACTGCTGGAATCGGCGGGTACGTTTCAAGCGGCCATGCCGACGGGCTTGTTCAACAACGAGTCGATCCACGAGTTCTTCGAACGCGTCTACAGTGAGTCGGGCCGAACCAACGATTTCAGGGAACTTCCCCGCAAGCTCTACCTGATGGCAGTCGATTTGAACACGGGAGAGTCGGTGACTCTGGGCGGCCCGGGTTTCGAGCACATCCCGATCTCCAAGGCCCTGCAGGCCAGCTCGGCGCTGCCCGGGATGTATCCCCCCGTGGAGTTCGAAGGACGCTACTACGTGGACGGCGTTCTCAAGAAGACCCTGCATGCTTCGGCCGCGCTGGACGAGGGGGCTCAACTGGTCCTGTGCATCAATCCCCTCGTGCCGTTCAATGCCAACCTGGCCGCGGAAGCCGGCCGGAGCCGGCACGAGAACCTCCTGGACGGGGGGCTTCCGGTCGTTCTCTCGCAGACGTTCCGGACTCTGATTCATTCGCGCATGGAAGTCGGCATGGGGCAATACAGCAGGACCTACGAGAGTGCCGACGTGGTGCTCTTCGAGCCCAACCGTGACGACTCGCGGATCTTCTTCAGCAACGTTTTCAGCTTCGCCAACCGGCGCTGGGTGTGCGAACGCGCCTACTGGACGACTCTGGCGGATCTCGAAGAACGACGCCCACAGCTGGAACCGCTCCTGCGACGCCACGGCCTGAAGCTGAGCGAACGCTTGTCGGAGCTGGTGAAGAAGAGTCGCCCCAAGGAGCCTGCGCGGAGGCGGAAGCAGCGGTCCGGGCGCCGCTAGCCGGGGGGGCCGGACGGCCAACGTTTCACCGCTGAGGGGCCGGCCTGAGATCGCACACCAGCTCGCCTGGTCCCTGCGCGGCCTTGTCGGCTCACCCAACTGGACCTCGTTGGGGCGGCCTGCCGACCTGGGCCTGTCAACTCGAGAGAGAACCGATGGCAAACAAGAGAATCCTGCTGTTCACCGGAAAAGGGGGGGTGGGCAAGACGACTTGCGCCGCAGCAACGGCCTTGAGGGCTGCCGAGCTGGGGCACCGGACCCTCATCATGTCCTCCGACCCGGCTCACAGTCTTGCCGACGCCCTGGACCGCCCCCTGGGCCCGGAGCCGAAGAAGGTCCGGCCGCGCCTCTTCGCCCAGGAAGTCGACCTCTACTATTCCATGAAGAAATACTGGGGAAACATGCGGGAGCTGTTGCTGCTGGTCTTCAAGTTTCAAGGCATCAGTGACATCGCCGCCGAGGAGCTGGCGGCAATTCCCGGAATGGGAGAAGCGACCGCCCTCCTGTGGCTGCACCACTTTTATGCGTCCGAGGAGTACGACTTGATCATCGTCGACAGTGCTCCCACCGGCGAAACCCTGACCTTTCTGACGCTCCCCCAGGTGACTGAGTGGTGGCTGACCAAGGCTTTCCCGTTTCAAAAGCTGGCCATGAAGAGCGTCGGCTTTGCCGTCCGGTCGACGACCGGGATCCCGTTGGACAAAGCGTATGCGGAGCTGAAAACTTTGTTCGAGCGACTCAAGGAGGTCAATCAGATCTTGAGCAACACCGAAGTCAGCTCCATCCGCCTGGTCATGAACCCCGAAAAGATGGTCATCAACGAGGCCCGGCGGGCCTACACCTACCTCCAGCTCTACGGTTATGGCGTGGACTCGATCGTGGTGAATCGGATTCTACCCAAGCCCCGCGGCAAGGATTCGGCCTGGAACAAGTACTTCGAGGCTCAGACTCGCTATCTGGAAGAGATCGAGGCCAGCTTCTCCCCCTTGCCGATTCTGCGGGTCCCCCACCTGCAGGAGGAGGTGTTCGGGCTGAGGCTGCTGGAGCGAATCGCACGGGCCCTCTACGGAAAGGAGAGCGACCCAGCCAAGATCCTGTACAGCGAGCCGACCTACCAGGTGACCCAGGAGAACGACGCCTACTACCTGGATATCCGGCTTCCCTTCCTGGAGGCGGACGACGTGCAAGTCGAGCAGTTCGGTGATCAGTTGGTCATCCAGGTCGAGAACCAGCGTCGCAACTACCTTCTGCCGCAGTTTCTGACTTATTACCAGCTGGCGGAGACCGAGCTGAGCGAGGGCTGGCTGAGCATCCGCTTCGACCCCGAAAATTAGCGCGTGACTTTCAGGCGTGAGCGCGGCTTGGGGCTCGGGGCGTAGGGCCTGGGACTCAGGGCGCATGGCTTCCAGGAACCATCGCTCCAGGCCTCGAGCCCCCAACCCCTTTCGTCGTCGTAATCGCAATCGTTGTCGTCATCTCGGGACTCATCGCCCCCGGGCCCTCGATCACGAGAGCGATTGGCACCGACTGGGCACCACGACGGCGAGGAGGGGTGCTCAAAGCAACACTCCGTCTGGCCGATTCGTTTCGGCCCCTTCCTGCTGGGGGCGGCTGGACGCCCGGAGCGGCCGCATCCAGGGGGTGAGCGGGAGCGCGCGGCGCTGCGACCCCACTTAGGGGCTCACTTTGCTGCCGCCAAGACCAAAACACCGGGAACTTGTCACCCCTGTCCCCGGCCGGACGAGTAGAGTTTACCGATCTCCCCGGCTCGACACTGGAACGTTTCCATCAGCCCTGCCGGCTAGCCGAAATGCGAACTGGCACCCAGCCACATCCCGCCGTCGACGACCAAATTCTCTCCGGTGATGTAAGCGGCCGCCGGGGAGATCAGAAAGAGGATGGCCCAGGCGATTTCCTCGCGGCGCCCGAGGCGGCGCAAGGGGATCTGCCGCAACATCATCTCCCGCCGCTTCTCGTCCGCGACCAGGCGGCGGACGCCTTCTGTCTCGTCGATGGGTCCGGGAGTCACACAGTTGACACGGATCCCGTAGCGGGCCCATTCCACGGCCAGGGAGCGGGTCAAGTTGATCACGCCCGCTTTGGCGGCTCCCGAGTGCGAGACGAAGGGTGCGGCCAGCCAGGCGTAGGTGGCGCCAATGTTGACGATGTTGCCGGCTCCCTGGGCCTTCATGATCGGCAGAACGGCCTTGCTGGTGACGAAAGTGCCGTTGAGCACGATGTCCACGACCGACTTCCAGCCGTTGGGAGAGAGGTCTTCGGCTTTGCAGAGAAAGTTACCCGCGGCGTTGTTGACCAAGATGTCCAGGCTGCCCCATTCGTCCCCGACCTGCTGGATCACCTGCTGCATCTGCTCGGGATCCCGGACGTCCCCCTGCAGCGACATCGTTTTCACGCCGAGGGAGCTCATTTCAGCCACGGCTTCGGAATGGTGCTCAAGACTCCGGCTGGCAATGGCGACGTGCGCGCCGTGGCGGGCCAGCTCCCGGCTGATGATGCGCCCGATGCCCGTCCCGCCGCCTGTCACCAGGGCCACGCGATCCTTCAAGAGGTCGTGAGTAAAAATCATGTGGCTAAGCTTGGTGCGCCTGAGCTGGAATTGTCAACCAGGGCTGGATCTCAGGATCCGCTGCCTGGGCTGCTCGCGGTGGGCCGGCCTTGCGGATGCCCGCCGGGCCGCCTCGGCTCGTACCGGCAGCAGTCGGGCGGACAGACGTCGTGGCTGGGGCCGCGCTTGCCCAGCGCCCGGCGCTCGGGCTCTTGGCTCGAGCGTTCCTGGATCAGCTCGCGAATCATCGCAACGAACTTGGGGTGCACCCCGGCGGTCCCCGCCCGGATCATCTCGAGCCCCAGTTTCTGGCACAGCTCCCGGGCCTCGGTATCCAGGTCGTAGAGCACTTCCAGGTGGTCGGAGATGAAGCCGATGGGCGAAATCACCACGGCTCGAGTTCCGTTCCCTTTCAGCACCTGCAGGTAGTCGCCGACGTCCGGCTCCAGCCAGGGCTGGCTGGGCGGCCCGCTGCGGCTCTGGTAGACGAGGCTCCACCGCTCGTCCTCCAGACCCAGGGCCTCGACCAGCAAGCGGCAACAATCGTCCAGCTGCGCCTCGTAGTCGCAGTGCTCTGCCATGCTTTTGGGAATGCTGTGGGCCGTGAAGACCAGATGAGCACGGTCTCGATTCCCCGGAGAGAGCTGGGCAAAAGCTTCCTGGAGGCGGTCGAAGTTGGATTCGATGAACCCGGGATGGTTGTAGAACACCCGAATCTTGTCGACTTCGGGAGCGCCTTCTCCCACTTCTTGCCGGGCCCGCTCGAGGTCTTCCCGATACTGCCGGCAGCCGGAATAGCAACTGAATGCCGCCGTCACGAAGGCCAGGGCTCGGCGGACACCGTCGTCCCGCATCTGGCGAAGGGTGTCCGCCAGCAGGGGATGCCAATTTCGGTTCCCCCAGTAGATCGGCAAGTCGGGTCCATGGCGGGCCAGTTCGCCCTCGAGCGCGTCGATCAG
Organism: Acidobacteriota bacterium; assembly: GCA_041630155.1. GTDB lineage: Bacteria > Acidobacteriota > UBA6911 > RPQK01 > JANQFM01 > JBFGHG01. The sequence continues at coordinate 4,456 of JBFKLX010000214.1, forward strand.
CTGGCGGTTCTGCTCGTTGATGGGGCTGACTCCCCCAAACGCTTCGTAGTGATGAGCCACTTCCAGCATCCGCTGGCGGGGCACGTTCTTGCCTCGCAACACGTTCTCCAGAAACGGCATCACCTCGTCCATGCCTTCGGGTCCTCCGAACGAGACCACCAGGATTGCTTCGTACTGTCTGCTCATCTGCTCGTCGTCCTCATGCACTGAATCGATTGCCTCCCTCGTCCGCTCCATGAGTATATCGAACGGAGAGACGCAACCCTCAGAGGAACGAGTCAGGCATCCCCGGCATCCAAGCGGATCACTCCGGCCCGGTGGAGACGCTCGATTTCCTTCCCGTTCATTCCCAGGAGATTGCGCAGGACCGGGCGACTGTGCTGGCCCAGGTGCGGGGGAGGCAGGTGGATCCGGGCAGGGGTCTCAGACAAGCGCATGGGGGGACCCACGGTGCGGAATTCGTCCAACGACTGAACCAGACCTCGGAACTCCGAGTGCTCGTCCTCGAGCGCCTCGGGGACCGTACGCAGGGGGCCGGCCGGCACGCCTGCATCCAGCAGCTCCCGCAGCCATTGGGCGCGGGATCGCCGGCTGAAACCGGCGCTGAGCACGTCCAGCAACTCGGCTCGGTTGGCGACCCGCGCTGCGTTCTGCTGGAAACGCGGGTCCTGGGACAATTCCGGGTGGCCCATCACCTCGCACAATCGTTCGAATTGGCTGTCATTGCCGACTGCCAGCATGAAGGGACCGTCTGCGGCTTGGAACGGCTGGTATGGAACGATGTTGGCGTGTTGGTTGCCGTGACGTCCCGGGGGTTGTCCCGAGGCGAGGTAATTGGCAGCCACGTTGACCAGAGCGGCGATCTGACAGTCCAACAGAGCCAGATCGATCCACTGGCCGCGACCCGTCAGGTCGGCGTGGCGCAGCGCGGCCAGAATGCAGGTGCTGGCGTACAGGCCCGTCAGCACGTCCGAAATGGCCACCCCCACTTTGTGGCTCGACCCCTCTGCCGGGCCCGTGATCGACATCAGCCCACTCATGGCCTGGATCACGCTGTCGTAACCGGGGCGCTCCCGGTAGGGACCGTCCTGCCCAAACCCGCTGATACTGCAATAAACCAGCCGCGGCTGGACCTTTCGAATTCGGTGGAAATCCAGTCCGTAACGCTCGAGCCCGCCCGGTTTGAAGTTTTCCACCAGGACCTGGCTGCCGGCGGCCAGGCTGCGAACGATCTGTTGTCCCTCGGAAGTCTTCAGATCGACGGCCAGGCTCTTCTTGTTGCGATTGACGCTCTGAAAATAGGCCGACTGGCGGGAGGGGCCCTCTCCCACCCAGGGCGGTCCCCAGCCGCGAGTTTCGTCGCCGTGCCTGGGCTCCTCGACTTTGATGACCTCCGCCCCCAGGTCGGCCAGCAGCATGGTGCAGAATGGACCCGCCAGGACCCGGCTGAGGTCCAAGACGCGAGTACCGGTCAGCGCTCCTTCCGCCTGCTTCGACATCTAGCCACTGTGACGAACGGTGATGAGGTCTCCGTCCTGGACGACATAGTCCCGCCCTTCCAGACGCAAGCGGCCAGCCGCCTTGACCTCTTTGATGTCTCCGTATTGCTGGAGGTCCTCGAAACTGACGACTTCGGCCCGGATGAAGCCGCGCGCCAGGTCGGTATGGACTTTGCCGGCTGCGTCGAGGGCCGTCTCGCCCCGGCGCAGTGTCCAGGCCCGGCACTCGTCCTCGGTATGGGTGTAGAACGTCACCACCTCCAGCACCCGATAGGCGGCGCCCAGTACGATGGGGGCGGCCAGCTCGTCGACTCCGAAGTCCTCCATGAACTCGGCTCGTTCGGACTCCTCCATCTCGGCCAGCTCCGCCTCCAGGCTGGCCGAAAGCGCGCGCGTCTCGAGACCGGCCTCTCGAAAAGGAGCTGTCAGCCGCTCCTCGTCTCCCAACTGACTGTCGCCGATGTTGACCAGCACCAGCTGCGGCTTCAACGTCAGCAGGCCAAAGCCCCGGATCCGCTTCAACTCCTGGGGAAGCAGCTGGAGAGTCTCCAGGCGCTGGTTTCGGTCCAGACACTCCTTGCAGCGGACCAGGATGTCGCGCTCGGCCTCTTCCTCTTCGTCCTTGCGCTTCTGCAGGCTGCCTGCCAGGCGCTGCAGCCTGCCCTCCACGATTCCCAGATCAGCCAGCAGCAGCTCCGATTGGAGGGTTTGAAAATCACGCCAAGGGTCGACAGTGCCTTCCAGGTGCGGGACCGAGAAACTTTCAAAGGCCCGCACTACCAACACCATCGCGTCCGCTTCACGGGCTTTGCCCAACACTCGGGAGTCGACCCTCTGGCCGAACAGGCCGGGGAACTCCACCACTTCCACCGTGGCCGTGATGGTCTTCTTGGGGTGAAAGACACGACTGATCGCCTCCAGGCGCGGATCGGGAATCTTCAGGGCTGCGATACGGCTCTGTCCAACCGGGCTGAATACCCCCGCTGAGTCCGCCAGTCCGGTGATGGCCGCGAAGGTGGTCTTCACGCCACTGCCCAGGAGTCCCGTCAAAGCCAGCTGCATCCGGTCCCGTCTCCTCCTTGCCGCAGAGAAGAGCAGTCTATCACGCGGGAGCCTCGGGCTCCGGAGCCTGGCCTGGGGTAGACTCGCGCCGCTCCTTCACCCTCAGTTCCTCCCGGGAGCTGACCGGCAAAACGGCAGTGTCAAGATTCGGCCTCGTCCTCGAGGCGACCGGTCGGCTCGATTCCAGATTCTGGATTCCAAGCTCTCAGGAACGCATGTCCTTGCACTCCCACGCCCCATGGCCCTGCGTCCGGGCCTACGCCCTCCCGACCAGATACTTCTCCGCCACCGCCTGGAAGCGTGCCAGCTGGCGTTCGCGCTGGGGAGGGCTCCAGGAGAGTTCGCTCCCCATGAGATCGGCCACTTTGGGGGCGGCTGCCAAGGCCGCTCGAGCGTCCAGCACGAGGGCCCGAGTGCGCCGCGAGAGGACGTCTTCCAGCGTCCGGGCCATTTCTTCGCGCACCGCCCAGACGACCTGCACGGCCAGATAAGGGAGTCCGGGGTGCAGCGGCTCGGCCCAATTGGCCTGCTCCTGCAGCAACTCCTTCAGGCGCGGGGCCTCTGCCCCATAGACTCGCCAAATGTCGTCCGTGACTCGATCGGTCCAGCCGTGCAGGTGCAAATCCCGGGTCCGGCTCGGCCGTTCCGGCAGGCCGCAAGCCTCAGCTGCTCGGCTCACGGTCTCTTCGGCCATTTTGCGGTAGGTGGTCCATTTGCCGCCGGTGATCGTGACCAGGCCGGCCGGTGACACCAGCAAGGTGTGGTCTCTCGAGAGGGAGGCCGTCGATTGGGCGCGTTTCTCCCTCACCAATGGCCGCAGTCCCGCAAACGTGCTGAGTATGTTTTCCGGGGACAGGGTGTTTTCCGGGGACAGGGCGCACCGGAAGTACCGTTCGCAATGGCGCCGGAGGAACTCGATTTCCTCGGGCAGCGATCGGGGCTCCAGTTGGATGCTCTCGACCGGGGTGTCAGTGGTTCCCACCAGGACGCGTTGCTGCCAGGGAATGGCGAACAGTACGCGTCCGTCCTCGGTGCGGGGAATGATCATGGCGTGGTCGCCGGGGAGGAACCCGCCATCCAGGACCACGTGAATGCCCTGGCTGGGCACCACCAGAGGCTCCTCGCCGGGCTGATCCATTCCCCGGATCTGATCGGCAAAAACGCCGGTGGCATTGACCACGGCTCGGGCCCGGATCTGGCAGCGTTCCTCCCGTTCGAGGTCTTCCACCACCACCCCCGAGACTCGTCCCCCGGCTTTCAACAACTCCACGACCCGCAGGTAGTTGACCGGGAAACCGTCATGGTCGGTCAAGGTCTGAGCCAGGCAGACACCCAGACGGGCATCGTCGAACTGAGCGTCGAAGTAGAGCACTCCCCCGACCAATCCTTCCCGGCGGAGGGTGGGGAGGCGCCGGACCACCTCGGCTCGGGACAGCCAGCGCGACTTGCCCAGGCTCCAATCGCCGGCCAGCAGGTCGTAGAATTTCAATCCGACCGTGTAGTACGGCACTTCCCACCAGCGGTACAGGGGCAGGACGAAGGGGAGGGGGTGAACCAGATGGGGTGCATTTCGAATCAGCAGCCCTCGCTCCCGAAGCGCCGCCCGGACCAGTGAAACGTCGCCCCGCGCCAGGTAGCGGACTCCCCCATGGATCAGCTTGGTGCTGCGGCTGGAGGTCCCCTTGCAGAAGTCGTCTTGCTCGACCAGCAGGGTCTGATAACCTCGCGTAGCCGCTTCCAGGGCCACGCCCAAGCCGGCAGAGCCTCCCCCGACCACCAGGATGTCCCAGAGGCGGCCCTCGGAGATCCGTTGCAAGCCCTCCTCGCGCTTCATACCGAGAAGCTATCTTGTTCGAAAGCTGCGGCAGAGGCAATGAAGGCGGCTCGAGTGAGCGTCCGGCGGCAGGAGATGGGGCAGTGTCTCCGAGGGTGCGATTCGGGAAGAGAGATCGGATGTCCGGGGTGTTCTGACGGCGCGGTTCTCGAGGAAGTCCAGGGGCTCAACCCCGGGCTGTGGGCAACGTCGAGACACCGGGGACGGCAACCTCGAGACACCGGGGACAGGGCAAAACACACAACACAAACCGCAACCCCGCACCCCCGGGGAGACGCCGGGGACTGCACCGGCAGGGGAGACCCTCTCGCTGGGGACAGGGCACAGAGAGAGAGGGAGGAGCACACCCCCGACAACCCTTTCGGGACAGGGGAGACACTGGGGACAGGGCACAAATCTGACAGGGCACAAATCTGACAAATCCGACAACCCTCTCGAGGCGCCGGGGACAGGGCACCAACAACAACAAAACAACAATAACAACAACAACCGGGAACCCGGGAGCGGGGGACTGTCGAGCTGCGGGGGACAGGGCACAACCCTGGGCAGGGCACAACCCTGGGCACCGCGGAGACAACGGGGACAGGGCACAAGCCAGACAACCCCCTCGAGGCGCCGGGGACAGCACAAGCCAGACAACCCCCTCGAGGCGCCGGGGACAGCACAAGCCAGACAAC
>JBFKLX010000215.1:0-9489 GCA_041630155.1 Acidobacteriota bacterium
CCGCCTCGGGCGACCTGGGGTACACCTGGGGAACCTATGTTTCCACCCAACCCGGAGCCGACGGTGAGCCGGAAGTCGAGCGCGGACGGTATCTGACGATCTGGCGCCGGCAGGCGGACGGGAGCTGGAAGGTGGAGTTGGACATGGGCAACGATCTGCCCCCGGCACCGTGACACCCGTTCAGCGGCCGCTGGTGCGACGAAAGGGCCGCGGGCCTCAATTCTCGGGAAGTGGATGCCTGGGATTCACCTCACGGATCACGATTGCCTGGCCACCGCCCGGGGCCAGCCGCATGACGACGCTCTCGCCAGCCCTGACCATCCGGCGTTCCACCTCGAGCGGGGTGGGGTTGTCGCGGTAGTTGGCTAGGAGGCCGTCGCGATAAAACGTCGCCTCGTAGCTCTTGCCGGGATCCAGGAAGTCCAAACCAAGGGGGAACGAGCGAGCCGTTTCGTTGGTGATGCTGCCGATGAACCAGTCGCCAGTTCCCCTCTGGCGGCGGGCAATGGTGAGCAGCTGGCCGATCTGCCCATTGAGCACTCTGGTCTCGGACCAGTCCACTGCTACCTGCCGGATGAACTCGAAGGCCGGGTGCCCCTGGTAGTTCTCGATCAGATCGGCTGCCATCTGAAACGGGCTGTAGAGGACCACGTAAAGGGCCAGCTGCTTGGCCAGCGTGGTGTGCACCCGGCCGCGGGTGTTCAAGCCGCCCAGTGCATTCCAAGGCTGCTGCTGTTCGGCAAAGCGCTCCAGTTTCAAGTCGAAGATTCCCGGCGTGTAGTCCATCGGCCCGGCCAACAGGCGGGTGAACGGCAGGTGCAGCGTGTGACTGGGAGGATTCCCAGTGCTCCAAGCGTTCCACTCCATTCCGCGCCCTCCCTCCCCGGTCATCAGATTGGGGTAGGTGCGGCTCAGCCCGGTGGGCTTGATCGGTTCGTGAACGTTGAGCATCAGGCCATAACGCGCCGCTGTCTCCACGACGTTCTGGTAGTGGCGGACCATCCATTGACCGTGGTGGTAGTGGCCGAGTGGTCGGATCAGCCCGGCGTAGCCGGTCTTGACGGCTTTGATTCCCAGGCTGCGGTACTGATCGAAGGCCTGCTCCAGGTTCTTTTCGTAAGGCTCCACCTGGCCACCGGTCTCATGGTGTCCCATGATCAGAACCCCACGCTGGTGGGCGTATCCCACCACCTCGGCCATATCGAAATCGGGATAGGGGGTGCGGAAATCGAAGTTGTCTTGCCGGGACCAGCTTTCCCAGCCCGTGTTCCAGCCTTCGATCAGCACACCCCGGATGCCGTTTTCAGCCGCAAAATCGATGTATCGCTTGGCCTCGGCGGTGGTGGCTCCGTGGCGGCCGCCTTCGCGGGCCCAGGTGGTGATTCCCAGATGCATGCTCCACCAGATGCCCACGTACTTCATCGGCTCGAGGTAACTTGTGTCCTGGAGGACGCTGGGCTCGTTCAGGTTGAGAATCAGCTGCGATTCGATCAGGCCGCCGGGCTTCTCCGCCACCTGGATCGTCCGCCAGGGAGTCCGCAGCGGGGTGCGGCCAAACACCTTCTCGCCGCTGGGCCAGGGAACCAGGTTGCACCTCAGTGTCAGGGGCTGCTGCCGGTCCGGCAGCAGCGTCATGCCCGCGTAGTCGACCAGAGCGGCCTCGTGAATGCTGAGGTAGACCCCCCGGTCGGTGCGCATCGTCAGCGGCGTGTTGGCTCCCCGGCGGATGCGGCTTCCCGCAGTGTGCGTGTGCTCGTTTTCCTCCAGCCGGATTCTACCCATCTGGCTGACCGGGCCTTCCGAATAAAGCAACTGGTAGGTATCCCAATCGTCGGGAATCCACCAGGCGGTGTAGTCCCCGGCCAGCTTGAATTCGGTCTCCTCCGACAAGATGACCAGCTCCGTCAGCTGCTCTTGCTGGGGCAGCACATACCGAAAGCCCAAGCCGTCGTCGTACAACCGGAAGACCAGATTCATGCGTCGGGATGGCGGATCCTGTTCCTGCAACTCGAGCTCCATCTCACGATAGTGGTCGCGGATGTTCTCGACCGGGCCCCAGAGGGGCTGCCAGGTGAAATCCGACTCACGACGCTCGACGCTCTGGACCCGAAAGTTGCGGTTCAACGGCGGAGCGTCCTTCAGAAGGAAACCCAGCCGGGAAGAAAGAATCAGCGGTCGGCCGTCGCGCTCCAGCCGGTAGAAAGGCTCTCCTCCCTCATCCGTGCCCACGCTCACCTGCAGACGCCCGTCGGGCGAGGCGATCGACTCTTCAGCCGGCTGGGCATGGATGGGATGGCCCAGGGAGAGTGCCAGCAGACCCGCCAAGAGCCAGACCAAACCCGCAGTACGCATACTCGAACTCCCGGGCCATCGACGGGCCGCCGTCTCGGCCTCGTGCCGGCCTACCTCACTGGACCACGCTGGTCCGGCTGCCCCGACCTCTGGTGTTGAACGTCTTCAGTTTGACGATCCCGGAAACGGCTGCCGGGCCCGTGTACAGAGCCGATTCGGAAGTGGGCTCGCTGCCGTCGGTGGTGTAGCGGATCTGCAGGCCGGGAAACAACACGTTGGCCCGAAGCTTGCCCTCCTCAACCACCGCACCGGGCAAAGGCAAGCGATAGTGGACGCCTCCCAGCAGGAGGTCGAGTCGCGGCAGCTCGCGCTGACCCAAGCTGTTGGCAAAACGGTTCCAAGCCGGAGCCAGGGCCCGTTCCCTCTCCTGCGAATTCTCCAGCCGGGCCCAACCCGGCGTGGGAGCCCAGGCCCTTTCGGCCAGACCCAGCATTTTGGGGAACGCCATGTACTCGAGTCGCTCGGGACTCACCAGCGTTTCCGACCATAGCTGCCCTTGAATGCCCAGAATCTGCTTCCGCCCCTGATCGGTCAGCCGAGTGGCGTCGCGCAGTCGCTCAGGAGCGATCGGCTTCCCGAAATAATCCTCCCGAGCGCTCTTGTAAACGTCCAGGGGTGTGAACTCAAAGGGTTTTCGAGTATTGACGTAGCCGGCCCAGCTCTGCCCCGGCTCCTGAGGGTCTTTGTTGTACGCCTGATCGAAATACAGGTTGGAGGCATTGCACAGCACCACCGGATAACCAGCATTGGCCAGCCGGTAGCCATTTTCGGCTCCGGCCTCTCCCCAGACGCTGTTCCACACATAGACCTGAAAACGGCGGTCGACGAACTCTGGATTCGGGGTCTTGGCTCCGTGGCCGCCTTCGAGCTGGTCCTTCAGTCCGATTTCCTCCCAGCCGCCGTTGATCAAGTTGCGCTCGGCCAGAAGATCGCCGACCCGGCGCAAGAAGTAGTAGGGAAGATCGGCCATGCTCTGGACTCCCTTTCGGCCGCTCCGGAGCAGCTGCCTGCAGGCCGGAGAGCCCTCCCAGACTCCCGAAGGGACTTCGTCACCCCCGGTGTGGACGACTCGGAGGGGCACTTTCGCCTCCCGGTAGATGGCGATCAGTTCATCGAAGACTTTTCCCAGGAAGCGGAAGGTGGAGTCCTGGCAGACGTCGACTACGTTGCTGCTCCAACCCTGTATCGATCGATACTCCGACTCGTCCTCCGGGTGCACCAGGCGATATTCGGCCGCTGCCTCGGCGCCTCCATCGGCCTGAAAACGGGCGGCCCGGGCCTCCATCGACTTGATGGCGGCGCGGGCGTGCCCCGGAACGTCGATTTCGGGGATGACTTCGATGTGGCGGCGGTGGGCGTACTGCAGGATTTCGATCAGATCCTGGCGGGTGTAGTAGCCACTCCCCGACGAGAGCTGCGGGTCGGGAAAAGGACCGGAGCCATAGGAAGGGACCAGACGGTCCCGCTCGTCCAGAGTGTGCCCTCGGCGGGAACCTACCTCGGTCAGCTTGGCAAGCCCTTCGACCTCCCAGCGCCATCCCTCGTCGTCCGTGATGTGGAAGTGGAACTTGTTCAGCTTGTAGAAGGACATCAGCTCCAAGAGCTTCATCACCGAAGCCTTGGAATGGAAGTTTCGGGCCACGTCCAGGTGAAGCCCTCGATAGGCGAAGCGGGGTCCGTCCTCCACCAGAAGGCCATCCAAGGTGATCGTGTCCCGGCGCTGGCCATACGCCTCGGCGGGAATCCAGGAGCGCAGCGTTTGAATCCCGTAGAAAACGCCGGACGGGCCGTTCCCTACGATCTCCACGCCGGACGGCCCGACCGTGAGCCGGTACGACTCAGCAGATCCCACACCCGGCAGAGTCAGTCGTCCCGTTCTCAGGACGATTCGGCGGGGGGACCGCTGCACCCCGGCAGAAACGGCCGGCGGGCGGCCCAGCAGGACCTCCAGCGCCTCGGCCAGATAACGAGCCTCGGATTCCAACTCCGGCCCATGGTGAATCTCGACCGAAGCATCCAAGACCCAATCTTCCGGTTGCCGCTGGAGTTTCACAGGGGTCGGGAGAATGGGGCTGAACTGGTCCGAGTACAGAAGGGAAACCTGCTGGTTGCGATGGAAGCGGCCCTCCGGCGTGGGGATCGGGACCAGGTCCCCGGGAGTGCGCCGCGTTTGTGCCTCGGTCACGAAGGGCCGCACCGAGACGGGGGGGAGCGGTTCGGGCGGCAGTTCTCTGCCCTGCTCGTCCCTGTAGACCAGGTAGAATCCCCCCGGTGCATCGCTTTCGCTGATCGACCAGCCGGGAACGGTGAACCGCCAGCTCAGGCTCGAACCGGGCGAGAGGGGTTGGAAACCCTCCCTGGGCGTCAGGCGATTGAAATCCCCGTTGACGTGACTGATCTCGATCCCCCGGGGCGAGCGCTCCGGACGCACCCTGCCCATGGCGTTGAAGTAGAGTGCCCAATTGTCACTGGGCAAAGGCGAAGTTCCCTTGTTGGTCAAGGTGAGCTCCGCTTCGAACCGAACGCCCCGCTCATCCGCATAGTTGCGGAGGACTTCCCAGCCGACCCGCAGATCGGCGCCTCCCGCACGCCCGCCCGAGCTGCAGCCCGTCAGACAACCGGCGCCCAGAACCACGGCGAGAGAAGCCCGATACTTCATGACACCCCTCCTGTCCGGCCTCCACAGAGACCGCCCAAAGGCCCTACTATATCGAACCGCCCGGCGGGAAGGTAGAGGGCTCGGCCGGCCTCCGGTGGGCGTGTGGGAGGGATCGTCTGAACCCCTCTCGCAATCGCTTTTCGTGATCGAGATCGTAATCGAGACCCTCTCGGCACGCACTCTCGCTCGGCGCCGATTCGAATCCCCGTCGATTCTCGATTGCGACAACGATTTCGGGTACGACAACGACAGGGAACGGCCATTCCGCAGAGAGACCCGAACACTAGATGAGGACGCCACAGAGGCTCGGGAGCTCGAGATTTCGAGGATCTCCGCTCGGGGGAGCTTCGGCGCCGCTTTCACCGCAACTATTTTCACCCTGCTGGGTTATACTGTCAGCCCATGTAGGGGGGAGATCCGGCAGCCGACCGATCTTCGGGACGCCGATTGGCTGCCACGGGAACGGGGTGCGGTGTGAGCGAAAAAGACCGAGAGCCGGACAAAGCAACCCAATCGGACGAGGAACGGCGGCGCGCCGCGCGGGTCGTCAAGGTCAACCTGGTGCAAGCCAATTCCTTCTTGATCGGAACGACGTTGAACATTTCGCGCACCGGAGCGCGGATCGAGCTCTACGAGCCGCTGGCGCCCGGCCAGACCGTGGTCCTGGACCTGGCCTTGGGAGACAGCGTCCTGGATGTCGAAGCGCGCGTCGTGTACGTCAACAAGGACACCGAGGGCCGTTTTTCGATCGGTGTCCATTTTCACGAACTCGACGAGCGTCAGGTGAAGCTGCTCACCGACTACCTGGGCGTCGCAGAAAACAAGTAATCCAGCTCCAAGGAACAGGGGCACTCGATGGGCGCAAGAGAATACCCGTGGCGGCGCCCGCATCGAGGGGCAAAACGCGGACTCTTCAAGGTTGGGATTCGTTGGGGGCAGCGGAGATCTGGATCGACTCCAGATAGCCCACGATCAGGACGAGGTCGTCCTGGGCGCTCTCGTAGGTCGATTTCTCTCGAAGAACTTTCCCCCAGACGGGCATGTCCCGTCTGCCGTGCACCGGCAGGATCTTCTCGCCGTCCACGAGGTCGAAGACACGGCTCCTGGGAAAGGGCTGGCCGGGCTGTCGAATCCGGGTCAAATCGGGTACGACTTTTCGAAGCGAAGAGGCGACTGGGCCGTCCCCATTGGCTGAGATGCCGTGACAGGAGGCGCAATACTGCACGAACAACCCTCTGCCCAGTCCCAACTCTTCCACCGTCGGTGTGAATGCCTGCTCGCCGAGCAATGCGCTCGACAGCCAGGCCACCGCCAGAGCGGAGCCAGTCAACAGGGGGAATCGGGAACTTCGCATCGGCGCAGTATAGCGACAGTCGGCCGAGCCCTGCAATCCGCCAACCCCCTGAATTCGGCTGTGAAAAGTCGCAAACGGGGAGGCATTCGGATTCGAGATCTGGTAACTAAGTACTGCTATCCGCAAATACGCCCGCATTCGGCCGTATTTACGGACAGCAGTACTAAAGAGGGAATGTTCTACTCGAGCGACCCGAACCTTTGTACGCCTTCCGTCGTCAGAAACGTGTACATGCGCGCGACGACGATCGGATGCCGGGTCCTTCTGATGGTGGCCTTTTGGGCCGGTTCTCCGGCGGAGGCCGCACAATCCACGCCTGCTCCGCCCAATTTCATCGTGATCCTGGCGGACGATTTGGGATACGGAGACGCCGGAGCCTACAAGGACCAGCCCATTCGGACCCCCCAGCTGGACCGGATGGCGAACGAGGGCGTGGAGCTGACACAATTCTACGGAATGCCAGTCTGCACGCCGGCCCGAGCCGCTCTGTTGACGGGACGCTGGCCCATTCGCTCCGGACTCACTCGCGTGCTGGATCCAGGAGACCATCTCGGCTTGCCCGAGGACGAGCTGACTCTGGCCGAAGCCTTGCGGGAGCTGGGCTACCGGACGGCCTGCATCGGCAAGTGGCACTTGGGTGACCGCCCGCGCTTCCGCCCCAGCCTGCACGGGTTCGACTCCTATTTCGGGCTGCTCTACAGCAACGACATGATCTTCCTGCGTCCCAGCCTGCGCCGGCTCAAGCTCTACCGGTCCGACAGGGCCATCGAGTCTCCGGTTGACCAGAGCACCTTGACGCAGCGCTACACCGAAGAAAGCATCCGCTTCATCCGCGAGAATCGAGACCACCCCTTCTTTCTCTACCTGGCCCACACCATGCCTCACTTCCCCCAGCACTCGTCCGCGCCCTTCCGCGGAAAATCGGCGCGCGGCCCCTACGGGGACGCCGTGGAAGAAATCGACTGGGGTGTCGGTCAGATCATGGAGACGCTGCGAAGCCTGGAGCTGGACGACTCGACGCTGGTGGTGTTCACCAGTGACAATGGCCCGGCAGTGGGGAAGAGGCTTCGGGGAGGGAGTGCCGGAGGCTTGCGCGGCGGTAAGGGAACCACCTGGGAAGGGGGGGGCCGAGTGCCCTTCATTGCGCGCTGGCAGGGGCGGCTGCCTCCGGGAGAGCGGCGTCAGGGGTTGGCGACCATCATGGATCTCTTTCCCACTCTGCTACGACTGGCAGGGGGGGCGGTCCCCGCGGACCGCACCATCGACGGCAGAGATCTGTTGCCGTTGCTGGAGGGAACGACCGGCTCTGCGCACGACGCGTTCTACTACTTCAAGCGAAAAGAGATTTTCGCGGTTCGTGAGGGACGCTGGAAACTCCACTTCAAGAAGACTGAAACAGGCCCGAATGGACGGCAGCCCGATCAGCTCTGCGTGCCCCCCGAGCTGTACGACCTGGAGTCCGATCCTGGCGAAAGCCAGTCTCTGACGGAGCGATACCCGGAGATCGTCAGTCGCCTGCATGCGCTGGCCGAGGCGCTCACCCACCAGATCCTGGATGCACGCTTGCCCGGAGCGTCGAGTACCGCGAGGTGAACCACTGCCCGGCCCCAACTCGCCCCTGATTGCTCAAGGATAGACCATCGTCAGCGGGTCCGGCAGGGCAACTCGCTTGATCTCACCATCGGGTGCCAGATCTTCGAACCGGTACTGGGGCTTGTCGGGGTTTGCCGCCAACATGTCCTCCACGCTTCCGACAGCCAGGATCACGATCCGATCCGGGTGCAGGTACTCTCGGGCCACCCGTAAGACGTCCTCGCGGGTGACGGCTTTGAGGTTGTCCCGGTATCGATTCCAGTAGTCCGGGTCACGTCCGGTCAGCTCGTCATCGGCAAAGGTGCGGGCCACGGCCCCCGCCGAGGCGAAGAAACGCGGAAAGATCTCGATCGCGCTGGCCCGGACCGTCTCCAGTTCCTCTTCACCGACCAGCTCGGCTCGAATGCGCTCGATCTCTTTCAAAACGATATGCGCTGCTTCGGCGCAGCTCGCGCTCTTGGATTGAAACCCAGCGCGGAAAAGCCCGGGGTAGTGGACGCCGAACGAGAAGCTGGAAAAGGCACTGTAGGCCAGCCCCTCGTCGGAGCGAATCCGCTCCGTGATGCGTGAGGTGAATCCCGAGCCGCCCAGGACGTCGTTCATCAGCTCCACGGCGAACTGATCGGGGTGTCCTCGTTCGAGTCCCCAATGTCCGATCGACACTCGCCCCTGATTCACGTCCGGTTTGTCGATCATGTAGACCCCCCGGAGGGGAGTGAATTCCGGGGCGGGCACGGGTGGAGACGTCTCCCCCGGCTGCTCCCAGCGGCCCAGCAGATCATTGAGCTTGGCCTTCACGGCCTCGGGTTCGAAGTCCCCGGAGACGGCGAAGACGAAATTCGCCGGTTGATAGTATTGCCGATGAAACGCCACCAGGTCTTGGCGGGAGATCGAATCGACGGTAGCCTGGGTGCTGGGAACGGTGCTGAAGTGTTCCGAGCCGCGCATCAGCCGTTCCCATTCCCGAGCCTCGATGCTGGAGGTCCGGTCATTCCTTCGTTCCATCTGCTGCAACTCTTGGCTCTTGTAAAGGTCGATGCGATCCTGCTGGAAGGAGGGCTCGTGCAGCATTTCCGCGAAGAGTTCGAAGGCCTCGCCCAGGTCCTTCGACAGGGCGTTGACCGAAACGCTTCCCGAAGTGTCACCCAGGAAGCTGGAGAGTTGAGCGGCGAGGAAATCGGCCTCTTCATCGAATTCCTCGGCGCTCCAGCGGGCGGCCCCGCCGCTGCGCAGGAGGCTGCCCACGGCTTCCGCCAGTCCAGTCTTTCCGGTGGGATCGAGATACCGACCGGCGCGGATTCGCACCGCCACGGTCACCAAAGGCAACTCCTTGTCGGGGACCAGGTAGGCCACCACGCCATGCTTCAGGACGTGCCGATAGTCATACCGCTGGGGAGGTTCGTACTGCAGCGGCGGGAATTCCAAGTCTCTGGGACTCGCCGGGATATCGCCGTCTTGCGCCTGGGACATCCCCGGGCTGGTAGCCAGACAGAGAAACAGCGAAAAAAAGAAGAGTCGCTTATAACGCTGC
>JBFKLX010000216.1:0-9312 GCA_041630155.1 Acidobacteriota bacterium
CCCAGCTCCAACGCCTCAGCCGCGAGCTGGAAGACCGGCAACAGGAGGCCGAATCGGCACGGCGCGATTTGGGGAGGCTTCGTGAGCGGATCGACCGCGCCCGTCAGGGGTTGCAGAACATCGTCGTCTACATGCAGATCAAGAGCGAATATCGCGACTGGGTTCGCGAAGACAGCCAGATTTCGCTCGGTTCCGTCGGCCTGCTCGGGGACAAGTACATCGAAATCTCGCTGGGCCGGAGCCCCACCATGCCCCAGGTCGTGGAGGAACAGGAGGAGGGGTTGCTGGGCACTTCCCAACGCCAGATCGTACTCATCACGGGGCGCACTCAGACCGGCTTCCAGGAGCTCATCACAGGCGCCAATGACATCCTGGTCAACTTCGAGAACCTTTCGGACACTCTGGACGACATCCTCTACAAATTCGAACAGGGGGAAGGGTCGATCGGAAAGTTCTTCAACGACAACACGTTCTACAACAACCTCAACGACACCGTTCTGGAGGCCAAGTCGGCCGCTGCAAATGCCAGCAAGCTGATGCAGGAAATCACGACCGGCGAGGGAACGATTCCGCGTTTGATTCAAGAAAGCGATCTGTACGACCGCGTCAACGAGTCGGTTGAGAGGCTCAAAACCCTGGCACGTCGCGTCGAAGAGGGCGAGGGTACGCTGGGGCGCGTCGTCAACGACGACGCTCTTTACGAAAACGCCAATCAAACCATGGCCAACATCCGTGACTTGACGGCCGGAATGGAAGCTGGTGAGGGCACCCTGGGCAAACTGGCCAAGGACGAGCGCCTCTACGAAGACATGCGCCAAACCCTGGAGCGTCTTTCTACGTTCGTGGAAGACATCGACCAGGGCAGGGGCACCCTCGGCCGGCTGGCCAAGGACGAACAGCTCTATCAAAATCTCAACGAGGTTTCCTCGGAGGTGGTCAAGCTGATCTACGACTTCCGCCAGAATCCTCGCAAGTTCTTGACCATCAAGTTCGAGCTGTTCTGAAGCATAGGGGACACCGCCAGAATGATCACAGAAAAAATCGGCGCCGGCGCGCAGGTGATTCTTCGTGCCATCGTCAAGACTCTGAGCTTGCTTCACATCAAGCCCAATCACCTCACCTTTCTCGGCTTCGTGGCCAGCATCCTCACTGCCATCGCATTCGCCAGGGGACGTCTGGCGCTGGCTGGAGTCATTCTGATCGTGGCCGGGTTGTTCGACATGGTCGACGGTATGGTGGCCCGCACTTCCAAGTCGGAAACCCCGTTTGGCGCCTTCTTCGACTCGGTCATGGACCGCTACTCGGATCTGATCATGTATCTGGGCCTGATGATCTTCTACGGGAATCAAGGCCGCCTCAATTACGTAGTGCTGGTCGGCGTGGCCATGATCGGCTCGGTCTTGACCAGCTACGCCCGCGCCCGCGCCGAGTGCCTGATCGAGAGCTGCAAGGTGGGCTTCCTGGAACGCCCCGAACGCATCGTGTTGTTGATCATCGGGTCGTTCTACTACATGGACCCGGTTCTCTGGGTCATTGCGGTCCTGGCCAACTGGACCGTCGTCCATCGAATCCTGCACACGCGTACGCAGATGCGGGCAAAACAGGGGGAGGCCCCGAGACGGGAGACCCCAGAGCCGGCGGTTTGAGCCGGATCGGTCACCAGCGCCCTGGCCAGCAGCGCTGCCCTGTCGGTTCGGCCGACCCGGCTCGCACGCCCGTGAGGAATCGAGGCTAGCCCGAACCCACGACCTTGACGTCTTTGGGAATCTTCAGTTCGAAATCCTGCGGGGACAGCTTGGGATTGAGGCGGACGTTGCGGAAGCCCACCAGCAAATAATCCTCGGTGGGCTCCACGAGCTTCTGCTGAATCGGAACCCAGAGCTGGGAATCGATCCAGAGTACGATCTTGGAGAAGAAAGCCGAGACCCTTTCTGAGCGGGGGGTCAGCTCGACCACGTAGGTGTGCCGGCCGTCCACTTCCTCTTCCCCGAGCAGGGCTATGCGGTAAGCCTCCTGCAAAGCCTCCCGGCTGGTCCCGAAGCCCAGCAACAAGAACTCGGCCTTGTCTTTGTTCTCCCCGAGCTGGTGCCGTTGGGCCTGCTTGATCGCTGGCTGGTAAAAAATCACTTCCCCTTTGCGAATCACCAGAAAATTGGGCTGCGGGCGCTGGATGTCCTTTCGCAGATACACCTCACCGCTCGCTTTCAGGAATTGAAAGCGCCCCGACTCTCCCTGGTCGAATTCCTGGAGAATGTCGGTCCACTTCCTCTGCGTGAGATCGGCTTCCAGGGATCTCAGCGTGTCCCCCTGCTGTTCCATTCGAGCCAGCACCTGATCCAGAGTGAGAGACGCTCCCTGGAGAGAGCCCGCCGCAAGGACGGCCATGATCAAAGGGGTCAACCAATCCAATTGTCGCTTCATCGATCGCTCCCTGCAGCGTG
Source organism: Acidobacteriota bacterium (assembly GCA_041630155.1). Taxonomy (GTDB): domain Bacteria; phylum Acidobacteriota; class UBA6911; order RPQK01; family JANQFM01; genus JBFGHG01. The sequence continues at coordinate 2,442 of JBFKLX010000216.1, forward strand.
CCGGCTCAGCCGCTTCAATCCGCTCCCGCCGGGACGTGGTTTACTCAGTCTAGGAGACCAGCTCGGGAGCAGAGTTGCAAGCGGCAACATCGCTCTGATCGAGGCCGGCTGGGGCCTGCCGGGCTCCCAGAACAGGGCCCGAGCAAGCCCATTCCCCTCAGACCGGGAAGCTCGAGTGACTGGGGGCAGGCTCGCGCCGCAGCAGTTGCCCGCGCAACCGGGCGGTTAGGGCTGCTCTGGATGCTGGGGGCGTTTGGGCCCGGGCGCCGGGTCTTTCTGCTCCGGCTCGGGAGAAGGCTTTGCGGCTACGGAGATCGCCTCGACCTGGGGTGTCCCGGCCGCTTTGGGGCCCCGCCCCAGGAGCGTCCCGTCGAAGAGGGTCTGGGGGCTCAGAAAGATGAAAACGAGAATGACCAGAACAATGATGTCGTACTGCCAGGAGCCCCGATCATAGGTCCAGAAAAGCACCCTGCGGACTGCTTGCCACATGTCAATTCAACCGGGTCTGCTCCATCGCGTAGTAGAGGTTTTCCACCCGGTTCAGAATCCTTCCGTCTCGCATCTCGATGATTCTGCCCGCGTTGGAAGCCACCTCCGGATCGTGGGTGATCATGAGGATGGTCTGGCGATAGCGCAGGTTCAGCTCCTGAAGCATATCCAGCACCATCTGGGAGTTGTCCGAGTCGAGGTTCCCGGTGGGCTCGTCCGCCAGCAGGATCTTGGGACGATTGATGACAGCGCGGGCGATGGCGACCCGCTGCTGCTCGCCTCCCGAGAGCTCGGTCGGCTTGTGGAACATCTTGCCCTCCAGGCCCAGCAGCTTGAGAATCAGCCCGGCGTCCTGGCCCTGCATCTGGCCGTTGCCCCGGATCTGCTTGGCCAGTTCGATGTTGTCCCTGGCCGTCAAGGTGGGCAACAGGTTGAAACGCTGGAAAACGAAACCGACCTTTTCCCGCCGAATCGTGGTCCGCTCCGCGTCGGTGATCGAGGAGATGTCGACCCCTTCGATGAAGACCCGGCCCCGCGTTGGTCGCAACAGCCCGCCCAACAGGTGCAGGAGCGTCGACTTGCCGCAGCCGCTGGGTCCCATGATGGCAACGAACTCGCCCTCCTTGACCGTCATGTCGACGCCCCGCAGAGCGGGTACGTCAATTTTGCCGATCTTGTAGACCATGTGGAGGTTTTCGACCGCCAGCAGATCGCGTTTCTGTCGAATGTCCACCGTTTTACTCATAACCCAGAGCCTTGATCGGATCCAGCTGAGCGGCCTTCAGAGCAGGGTACAACGCCCCGAATGTTCCCCCCGCGAGCGCCATGGCGGCGGCGCCCACCCTCCAGTAGGGTGAAATGTCGATCGGCATCGAGGGAAAGGCCACCAGCACGACCCGTATGGAAACCCAGGTCAGGCCGAATCCGCACAGAACACCCAGCACGCAGATGACCAGCGATTCGCGCAAGATGAGCTGTATGATGTAAGACTTAGAAGCCCCCAACGACTTCAAAATGCCGATCTCCCGCGTCCTCTCCGTAATTGTACTGTACATCGCCAGCAGGATCATCAAAAAACTGATCATCGCCGAGAGAACCACCACGGCCATGATGAACTGGCGGAAGACTGGCGTGGTTGCCGTCATGAGTTCCTGAAGCTCCGATGTCTTAGTAATTTTATAATTCTTGAGGCGTTCCTTCAACCGGGCATCTACCTGTTCTACCTGGCTTTCCGGCAAAACTCGGATGAAGAACATGGTGGCCTTGTCGGGAGTGCCGTTCATTTCCTGAAGCGTGGCCAGCGGCAGCAGTACCCGGGCGCCGGTGCCCTCCCGGAAGATTCCGCTGACGGTGAATTCGTTTCCCAGCAACTCCAGCGTGTCGCCGACGGCCAGTTTGCGGGTGCGGGCGTAATTGGTGTCGATGAGCACTTCCAAGGGACTCTCGAACGGGCGACCTTCCACGATCTTGAGGCTCTGATTGACCCGGCCGAAGCTCTCTATGTCGATGCCGTAGATCAGATGGAATTTGTCACCCACGAACTTCGCCAGAATCGGGGTCACTGCGGCCACGCCCTCGACCTGCTCGATGACCTGGCCGATTTTGACCGAAAAGGTGCCGCTGTTGAGCGCAAAGAAATGAGACGCCCCTGTGGGCTGAACCATGATATCGCCGATCTGACGGGTGCGTTCGGCGTGATCGTTGAGCTGTCCGTAGGACAGGCCCACGCTGACCAGAATGAGGGCCACGCCCAGCGCCACCGCCAGCACGCTGACGACCGTTCGCGTCGGGCGTTGCTTGAGGTTGGAGTAGATCAGCTTGAACATGAGTCTTTCTTCACCGGCCAGGTTTGGTTGTCGCCGGATCGTCTTCGACCACCACCAGTTCTGCGCCTGGGGGGCGTGGCACCTCGAAGGCTGATTCCTTCAGGGACTGGTTCAGTCGAACCGCCTCCGGCTTCCACTCCAGGCGCATCTGGTAATGTTCGGCCGGGCGTTGCAGAGTGATGTCATTGCTGACCCACTGCTCCCCCATCCGGATTGCGCCACCATATTCTATGAGGCTGATCGGCTTGCCACAATCGTAATACTTCTGGCGGGCCAGCTGGAGCTGGGAGCGTTCGATCCAGAGCCGGCGCCGCAGGCAACCCAGTCCGGCACCCTCGCCCTCACCGACCACGTCCAAGGTGTAATACTTGTGCCTGCCGTCCTGTTCTTCGGCCATCACGACCCGGGACTCGAAATCCCCCATGGAGACGGGTTCCACGAGCAGGGCCTGCAGAATGTGGTCGGGACGAACATTGTACAACGGATCGTCGGCTGCGCGCCGCAGCTTCGTGCTGCCGACCAGATACTTGTTCTCCCGCGGCACCCAGATTTGAAAACGGCCCCGGCTGGCAGCCATGGTCACCACCGTCGAGCTCGTCAGCGGATTGAGGATGTTCAAGAAGATCGACTCGGGCGCGGCGGCCACCAGGTAGCCTTTGGCGCGGGGATACTCTTTGAGATATCCCTTCTCCAGAGAACCTCCGGTGAACTCGGCTGAAAAACGAGAGACGGTGAGCGTCTGCAACCCGGCATACTGGTTGACCAGCTGGATGAGCTCTCGGGGCGTGGCCGTCTGTGCCCCCAGGTAGGCGGCGGGAATGTCCAGTTCGGTCCTCTTGGGCCCGCAGGAGGTCAGCCCGACCAGGGCTCCCATCGTGAGCCAAAACCGCCGCTTCCCTGCGATCCTCACAGAGCGCCTCCTTGAGGCTGCTTGCGCCGCCCCCAGAAGCGGGACGCCAGCAGGGTCACCACTACTCCCGCCAAGAGGACCAAAACGCCGATTCCCACGGCATGGAGGTTGTGCTGCAGCCAGAATTTCGCCTGCTCTCCGTAGAGCACGGCCAGAACCCCCCAGACAAGGTACCGCAGACTCCGGCCCGCCGCCACGGCCACGAGAAAACGCGGCACGGCTACACCGAAGACTCCCGCCGAAAGGACGAAAACCTTGAAGGGTGTGGGCGGAGGCAGCATGGAGGGTACGACGATGGCCCAGGTGCCCCAACGCCGATACAGGGCGTGCATCTGTTCCAGCTTGGCAGAGCTGAGCCGCCGTTTGACGAACCGTCCCCCCCGCCGTCCCACCGAGTAGAGCAGAAAACACCCCGTGACCGAGCCGGCGGTGGTCATCAGGACGTAATAGATCATCCGCTCCCAAGTGGCTCCCGTCGAGAGCACGATGATCAGCAGATCGTTGCCTTCGGGTATCGATAGGAAGGAGGAGTCCGCCAGAGCCAGGAAAAACAATCCTGGACCGCCCAGCCCCAGGACCAGCTGGTAGAGGCCCGAAAAAACCGATTGCAGGCGCTCTCCCAGTCCAGCTGCTACTGCCCAGACCATCCTCGAACCTTCCACGAAAAAACCATAATGATACCACAGCCTCTTTCAGGCAAGAATCGTACCAAACTCTTCTGCCGGGCCGAGAATCTCACGGCTTCTCGGTCGGCCAGGGTCGTTTGGGACCGGCCCACAGTGGTTCACGGACACTGCGACGGAGGGGGTGGCGCCTGCACCTCCTGACTTTCGGGGGCCGGCGGACGCAACCTCGGCTTGCGGTGGCTGACGCGAACGCCCGACACTCGGGACCGGCCAGCCAGACCCGCCAGTCACTCCCAGACGAAGACGTCCTTTCCGGCAGCGGCGTCTCGCGCCGAGGGCGTAATGATCGTCCGGGAACTGACGGCGATCTTCTGCCCGCCCGCAAGAGCTCTTCGAACGTCGTCTTCACACACGAAATCAACGGCCGGGGATCGAGGTCTGTCCCGAACCGCGGGCGGCGGATTGGCAGGTTGCTCGGACGGGAGCGGCGTCGAGGGGGCCGGCGGAGGCTCAACCGGATGGGGTGGAGTTTTTTTTTGCCTCAGGTAGTCCTCCACGACGCTGCGAACGACTTGCCGCAAGCCTTGCACGGGCGGCGCTTCTGAGCCGGCGGCCCGGCCTGCACCCAGACCACCGTCGAAGGAGATCGCCTCGGCGGGGCGCGTCTCGAAAGCCAGGCGGCGGACGTTGATCAGGTGCAGGGCGGTAATGTTGTCCGACGTGATGTTGCCGCCGGGGCTGCCGCAGCCCAGCGTCATCGAAGGAGGTACACCGGTGGTCAGGCCCACCGACCCGTGCGTGGACGGTGTATTGACACAGATGCGGTAGGCTGGTTTCTTCAACCCGAACTCCAGAATCACATCGCGATTCTGCGAATGGATGGCCATGGTGTGGCCCAGTCCGCCGAAGCTGAGAACCTCGATGCAGAGGCGGCACCCTTCTTCCCAGCCGTCGACCACGTAGAAACCCAGGATGGGGGAGAGTTTCTCCATCGACAGGGGATGTTCCCTTCCGACTCCCTTGGGCCGACCCACCAGGCAGATCACGTCGTCAGGCACCGTGAAGCCCGCCATTTCAGCGATCACCTGGGGAGACTTGCCGGCGATATCAGGATTGAGGCGTTTGCCGGGGGTTTGGATCAGTGTTTCCAGCAGGCCCTGTTCCTGCTCCTCCAGCAGGTAGGCCCGGTTCTTCACCAGCTCCTCCAGGACTTGCTGCTCCAGGTGCCGGTCGCAGATGATGCACTGCTCCGAGGAACAGAGCAGCCCGTTGTCGAACGTCTTCCCGGCCAGAACGTCCCGCACGGCTTTGGGGACGTCCGCGGTGCGCTCGATGAAGGCGGGAACGTTCCCCGGGCCGACGCCGTAAGCGGGCTTGCCCGAGCTGTAGGCGGCCCGAACCATGCCGGCCCCTCCAGTGGCCAGGATGAGGGCGGTCTTGCGGTGGCGCATCAATTCGTTGGTGCCTTCCAGCGTGACCACTTCCATGCAGTTGATGCACCCTTCGGGCGCCCCGGCCTGGCGGGCGGCCTGGTCCATGAGGCGGGCGGTCTCCAGGGTACAGCGCACCGCCTGGGGGTGGGGCGCCACGACTACGGTGTTGCGCCCTTTCAGGGCCGACAGGATCTTGAAAATCGTCGTGGAGGTAGGGTTCGTGGTCGGTACGATCACGGCGATCACGCCAAAAGGTACTCCGATCTCGACGATCTTCTTGGCGGGATTCTCGGCGATCACGTCGCAGGTCTTGAGACCCTTCAGGTAGTCGTGCACGTCCACCGCGGAAAAGAGGTTCTTGATCGTCTTGTCGGCGACCTTGCCGCGGCCTGTCTCCTCCACCGCCATCTCGGCCAGGCGGCGGGCGTTTTGCTCGGCCGCGCGGGCCATCGCAGCCACGACAGCATCTACCTGAGATTGAGTGAAGGTCCTGAAGAGTTCTCCAGCCCGCTGGGCGTGTTCGACGAGGTCACGAGCCTGTTGAATGGACAGCAGATCTTTGTCTTTCAACACCAGAATCCCTAGCCGAAAGGCATCCAGGTCAGCGAGTCGATGGGGACACCCCGGTCTGCGCCCGGGATTGCCTCAGCAGCGCCACTCCTCGGCCATCCCTCACTTCTTGGCGGCGCGGCTGGTACCGGGGAGGACCTTCTCGACTTCTTGGTGGGGACGGGGAATCACGTGCACGCTGACCAGCTCTCCGACCCGGCGGGCGGCGGCCGCACCAGCGTCCGTCGCGGCTTTCACTGCTCCCACGTCACCGCGCACGAAAACGGTCACATAGCCGGCGCCGATGTACTCCTTCCCGATCAGAGCGACGTTGGCAGCTTTGACCATGGCGTCCGCCGCCTCGACCGAACCGACGAAGCCACGTGTCTCCACCATTCCCAGTGCTTCCAGAGCCATCGATTCGAACCTCCTGTCAGTGCGCAGCAAAGCTAACACGGGGTCCGAGGGGAGTCAACCGCTCCAAGGGCCCGGGGAGACGGCTTCGGGGAGCACGCTGTCTTGTGGTTAAATGATAGGAAGTCAGGGTTGGACGTGATTGAACGGGAGATTGCAGGAGAAATTGAGCGTATCCGGCAGATTTACTGCTGGGACGTGCTGCGCAATCGCAGCCGTACGGTGCAACTTCCCGGAAGAAAATGTGATCCCCGCATCCTGGAAACTTTCCTCGGTTACGAGGTGCAAGCCGGGAAAAAGCGGATTACCTGTCCCGACGCCGTGTCGGCACGCTATTTGAAGATCTTCGTCGAACTCGGGTTCAAGGACGTCCAGATCCCCTACGATCCCACCCGTACCGCCTTGATCGTGACCGGCCTCGAAGGGGCGCTCTCGCGCATCAAAGAGCTGTTGCACTACTTCATCGTCAGCACCTGGCTGGCCGAACTCTCCACCTGGATGTTGATCTCCGGCTTCCTCACGCACGACGACCGGGCCGTCGCCGGTCTCGCCAAGAAGATCGGAGAGGAAACCTATTTCCATCTCAAATACGCCCATGGCTGGCTGCGTATCATCGGCGAAGCG
>JBFKLX010000217.1:0-9306 GCA_041630155.1 Acidobacteriota bacterium
CGGCGGTCACAATATTCTGATGATCGGGCCGCCGGGGGCCGGCAAGACCATGCTGGCCAAGCGCATCCCCTCCATCCTGCCCGCCATGAGCCTGGACGAAGCCCTGGCAACCTCGGCCGTGCACAGCGTCTGCGGACTCCTGCAGCGGCAGTCCCAGTTCGTGGTAGAGCGCCCCTTCCGGGCGCCCCACCACACCATCAGCACGGCCGGCATGGTGGGCGGCACCTCCAACCCCCGCCCTGGCGAAGTGTCACTCGCCCACAATGGGGTGCTCTTCCTGGACGAGTTGGCCGAATTCCAGCGCAACGTGCTGGAAGTCCTGCGGCAACCCCTCGAGGAAGGCGAAATTACCATCAGCCGGGCCGCCCGCTCGCTCACCTTTCCGGCCAGATTCATGCTGGCCGCCGCCATGAACCCCTGTCCCTGCGGCTACTGGAGCAGCCGGCAGAAGGATTGTGTGTGCACGCCCATGCAGATCCAGCGCTATCTGTCCAAGGTCTCCGGGCCGCTGCTGGACCGCATCGACCTGCATATCGAGGTTCCCGAGGTGAACTATCAGGACCTCACGCGCGCCAGCGGGGGGGAGCCGTCCCAACACGTCGCCTCACGAGTGAGCCAGGCCCGCGACCGGCAATTGGCACGCTTCCACGATCAGCGAGTCGGTATCTTCTCCAACGCGCAGATGGGGCCCGGCGAGATCGAAGGGCTGTGCAAGATCTCGAAGCAGTGCCGGAAGATTCTGGAGCACGCCATCGAAGCGCTTGGCTTCTCGGCTCGCGCCTACACCCGCATCCTCAAAGTGGCTCGCACGATCGCCGACCTTCACGGAGAGGACCAGATCGGTCCCGCCCACGTCTCGGAGGCCGTCCAGTATCGCTCCTTGGATCGCAACTACTGGCAAAGTCTGTGAATTGCTGGACAGAATTTCGGGATTGCCCTGATCAGAATGTTGTCTGAGGACTGTTGGTGGCAGGAATTCAACGGGTGGTGACAGGCGGAGAAGTTGGCAGGTTTCTGAAAGGCACCCAAGTCGAGCCCGAAACTCCGCACATCGAAAAAAATCCTGTCGATTCGGCTCAGCTCAGCAGTGCGGCGCAGTGACTCAGGACGCGGTTGCGGAGAGGATCGTGGAGCTCCTCCAAGCTGCGGGCGATCTGAAACTGAGTGCGAGCGCGTTGCAGGTTGTGCCCCTCGAAGTCGGTCTTGAAATAACGGTCGCCGTTCAGGTGGTCAGCCAAGAAACGGATTCCGAGAGTAATCGCCATGATGCGCGGCGCATCGGCCATCAAACTCACTTCCCCCGGCTCGAGCAGTCGATGGCTCTCCCCCAGATAGCCTTCCAGGATGGCGTCGAGAAACTCCAGCTCGACGTAGACGCGACTGGGGTCCGGCTCGTCCTCCGGACAGGGGACCGCGGCGCTGCGAATCAGGTCGCCCAGGTCGTACAGCAACGTCCCCGCCATGCAGGTGTCCAGGTCGACCACGCAGACCGCCCGGCCCGTGCTCTCGTCAAAGAGCAGATTGTTCAGCTTCGGATCATAGTGAATGACGCGCCAGGGTAGCTGCTTGCCCAGCGCCTCCACCAAAACGCAGGACTCCGCTTCGCCGCCGCGCGCGAAGTCGATCTCCCCGCGGCACTGCTGGACGCGCCCGGCCCGATCTTGCTCGACTGCCCGCCACAACTGGCCGTAACGGTGAGGCGTGTTGAGAAAGTTGGGAATCGTATCGGCCAGTGCGGCAGGGGCGAGATCGCTGAGCTGGGCCACGAAGCGGCCAAACGCCCGCCCGGCCTCGAAGGCTTGAGCGGCGTCAGAGCAGTTCTCGAGCGTCACCGTCCCCTCGATGAAGTGAAAGCAGCGCCAATAACGCCCCGCCGAATCCTGCACCAGGCTCTCTCCATTCCGCGCTCGCACCAGTTCCAGGCAGCGCTCTCCGGGTGCAGCGTCGTGCTGAAGCGAGCGGCGGAGGTGGCCCGTCACTCGCTGCAAGTTGTCCATGAGGCTCGCGACATCGGGAAAGACGTACTGATTCAGGCGCTGATGCAGGTAGCGGCGTTCCCCGGTTCCGTTCTGCCAGGAGCTGACATATGAATCGTGAATGTGCCCCACCCGGTGGGGCTGCACGTCGATCAAGCGGCCCGGAATGTGAAAACTCTGTACCGCCTCCACGACCGTGGGTCGAGGCGTGTCGGGCACTAGGGTTGCACTTCGGTGTTCCTTCTCGTCCATGCTCGAATTCGAGCAAGGCTATCACAAAACCAGGACATTCGTATCGTCTCCCACAGCTCCCCTGGGGCGGTTCTGCCGAAGGGTGGGTCGCCCTCTCGCCGGCCGGCTCGAGCAGATTCCAGGCTCGGGACACTAGTTGAGTCGATAGACGTGGCTCAACTCCACCAGAAGGACCCGGGACCGAGAGGCAGCAAACGGTTCGACCAGCAGCACTCCACCTGCCCCCAGGGAGCTCGAAAGACTGGTCAACAAAGCGTGATCCTCGGGAGACAGCTGCTCCAGCCAGGGTCGAATCTCGCCGCTGCCGAGCCCGATCAGGCGACCCCCGGATCGGCTCAGCACCAGCAGGTGACTGGCGCGGTCGCACTCCAGACCCTGTCTTCGCAAGGCCACAAGACCGGTCGCGTCGGCCAAGTCGGCCACCTCGGCCAGCACCGTGCCGCTCTCCGGGGAGACGGCGATGATCCCTTCGTCGGTTGCCACCAGCAGCCTCTCGGCGCAAGGATCCTCTGCCACCCCTTGGACGCGTGCTCCTCCGAAGGAGAGTCGATTCGAGCCGGCACCCGCAGGTATTGCCTGACCTGCCAGGCTGCGATTCAAGTCTGCCCGGCTGATGCGCGCGATCGAGTGTTCTTCCACGACCAGCAGGTCTCCGGACGAATCCAGGAACAGCTGATGCGGCTCCCGCAGCGCCCCGGCCAGGGTCGTCCTCGCACCGCTGCGCGGATCGATCCGCACCAGTTCTCCGGCATCTCCAGTCGCAGCCAAGAGGTATTCGAGTCCGTCGGACGCCCGAAAACCCAGCAGAGCGGATACCTCCTGATTGGCCAGCGTTGCCAGGAGCTGGCGCCCTCCCGGGGCGTGCCCATAGATGGAGGTCCCGCCGCTTGGAATGCCGGCGGGTTGCGCGGGCCCTACTCCCAGTCCTACAGGAGCCGACCGTTCGGCCGTGTAGAGGGTGTCCGAATCCGCCAGGTGGGCGAGCGCCCGCAGTCCTGAGACGTCGCTGAGGATCTCGCGCGAGTCGAGCCAGTCCAGCGTGGCGCCGAAACTACGGCCGTCCAGTTGGGCTGAGACGGTGACCGGGTTGAGCGGCGGAGCCTGAAGGGGCGCCAGGTAGTCGCCCAACACGGTGATGGTACCGCTGGCTTCGTCGCCTCCCAGGTTCCCTGCCACGATCCAGTTCACCGTACGACTCACTTCCGGCAGGGTGAACGCCACTTGCGATCCCGGGCCGACCGTGGCCAGAGCGGGTTCGACTCGCAGTACTGGGGGGAGATCGGCGGGTTGGTAGCTCGGAAGGGACTGTGGGGGGATGTTGGCCAGAACCCGGCTCTGCATGGTGCCAAACAGGGAAGTGGCCCGCAAGGGTAGGTCACTGCGAATCCACACGAACCCTCCAGCCAGCCCGGCAGCCGAGGGAATCAGTTCGGTCAGCAGGCGGCTCAGCCGCTGCCGGGGGCCAATCACCAGATGGGTCTCGCCGGCCATCTCACCCTGGGCGGTCAGCGCAACCACCTGGACATTGGTCGAAATGGTGGCAGAGTTCTGGAGGGCCACACCGGTGAAGAAGCCCAGACTCGTGGCGATATGCGAAAAGAGCAACTCCCGCCGCCCCTCGGATTCGGCAACCACAGCTGCCAGGGCCCCAGTCTGCGGCAGCGCGTAAGTCAGGCTTCCCTCCAGTCCCGGACCGGACGACTCCACGCCGATCCAGCCCTGCAGAATCTCCGAGCCCTGAAAGCCGAACAAAGCCTCCAGCTCCTCGCACAGCAGCTCTCCCGGCTCCAGGCGCCGCAGGACCGGATTGGATGAAACCGCGGGCGCGGCATAGGCGACGCCCTCGGGGCGGTAGGCGGTGAGCACGATGTCGACCGGCTGATCCCCAGTGTTGAAGATCTTCAGCTGCGATTCGAATCCCCCCAGAACGGCAAACTGAGGAAAAAAGAGGCTGCGGCGATCGAGATCTGCGGGTCGGGCGTTGACCCCCAGCCAGTCGGCCCCGGTGCGCACGAAGGCAAAACCCGCCACTGGCCCATCTGCCTGGACGCTCAACCATACCGGGCCGACAGCCTGCTGCAGGCCGAAGAAGGTCTGCACGTCCAGTCGCGACGCGCCCCTTGCGGGCAGGTCGATTGTTTCCTCGCGCTGGACGCTGCCTCCGAGCTGCAACCGGGCCTGAACCGGCGAGGTACCCGGATTGACGAGATTGATTTCGGTGTTCTCTGTTTCGCTGATCCGGATCTCGGGAAAGATCAGCTGGAGGCTTGGCAAGGGCAGGTCGGCACCATCCAGATAGCGCAGATTCGTGTCCAGTACGAGGAAAAACCCAGTCAAATCACTCGCCGGGCTGGTGACTTCGAACCAAGCCGCTTCGCCCAGTCCCTCCAGGCTCCCAAAGATTTCGCGCGTCGTTCGCGCGTACTGTTGACCCGGAAAAATGAGCACTTCCCGTGGATTTTGGAGCCCCTCTCCCTGCAGCACGAGACCGTCCGACCCATAGGCCGTGAAGGTGGCGAGAACCGGTTGGGAGTCCGGATTGACGACAGCGACACCCGTCAGGGTATCCGGATCCAGCACCAACCGGGGGAAGCGCAGTGTGGTGGCCGCCTCCAGGCCGTCCCCCGCCCAGATCGTCAGAAGGGCCAAACCGAGTCCGCAAGATCGAAAAACCCTCGTGAGGGTTCGGGCTGGAAGCAGCGCGCTCGTCGACACGAATCTCATGATGACTCCAACAACAAGTGAAGCGGTTGATCCGGCAGGTGCGGAGACGCTCGGCGCCCAGGCACAGTGCACAAAGCGAGTCCATCCGACTTCCGTCGGCAATCCCGGCCCCCCGTTCCGATGCAGGGCCTGCGCTGGCACGCCGCGAACATCACACCCTTCACCCGGCCTCGGGAGCCCCTTCTCCCCAACGTTCGCCGACCATTATTCTGGGTTCGAAAGCGAATGTAAAATTCAGTTGGCCGTCCGGCTCGTCCTCGTCGACGACTGGTCCGACGCGGCGCCTCGTCAGCGCAGCACCTCCGGCACCGTGCTTCACCCCCGGGGTCAAGAGCCGAAGTTGGCCCGTTTGACTTTTTGGGCCTCGTCGGCTGGGCCCCGCATGCGCGCGGCGTGATCTCGAATTTGCTCGAGCGGAATGACGCGACGCAGTTCCTTGAGGGTGGTGACGCCCAATTCGGCCTTTCTCAGTGCGTCGGCCATCAATGGCCGCAGGCCGGACTTCAAGGCGTCCTCGTGCAGATCTCGTTCACTGGCCCCGCCCAGAATGGCGTAACGCGTGCGGCGCGTCAGCTCCCAAAACTCGTAGATCCCGATGCGTCCCCGGTAGCCCGTGTGAAGACAGGCCGAGCAGCCTCGACCGTGAAACAGTTTCACGTCTTCCGGGGGGTCTTCACCGTAGAACTCTTCGATGAGGGCTGGCTCCGGCTGGCAATCTTCCCGACAGCCTTCGCAGATACGACGCGCCAGCCTCTGGGCCACCACGGCCAGCAGGGCATCGCAGATCGACGACGCGTCCACCCCCAGATCCACGAGCCGCGCCACCGCGGCAGTGCTGTGGTTGGTGTGCAAGGTGCTGAAGACCAGATGGCCGGTCATCGCAGCCCGCATGCAGGATTCGGCAGTGATTTCGTCGCGAGTTTCACCGATCAGTATGATGTCGGGGTCCTTGCGCAGGAAGCGGCGCCCGTACTCGGCGAAGCTGTTCCCAATCAGTTCGTTGACCTGGTACTGGCAAATCCCGTCCAGGTGGTACTCGATGGGGTCTTCGGCCGTCACGATCTTGCGCTCGGCGCGATTCAAGTAGCTGAGGGTGGAGTATAGGGTAGTGCTCTTGCCGCTTCCGGTGGGCCCGGTAATCAGGATCAAGCCTTGAGGATTCTGAACCAGGGTCAGGTAGCAGTGCAGAATCTCCTCGGGCAAGCCCAGCTGGTCGAGCTGCGGCAGCTTCTTGGAAGAATCCAGAATCCGGATGACGGCGTCTTGCCCGAAGGGCGTCGAGTGGACGTTGATCCGGAAATCAATGTACCAGTCCTTGCCGATTCGCTTCTTGAAGACGCCGTCCTGAGGACGCCGCCTTTCGGTGATGTCCAGTCCGGAATCGATCTTGAGGACCGAGATGACCTGGCCAATATTGTCCTTGTGGATCGGACTCTCGCGCAGTTGCAGGATGCCGTCGACTCGGAAGCGGACCCTCACGCGCGACTCCAGGTTTTCGATGTGGACGTCGCTGGCACCGTCGATCACCGCCTGATAGAGCAGCTGATTGACGATCTTCTTGATCTGGGGCATCTCCGAGTTGAGCACCAGGTCGGTCCGTCCATGATCCTCGGCCACGACCGTCTCGATTTCGGGATCGCCCGGCGCCCAATCGTCACTGTTGAAAACGTAGGCAATGGCTTGTTGAATCTGACTGGGCGTGGAGATCACCGGTTTCAGCCTGTATTCACGTTGTTTGCACAGCTTTTTCAGCAGATCCAGAACGTCCAGGTCCTGGGGGTTGGCCATGGCCACCATCAACGCGCGGGTAGCAGGATCGATCTTGAAGGGGAGCACCTGGTAACTCTCCGCAAAACGCCGTGAGATCATCCGGCTGGCCTCCCTGTCGACCTCCAGGTAGTTGAAGTTCTGGTATTCGACGCCAATTTTCTCGGCCAGTGCGAAATAGATGCTCTCCTCGGTGGCATGCCCTTCCTGGACCAGCAAGTCACCCAGCTTCATGCCCGTTTTTTCCTGCTGGGCGCGAGCCGATTCCAGCTGCTGCCGAGTGACGACGCCGCGCGCCAGCAGGATCTCGCCCAACCGCATCTGCTGGAACCCCAACTGGCTGGCCCGGCGGTAGCAGTCTTCCACCGCCTTTTTCAGCTCTTCCGGGTCGGTCCGCAGCAGGCGTACCTCGGCGTGGGTGGAGTCGGCGATCTGCTGCTGGACGAACGGTTCCGGTTCAGCCGCCGCCGCGATCCAGAGCACTCCCTCTTCCAACTTGAGCGGCAAGATCTGTTCTTGGCGGGCCAGCCTGGTGGGGATCTGACGCAAGACCCCCGTGTCGACGAACAGCGATGGTTCCAACCCGCTCTCGCCGGCGCTCGCCAACTCACCCGAAGAAATGAGACCGAGACGCCGCAGAATCGCGAACAGGGCTTGTGGCTTCGAGTTGAAGTCTCCGGGCAAGCGCGACGAGAGAAAGTGCTCGCGCTCAATCAGCTCTCGTGCGTACTCAGCGAACTCGGCCGATGACTCCGCTGCATCGGTGAGCATTGGACCGGTGTCGACAATCGCGGCCGGCAGAGTGTAAACGGGGGAGCCGAGTGCTTTCTGCAGCTTGGCCCCTTCGATGTCGGACAGAGCGCCCTCGGTCAGGACGACGATGCAGCCCCCGACTCTGCAAAGGGGGAGAACCTGCATGCCGGCCGCCAGTTCGGCTGGCAAGGCTCGCATCACTCGTGCATTGGGTTTGAGTTTCAACCGCAGCCCGGGAGGCGGAATCCTCTTCTGACCTTTCTCTCTCGCATCCGGCATGTTGCCTCTCGCTTCTAGAGGGCGGCTCTTCCATGAACCGGCTTCATCCAGGCATAGAGGTAATGAAGTCCTCGCGCGTCTCACGCAAACGCGGTGCCAGTGCCGCGGCGAGCGCCGAGTCGGCGGCAGCCTTCCCTGACTGAAGCGTAACTTTAATTGAATCAGATAGTTGAAGAAATGAACGAGAGAAGTCTGCGCTCTCAGCGAAGTCCGTCGACCACCGCTTTTGCGTCACCGAATTGACGAATTTCGGCATTTCTTGACGGTTTTCCAGCCAAATCGACCACTGGATGAGCGGATTCTGGGGCGACGGGAGCTCCAGTACGTTCGGCCTCTCGCCCGCCGCGAGAGGAGCCGGCCCCCGTCGTATCCCCAACCGGCAAGGTTCTGAATTGAACCCACCGGCACGACTGAGCCGTGCAAACCTCGTGCCATCGAAGGCTGTTCGGAAGGAAGACCCGGGCGGAGGCTGAAAGGAGCGCCCCGGATCCTCTCTGCGACCCGGTTCGGAATGCGGTAAGAACTACCGAGAAGTTCACTGTCTGGGACGACCCCATTTGCCAGCCTTGTCGAGGATGCGAACGCACACGGGCGGTCTCTTCCCGCAACGGAAGGACCACCGCGACCCGCAACCCTCATCCCAGTAGCTCACCGGCCCGCTCAACCGCCTTCACGACGGCTTTGATCAAGGTGACCCGGAGCTTTCCTTCCTCGAGTTCCAGGATGCCGTCGATGGTGCAGCCGGCGGGTGTGGTGACGGCATCTTTGAGCAGAGCGGGGTGGTGCCCCGTGTCCAGGACGACTTTCGAGGCGCCTAGGGCGGTCTGGGAGGCCAGCAGCGTCGCGATGTCGCGAGGCAGCCCCACCTTGACGCCCGCCTCGGCCAGTGACTCCAGAATGATGTAGATGAACGCGGGGCCGCTGGCGGACAAACCGGTGACTGCGTTCATGTGCTTCTCGTCCAGAACCACGGTTCGGCCCACGGTGTCGAAGAGCCTGCGAGTGGCCTGCAAGTGCCGTGGGGAGGCGAAGCGTCCGGGGGAGATGGCAGTCATGCCACAGCTGACCTGGCAGGGCGTGTTGGGCATGGCGCGGACCACCGGCACCTCGGCTCCCAGGTATTGCTCGATGGCGCTGGTGGGAACGGAGGCCGCCACCGAGATCACCAGCTGGTTCTTGTTGAGCTTCGGCCCGATCTCCCGGCAGACCGCCTCGACTCCGCCGGGCTTGACGCAGAGCAAGATCACCCGGGCCCCCTGGACGGCCCGCTGATTCCCGACCAGCACCTTCGTACCCAGCGAACGTGCCAGTTCCGAGGCATGATCGGTATGGGCCACAGTGGACACCGTTTGTTTGGGTTGGACCAGGCCCTCACGAATGTATGCCTGCAAGAGGATCGTGCCCAGTTTGCCCAGGCCCAGAATCGCCAGCGGCGCCACCGGATGCTCTCTCATGGGCGCTCATGGTGACCAATTGCCGTGGGGGAGTCAAGGGCGCAGGGGCGCAGGGCACGGGGCTCGAGATCGCGGAGTTGCGGTCGGGAGAACTATCGCGA
>JBFKLX010000218.1:0-9258 GCA_041630155.1 Acidobacteriota bacterium
GGATGGCCAGCAGGTCGTAGAGGGCGACCAGTCCCGCCACCTCTTCCTGGTCCGTGTCGGTTCGCACCGAGATCACGTTGGTCGTCATCACCTTCTTGAGCGAGGTGCTGGGAGGCACCATCAGAAGCTGGCGCAGCGAAGCCACACCGACGAGATGGTTTCGTTCGTCGACCACGTACAGATAAAACACCATTTCCAGGTCCTGTGTGGTCTGGATGGTGTGAATCGCTTCGCTCACCGACAGATCTTCACGCAACGCGAAGACGTGCGGCGTCATGATCCGTCCGGCCGTTTCCTCGTCGTATTGCAGCAGGCCCTGCACCTGCAGAGACTCTTCCAGCCTCATCTGTTCCAGGACCTCTTCCGCGATCTCTGCGGGAAGGGAGGAAACGAAAAGTGCCCGGTCGTCGGTTTCCATTTCCTGCAGCACCTTGGCCACCTCGGCGGGGGGGGTGGCCAACAGCAGGTGGACGCAGCGCTCGATTCCGAGATCGGTCAGGGCCAGCGCGGCCAGCCGCCTCTCGCGCTCGACCAGCAGGGAGAAGACGGCCAGTTGGTCGCGGTCGTTCAGTTCCTGCAGAATATTGGAGATGTCACCCGGATGTAGTTTGGCCAGCAGATTGATCACGTGTCCAGAGGCGCGCCGACGCAGCAGTTTCCGCACCGTGCCCGCGAGCACCTTCATTTTCTCGACATGCAAGGTTGCACCCCCTTCTGGACGCCTTTCCGAGTCCCGCTGGAGGCCGCAGAGGCATCCCTACTGGAAAAAACGGGGTTCAACGGCCCCCGACGCCACTGGAGCTGTTGCGCTCTCGTCCAATGACCCGCTGTCCTCCGAACCAGGACTCGTGAGACGTTGCGCTCAGTCGGCGGCCGCGTCTTCGACGGGCAACGCGTCCGGTCCCGCGCGCCGCCGCCGGATTGCCTGATAGAGTCTCGTGACGGGCCCGCTGAACAGGTAGGCCATCGCCACAGCCATCAGAACGAGCTGCGAATAGTAATAGATTCCGGCGACCAGCAGCGCCAGCAGCAGGATCGTCAGATGAGATTTCCCACGACCCAGGTCCAGGCGCTTGAGCGAGGGGTAGCGAATCGTCGAAATCATCAGCAGCGCGGTCAGATACGTAGCACTGACCAGCACCACTTTGAAGGCGGGATGCTCAGGAGGTTCGGGAAAGAAATGCACCATGGCAGCGATGACCCCCGCTCCCGCCGGGATCGGCAAGCCGGCGAAGTGCTTCAGATCTTGAACCTGCACGTTGAACCTGGCGAGCCGCATGACGCCGCAGATGAGAAAAACGAAGGCCGAAAAGCGGGCGAAGCGCCCAAACTCGGACAGTCCCCATGAATAGACGAGGATGGCCGGAGCGATCCCAAAGCTGACGACATCGGCCAGCGAGTCCAACTGGAGGCCGAAATCGCTGGTCACGTTGGCGAGTCGCGCCACCCGACCGTCCAACCCGTCCAGCACGACCGCCAGGCCGATGGCCACGGCAGCCACCTGATATTGCTGGCCGAGGCAGGCAATGAGGGCGACGAAGCCTGCGAAGATGTTCCCGACGGTGAAGGCGGACGGCAGCAGGTAGATGCTTCGCCGCAGGCGCTTGCTGGGACGGAAAATCCGCGACGCCTCCCGGCCCTCCTTGTCCAACAGTCGCTGCCTCAACAGCCGCTTCTTCAGAACGCGTCTCAAGTCCTCACTCCCAGAATGCCAGGATGCTGGAGCCGCCTTTGACCCGATCGCCCATCTTCACGTTCAGCCGGCAGCTCCCCGGAATGATGATGTCGACTCGACTCCCGAACCGAATCAGCCCTATTCTATCACCTCGCCTGACTTGCTCTCCGACCTTCTTCCAGGGGACGATGCGCCTGGCCACCAGGCCCGCAATCAAGGAAAAAGAGATCTCCCGTTCTCCCCGCAGTGTGACTTGAAGCTGCTCGTTCTCCAGCGTGGCACGGTCATCGAAAGCCAGCAGGAACTTGCCGCGCCGGTAGACCTGCCTCACCAGCTGGCCGTCGATCGGGGCTCGATTCACGTGCACGTCGAAAACCGAGAGAAAGATGCTCAGCCGCGTCTCGCCGCCGGCCAGCCCGTCCAGGCGGATCACCTTTCCGTCTGCCGGACTGACGATGGAATTGGGGTCTTCGGGAATGACCCGGGCCGGGTCTCGGAAGAAAAAGGCTACGAAGCCTGCGCTGGCGATCAGAAGCAGCGCCAGAGCCCACCACTGCCAGGCAATGGTGAGGCTGGCTGCCAGCGACAGCGGGATCAAGAAATAGAAAGCGTCTCTGACCATCTATTGTTTCGGGCCCGCGGGGTTCTGTTCCCGGGCAAAAAAAACCCGTTGGAAGACTGAATCAATCGTCTCCCAACGGGCGAAAATCAATATGAATACGCAGGAGCTATCCAGCAGCCTGTCCCGCCTGATGCTGGCAGATCAGGAGCTGCATGCGGTCTTTCAGCACCAGTTTCTTTTTCTTCAACTCTGTCTCTCTCAGTTGTTCTCCGGGATTCAGGTAGGGCTTGGATTGGAATTGTTCGAGTTCCAGCTCGTAGGCTTGGTGCTGTTCGGCGAGCTGACGAAAGGTCTCATCGTTGTGCCGCAGGTACTCCTTGACCTCTATCTCGTCCATACAAGATCCTCCTTGGGGTGTTGAAGTTTTCTGGGAGTTGGCTCAAAGCCCTGAAGTCCATCGCTCGCGCAAACTGTAACAAATCGCAGAGAAGGGATCAACCCTTGGGGCGGGCCAGCGCGGGCCGGCTTCGAGGCTGGCTCGAAGGGCCGGCCTCAGAGGATCCTCTTGCCCAGCGCGGAACAGGCCAGGTCAACGGCCAGACGGCCGGTCCGATTCTCGGAGTCGAGGATCGGATTGACCTCCACGAACTCCAGCGAGCAGCACTGCTGGCTGTCGTGGATCATCTCCATGGCCAGATGGCCCTCCCGGTAGGTGATGCCCCCCGGGACCGGTGTGCCGACTCCGGGAGCCTCCTGGGGATCGATCACGTCCAAATCGAAGCTGCAATGAAAGCCGGCCGTCCCTTGCGTCGCGACCTGTATGGCTTCCTCGACCGCGGACCGCATCCCTCGCTTGTCGATCTCACTCATGGTGATGACCCGCAGGCCGATTTTCCGAATCGTCCGCTTTTCCTCCCCGTCCAGGCTGCGCACACCGATCACCGCGGCGTTTTCCACCGCGACTTTGGGTGAGAACCCTTCAATCTCGACCAGTTCCCGCGGTCCCAGGCCCAGCAGCGCGGCCAGCGGCATGCCGTGAACGTTTCCGGAGCTGCTGGTTTCCGGGACATTCATGTCTCCGTGAGCGTCCACCCAAATCAATCCGATGCGCTGGTTTCGTTGTCGAAAATGGGACGAGACACCCCCCACGCTGCCGGCCGACAGAGAGTGATCGCCTCCCAGCACCAGAGGCATTCTTCCTTCGTCGAGGCAGGTCCGGACGCGCCTCGCCAGATCGACGCACACCTTGCCGATCTCGACCAGGTACATCAGCTCGATGCGCCCGTGCGGGACTTCCTCGGGAACCGGGACATCGACGTTTCCCAGATCCTCGACATGCAAATTGAGCTGTGTGAGGCGGCTGCTCAGGCGCCCGATGCGGATCGCCGAGGGCCCCATGTCGACGCCGCGTCGGCCGGAGCCGAGATCCATGGGCACCCCAATGATGCGTATTTCCGCCATCCGCCCTACCTTTCGGTGTCGGGCCCCTCCTGCCCCTGCCGCTGGTGATATGCCTCGATGATGAGTCGCACCAGGCGATGGCGCACCACGTCGCGTTGATCGAAGGCGCTGAAGCCGACGCCCGGCACGCCGTCAAGAACCCTGCGGGCATCGACCAGGCCCGAGATTTCTCCCGCGGCCAGGTCGATCTGCGTGATGTCGCCCGTCACGACCGTCTTGGAGTGCACCCCCATGCGAGTCAGAAACATCTTCATCTGCGGCGACGTGCAGTTCTGGGCTTCGTCCAGAATGATGAAGGCGTCGCCGAGAGTGCGCCCGCGCATGAACGCCAGGGGGGCAATCTCGATGACGTGCCGCTCCAGCAGCTTCTCGACCTTGGCGGCGTCCAGCATATGGAAGAGTGCGTCGTAGAGCGGGCGAAGATAGGGGTCGACCTTCTCCTGCATGTCACCGGGGAGAAAGCCCAGCTTTTCACCAGCCTCCACGGCAGGGCGGGTGAGGATGATCCGTTCGATCCGGCGCTCCATGAGGTAGGCAATGGCCATGGCCACCGCCAGGTAGGTCTTGCCGGTGCCGGCAGGCCCGATGGCGAACACGAGGTCGTTTTCCTCGATGGCTTGCACGTAGCGGAGTTGGTTCTGCGTCCGCGGCACGACCTCCCGCCTGGGAGTTTTCAGAACCAGCTTCTTGGGGAAGAAGTCGTGAAGCGTGCGGGCGGCGCCCTCGGCAATGTGCCGGAAGGCTTCTCGCAGCTCCTCGTGGCTGAATTGCTGGCCCTCGTCCACCAGCTGAGCGAACTCGTTGAGAATCTGCTCCAGGACCGCAACTTTCCCAGGCGTTCCGCGAATCAGCAACTGCGAACCGCGGGCACAGATCTCAACCTCGAACATCGATTCCAGAAAACGCACGTTTTCGTCCTGCAGGTCGCAGAGGACTTCTGCGCCCCGCTCCGGAAGCACGATCTTGCGACCGTGCGTTTCGCCTGTCTTGGAATCAGTCGGCGACTGCGGCCTGGACATTCAAAAGGTTGGTCAATCTAGATTTGTAACGGGCAGCGGTGTTGGGATGGATAACGCCTTTTCGAGAGCTTCGGTCGATCACACCGTACACTTGGGGAAGATGTTGCCGGGCTTCCTCCAGCTTGCCGTCGGCCACCAGTTTTCGGAACCGCTTCATTTCCGTGCGCATATGGCTGGCGCGGCTGCGATTGCGCGCCCGCCTCACTGTATTTTGACGCATCCGCTTCTTCGCGGACTCTATATTGGGCATCGCAAAATTTCTCCTCTACCCTTTCACGCTCAGGTCTCCGCCTCAATCGTCGGAAACTCTAAATTATACGGCTCTGGTCCGACAAGTGTCAATTACGAATCGTTCGATCAGGGCGCGCTCGTCCAGGCTCGTGCTCTTGACCAAGCGGTCTGTGCCGTGCAGTCGCAACAGCATCTCGCGCAGTCTCCGACTGCTCATCTCGCGAAGTCGCCGTTCCTTGCCTCGGTAGCTCCAAATTTTGAGTTTCCCCAGGATCTGGTCGAAGCTCCGGCCCGCCTGCAACCACTCCTGCGCGACCAGCAGCCGACGAAAGTTCCAGTGCAGAATGGCGAGAATCTGAGGAGGAGTCATCCCCCCTTCGAGGAGCCGGCCCAGAATGGAGAGGCCCTCCTCGGCGCGCCGGGCCGCCAGAGCCCCGATCAGGCTGAAGACATCCACGTCTTTGGTGGGAAATGCCATCTCCAGCACGCTGTCTCGATCGATGCGCCGGGAATCCCAGTGCCTGAGAAGCAGCTTTTCCAGTTCCGACTCCAACCTCGAGAAGTCGTCGCCCACTAATTCTACGAGCGTCTGGGCAGCATTTCGAGGCAGCTCGAATCCTTCTGACTTGGCCTTCCGGCGGAGCCAGGTCACGGGATTGGTCCGCTCCGTTTCGATGACCGGAGCGGGGGGCCAGGCGGCGGGCTTCCGGCTCGATTCCAGGATCAGGACAGTCCGGTCGGAGGGCCGGGCCAGGTATTCGAGCAGCGCTGCGCCGGCCCGCTGGGGGTTGCGGACGAAGACCCAGCGCCGCGGGGACATCCAGGGAAGAGTGAGGCATTCCTCGATCAGCCCGGTCTCCGAGTCGTTCTCCAAATCGTACACGCGCCAATCGAAGCTGCGGGCGCCTTCTTCGACCTGGCTTCGGGCCAACTCGAACACCTTGTTGCGCACGTAGCCCTGATCGGTGATCAGGTAGTAAACGAGTTGGGGATGTGCGCATTCTTTTTCGAACTCGGCCACGTCCATAACAACCCGCTGACATGGTATCACCAGCTTCCCACTGGGCTCCAGAGCGCCGGCAGCTGGCCAGGTTCGTCCTGCCGGCCTGCTCGAAGGAGGTGAGAAGGCTCACCGACTTTTTCCCGGGCACCGCCGATAATGGCGTTGGCTGAGTGAATCAGGCCGGACGCAGGGGGAGCTTACGACCGGGTGGTATCCACGATTCCGATCACCCACTCGAAGGACAACGGGGAGCGCGCCCGGCGTGGCAAGGGCAGCAACCAGGAGTCCAAAAATCCATGAGTAAGAAATTCTCTTTCGCTCTCTTTGCGACGCTTCTGCTTACCGTCTCGGCATGGGCCGACGCTCCAACCCTCTTGCCCGGCTCGGTTTCGGGCCTCCGGGAGCAGGACATCGTCTCCCTGTTCGTCCGCGCCGAGGACCCGGAGAACGACCCCCTCACATATCGATGGACAATCGTCTCCGACCCAACCGGTAATGCTTTCTTCCGGGTCTCAGACGGAAGCGAACCCACCGAGTTCGACGGCTCGAGCGGAGCACGCCTGGCACTGCGAGGCGGCCCCAGCTTTCCCGAGCCCAGCTTCGAGGGATCACAAATCCAGGTGAGCGTGGAGGTGTCGGACGGAGAATCGAGCACTTCTCACACCTTCGTCGTGCCCGTCAGCGGTGTGAATCTTCCTCCGGTAGTCGTCGTGGACGCCAGCGGCATGGGGACCCACGACCGCCCCAGGCTCACGGATCAGGGCATCGGCCTGGATGCCACGGCGAGCTACGATCCGGACAGCGACAACGTCAAGTTCCTCTGGCAGATCATCGGCATCTCCGGCGGGCGCACCTGTGAAACGGCGCTGGTGCTGTTCGGCAAGGAAACACCTACGCCCGGACTGCCGGTTCCACTGGTGTCTGCCAAACCCGCAGCGCCGATGTCGATCAGTTTCGAGTATCGGGTCGAGGACGGTCTGCATCTCCTGGTTGGGGTGTACCTGGGCTATATGGCCTCGGAGAACGGCTGCAACGGAAATACGCCGCCCCTGGTTTCCGCTTCCGCGGTTCCCTCGCCAGCCGAGTTCGGCGAGGAGGTCCATCTGATTGGTTCGGCCACCGATCCCGGAGACCAGCTCAGCTACAGCTGGGTGCAACTCTCGACCAGCTCGGACCCGACAGTGAGCCTGTCGGGAGCCGATTCCACCGAAGCCTCCTTTGTGGCACCCAACGTGGAAGCCACGCTGCACTTTCGATTCACTGCTACCGACTCGCGCAACCAAGCCGCTTCCGCCGACGTGGCAGTGGAAGTGCGAGCCCCGGACACCGGCCCCGGGGACGGGGGTGGAGAACCAGATCCGCCCGCAGAAGGTCCCACGGCCGTCCTTCGCTACAAGCTGCAGGGAGAGAACGAGCTGCGAGAGGTCCCGGCGGATGCTCTCCCACTGACGTCTCCCGCTACCGTGATCCTGGACGCCGAGTCGAGTCGCGTGACCGGCTCAGCCAGTTATGAGTTTCGCCTGGAGTCCGACCTGCAGGGCGGAACGGCCCAGCTGGTCCAGACCGGCAGCCGGACCCGACAACTCCAGATTCGCAATCGCGCCTACGGCTCGGTCTCGGTGATCCTGACGGTGAGCGATGAGACGGGCCTGTCCGACGGCGCCCAAGTCCATTTCGAAATCAACGCTCCCAATGAGCCGCCACGGGCCCGACTGCACTACCGGGTCGTGGAGAACGAATCGTTGCGCGAAGCCTCCGACGGAGAGTCGATCGAGGTCGATTCGCCCGCGGATATCCTGCTGGATGCCAGCGAGAGTACCGACGAGGACTCCCTCGACTACAGCTTCACTCTGGAGGAAGACCTGATCAGCGGCGGAGCCGTTTTGACGTCCCAGGGCGAGGCGCAGCGAGTGCTGCAGCTCCAGGCCGGTACGCGTGGAAGCCTCCAGGTCACTTGTACGGTGACCGACCGCTACGGCGCCAGCGATTCTCTGACGCTGCTGCTGGAGGTCAACGATGCACAACGAATTCCCAGGGCGTATTTTTCGGTTTGGGTGGGAGACCGCCTCTGGCCCTCCGGCGAGCCCGTCAAGGAAGACCGAGTGGTGGTTCTGGACGGAAGCGACAGTCAGCTTCCCGACGGAGAAAAACCGGAGGGGATGACCTTCTCATGGAAGCAGACGGCCGGATCACCGGTTGCTCTGATGGGAGCCGACATGGCCGTCGCTCGCTTCCGCGTTCCCGAACTGGAAGATGGGCCCGGTGTACTGGGCTTCGAGTTGACTGTCGGTTTCGACGGCCAGCAGTCCCCCGTGGAGGGTGTTGAGATTCCAGTTGAAGTGGCCCCTCTGCTCTTCAGCCAGGTGGCGTTCGGGCCATTTCTGGACCAGCGATTCCGCACGGTTCTGCTGCTGATCAACGATCACGACAGCGACGTAGATGCCCAGGTCGAATTGTACGACCAGCAGGGCCAACCCCTTGACGTCGAACTGGAAGGGGAGCCCGGCTGGTCGCCTGATCAGGCCCTGCCCATCGACGCTGGCGGTTCCCGACGACTGCGCTTCTCTCCTCGGGAGAGGGACCGCACGACGGTGGGCTGGGCCAGGGTCAGCTCCCGCCTGGGCTTGACCGGATTGGTCCTGTATCAGCTGCTGGATGGCGAGAGCGGAGACGTGGAGAGCGAGGTCAGCCTCTTTTCCTCGCCGGCCGCGGAGACTCATCGCACCTTCTTCGATCCGGCCTACGAGTCGGCAGCCGCGCTGCTGAACCCGGGTGCGGAACCGATTCCGGTCCGCTTCTTGTTGATCGATCCTGACCACGGCCCGGAGAGCCCCCTGGCCTCCAAGGTGGTGACTCTGGACCCCTCTCATCAGTCCGCCTTCTTCCTGGACGAGTCGTTTTTCGGCGATTTGGGGGGTCTGCTGCCGACCGCGACGCTGGTCGTTCAATCATCGGGAAACTCGGTGGCCATTACGATTCTCAAGACCCGAGGCGGAGTGGCCATCTCCAGCCTCCCGCTCGCGACGCGGTAAGAGGGGCTGGGCACACGCCTCCGGCCGGGGCCGGATGCTGTCGAGAAAGAAATATCCGGCGGGGCTCGGTAGCCGCTCAAGGACGGGCGGTGATATGCTGGCGAAGGATTAACGCCAACGATTCGAGCCATGAGAAATCTGCTCACGCGGTTAGTGGCCGTGGTGGCTCTGGTAGGCGCGATTGCGTTTGCCGGTTGCAGCCCGAGCCCTCCGGAGTCGGTTCTGCTGATCGTCGTGGACACCTTGCGTCCCGACCATCTCGGCGCCTACGGCTA
>JBFKLX010000219.1:0-9183 GCA_041630155.1 Acidobacteriota bacterium
GGGAGTTTCTGGATTACCTGGACAGCCTGCCCCAGCTCGAGACGACGCTCGACCGGTCAAGTCGCGCCGGCCTTTCCATCAGCTATAAGAGAAGACCCTGAACCTGTCTGGGCCGACCTGTCCACAGGCGGCTGTTCTCTTCGGCGGGTCCATCCAGGCGTGCCACGCTTTCGGCCGAAGACCAGTCCCGAGTGCCCAGGTTTCCGGAGTTTCCTCCCGAGGAACAGCGATCTTCGGACGCCGCTCTGGCGTTGCCCCTGTTGACTTTGCGGTCCGATTGGCACACTGATACAGTCTTGTCGTCAACAACCTCTTTTTTCGAAAGGACAATCTCATGCCATGGGACTCTGAGATGTGGGCCCGGCTGCAGGGAGAGGTGCTGAACGGGATTGCCGTCTGGGTGCCGAACCTGTTGGGGGCATTGGTACTCCTGGTCCTCGGTTGGGCGATCGGCCGTCTGGCCCAGTTCTCGGTGGCCGGGCTGCTCCGACGACTCGGGGTTGACACGCTGGCGGAGCGGGCCGGAGCCGGCGAGGCGCTGGCGAAGGTGGGCTGGTCGACTTCAGTGTCCCACATACTGGCTCGTCTGATCTACTGGTTGATCCTGTTGGTCTTCCTGTTGGCCGCCGTGGAGAGCCTGGGACTTCCCGGCGTTACCGGCACCCTGGGGGGGCTGGTGTCCTATCTGCCGCACGTGCTGGCGGCGGCCGTGATCTTCCTGATCGGAAGCTTGATTGCCAGAGTCGTGGGAGAGGCCGTCGGGGCGCTTGCGGTCCAGTCGGGGATGACCACCGGACCGGTCCTGGGACAGGGCATCCGCTACGTCTTGATCATCTTCGCCGCCATCCTGGCGATGGAGCAACTGGGTGTGGAAACGACCCTTCTGGTGACCGCATCGATTGCCGTCATCGCGGCATCAGCGCTCGCCCTCGCGCTCGCCTTCGGCCTCGGCAATCGAGAGCTGGCTCGAAACATCATGGCGGGTTTCCACGTACGCGAGGAGTTCAAACCGGGGCAGCAGCTGACGGTGGGAGACCACCGTGGGCGTCTGATCAGCATCGGGCCGGTGAAATCGGTGCTGGAAACCGACGGCGGCCAGGTCTCGCTGCCCAACGCCGCATTCATTGATGAAGCCGTAGTGGTCAGGATGGAGGACGGCGGCGAATGACCGCTGAATCGCCCGACGCCCATGTCGTCGCCACCGACTATCTCCTGGGGAAACTCTCTCCCGAGCAACGGCGCCGGGCCGAGCGTCATTTGGCGGGCTGCCCGCAGTGCTCGGCGGCCGTCGAGGCGGTACGTGAACTTCAGGATCGCCATGCCCAGCAGGTGGGCGGGG
This sequence comes from Acidobacteriota bacterium, assembly GCA_041630155.1. Classification (GTDB taxonomy): domain Bacteria; phylum Acidobacteriota; class UBA6911; order RPQK01; family JANQFM01; genus JBFGHG01. The sequence goes on from JBFKLX010000219.1 coordinate 1,340, forward strand.
CGATCATCGATTTCCTGAGCCATTTCCTGCGCGGGTCAACGCTCCTGCTGGCGCCGCCGCTGCGCCGTCTGTCGTCGGTTGTCACTCCCAAGGCGCGGGTCGAGGTTGAGGCTCCTCGACCGCTGCTGCAACCTCTGCGGGTGCTGCAGCCTCGGGTGGTCCAGGGTGTCAGACGGCTGTTCAGCCGCTTCGGCATCGTCCTGGGGCTGACGCTGGCGGTGCTGCTCCTGCCCGCCCCGGAAGGGCTCAGTCCCGAAGCCCATCGAGCTCTCGCAGCCTTCGTTTTTACCAGCGGCATTCTCGCGCTCGAACCCGTGTCGCTGCCGATTGCGGCCTTGATGGTCCCGGTCGCGGTAGTGGCCTTGAGGTTGGGAGAGACGCGAGAAGCGTTTGAACCCTTCTCCCGTCCGGTGGTCTTTCTGATTCTGGCCAGCCTGTTTCTGGCAGAAGCCCTCCACAAGCACGGACTCACCCGACGCCTGGCACTGCTGACCATCGTGGGATCGGGAGGGGGGATCCGCCGGCTCTTGATGGGTCTGATGGCGCTGACCGCTTTCCTGTCCATGTGGGTGGGCTCCACCGCTACCACGGCCATGTTGATCCCAGTGGCACTGACGATCGCCAAACAAGTGGAAGACCGATCGAAAGCCAAGCGCCTGCTGGTGCTGTTGGCTCTGGGTATCGCCTACAGCGCAAGTCTCGGCGGCATGGCCACCATCATGGGAGCCACGGCTAATGCCGTAGCGTCCGGCCTGCTGGCCGAGGTCCAACCGTGGGGCTTCCTGGACTGGATGCTCTACGGCCTGCCCTCGCTGTTGTTGATGTTTCCACTCACCTGGTGGCTTCTCCTTTGGCTGATCCCTTCCGGGGTCGACTCGCTGGACGTCGAGCCCGCAAGAAAAAGGGTAGACAAGCTGGGGAAAATGAGCCCGCCGGAACTGCAGATCCTGTTCACGATTGGCGCCGCTGCCTTCTTGTGGGTCACGGGAGGCTTTCTCGAGCCGCTGTTGTCGCTTCCCCCCACCCTGCTCTCCGCAGCCATGGTGGCCGTCATCTCCGTGGCCTACCTGGCGCTGCGCCGGGTCATCGACTGGGAAGACGTCAAGGGTGTCAGCTGGGGAATCTTCCTGATCATCGGCGCTGGACTCTCGCTCGGGGACGCTCTCGGACGCAGCGGAGCCACCGAATGGTTCGCTTCCCTGATCAGGCCGCTGGTGACGGGTTTACCGTTTCTGGTCAGTCTGCTGGCGCTGGTGTTGCTGTCGGCGATCTTCACCAATCTCATGAACAACACCACGATTGCCGCGGTATTCGTACCCATCCTGATCACACTGGCTGCGTCCGATCCGTCGCTCAGGGCCATCCAGCTGGTGCTGCCGGTCACACTGGCCACCACCTTCGGTTATTCGCTTCCTTCCGCTTCGGGCCGGATGGCATTGGTGGCGGCGACTGGAATCGTCGATTCGTCCGAAATGCTGCGCCATGGCCTGGTGGTGACGCTCTTCAGCTCAGTGGCTCTGGCCTTGTTCTTCTACGGGCTTTTTCTGCTGAATTGGATTTGATTGGGAGGGCTCAGTGATGAGGGTGTTGTTGGTGGGAGCCGGAGTGGCGGGGGCGCGGGTGCTGCGGCAGCTGCAAAAAAATCCGAACCTCACCATCCTGACAGTCGATCCCCGAGAAAAACCGCACGCAGTCGAGGAAAAATTGATCGACTCGGTCGATTACCGCGAAGTCCTCACACCGCTGACCCTGGAGTTCATCGTGTCCCAGGCCAAGCCTGATCTGGTGCTGATCGCCACCGAGACCGAGGACCTCGGTCTGGGATCGCCCGCCGGAGTCGAAATGTTGGCCGAAGCCCTGAGGGATGAGGTGGCCGCCGTCGCCGACGTGCCGGTTTTGGAAGTAGCGCGGGACTGACATTCTTCCTGCGTGCGCTCATTTGTCCATTTTCTCCGAAACCAGTTCGAGCATCTGTCGCAGTTCGGCGTCGCCGGGATGGTAGACCAGGGCCCTTTCGACAATCTGGCGAGCTCGACTGTTGTCGCCCAATCGAGCAAAGATCTCGGCCGGGGGAGCGGCCATGCCGAATGGGTGGCCTTGTGCTGCCTCGGGCTTCGGTTGGTAATCCAGTTTGCTGAAAGCCTCGAGTTTCGACAGGCTTGTCCAGGCCTCGACTCTCAACAACGGGGGGTGCGTGCCTTCTCGGCCGCGCAACAGCTGCGCCAGAACTGACGGCGCTTCCGTCTTCGAATCTCCAAGAACGGGTCTGGCGTGCCGAATGCCGGAAACGCTTACTTTTGCCGCGACGCACTGACGCTTACAATGCATTTTTTTGGGAGAAGAATGCTTCTAAGAGCGTCTCGAGACCTCGAAAGCTCGACAACTAGTTGCCTCTCCGAGAGTTTAGCGTGCTCCGAACCCAAACTACCCGGGTAGGTTTGACTTGCTCCAGCAAGGGAGTGTATACTTCCGTCACTGCTCTGGTTGCGGGTCTCCTGGAGAAGTCTGAGTTAGTTTGTTTGAAGGCCCGGCAACAAGACTCACCAAGTGTGAAAAAGATTCCCCAAGAAAAAACGGGCTTGATGGCCTTTGTGTTTGAATGTGAAGTTCATATTCGGCTTCTTGTGGATCCGGAAGTACCACAGTACTAAGTCTCGCGAATGGTGACTCGACTTTCTCTGAGGAGGAGAACGTGAATAAGAAATTGTATGTGGGCGGGTTGCCCTACTCGACGACAGATTCCCAGTTGGAAGAAGTGTTTTCTCAACACGGAGCGGTGGATTCGGCCACGGTCGTGACCGACCGTGTGACGGGCCGTTCACGAGGCTTCGGTTTCGTCGAAATGAGCACGCAGGAAGAGGCCCAAGCGGCCGTCGACGCCCTCGATCAAACTCAACTGGAAGGCCGCAGCATCAAGGTCAACGCAGCCAAGCCTCGGGAGAACCGGGGAAGTTTTGGCGGCGGCAGCAGCAACCGCGGCGGACGCGGCTGGTAACGGCTGATCGCTGATTCTCAGGAGGCGTCTCGACTTCGAGACGCCTGTTCTCCCCAACCCAACTAGAATTGATTTCTACGGTCCCCCCGAATTCTGCGCCATCACCCGGATCGTTGCGGTGCTCTTTTGACCCACGAGGGTTTCCCAGTCGGCTCGGGCCGGACGATTCGAACCCCACCCTCGAAGCGAAGGGGAAGGGGATTCTACCTCTCCCCATGACGCCAAGTTCTGGTTCCCCGATTCTGTTCCTGGTTGGCGTTCTTGGCGCTCTTTGGAGCAGTCTGTCCACGATTCCGGTCTGCTAACCAGATGCCGGGACTTTCCCTGGAAAGTCGGGGAACTCCAGCGCCTGCGAGAGAGAGCGGTCAGTGCAAATTTCGCAGAATCCTTCCACGTCGAGAGCTTGATCGGTGGCTGAAAAGAAGCCGGCCGGGATTGGATTCGACCCGTCTCCAGCGTACAGGTTGTCCATGAAGATTCCGGTGGAATCCGAAGTCCCAGTCTTGGGAACCCCGTCGGGCGGCGTTTTGTTGACCGGGTGAGTGGAGGAAATCGTCGTGAGCACTTCCGTCAGCTGCAAATCGGGATAGGTCATGTAATCGTTGAGCTGATCCTGGGCCAGGTAGCTGATGACCACGATGTACGCCACGGGCCGCCCCATGGGATCCCGTTGCACCGTCGTTTCACCGGGTCCTCCCAGGTTCTATAGCTTTGTTGCTGTCAAGATGTCTCGGGATTGACAGGCGCACCACCCAATGGCCAATGCGGGACTCCTGAAATCAAGCAAGAAATCCCGAAAACCCCGGTCGATCCTGGTCCAACACTCCGGTGAAAAATGGTCTGAGAGAATCGACAAGTTTTACAGGATTCCGGTCTCTTCGGGACACGCCGCTGCAGAGACGAACTCGAGATTCGGTGGTCTGTCGCGAGGTCTTCGCTGACGCATCGGCCGGTCGTCCGACTGGCAAGATATCGAGGCTCCCCGAAGTTCCCTGCCGTAGTCGGCAACTCCGAGCCGTGGGGCCTCGGCTCATCGACTCTTTTCCTCAGCCGGCCAGCGTTCATGGAGGAGACGGTCCGGGGGGGCGCTGGCTGGCAAGTATTCCTCCAAATCCCTCAGGGCGATGACGCGAAACTCGTTTTTTTTCAGAAACGCCATGAAGGCTCTGAAGGTGTCGGGGTCGAAATCCACCCAGGGGTGGACCGGGTCGGGAACGCCGTGAAACTGAAAGACGACGATCTTGCCCTGCCGGGCTTTGGCTACCGCCTGCTGGAGCAGGTCCAGCGTCCAGCGAGGATCGGGAACCGCTGTGCTGGGTATCAGCAAACGATGATGAACGGTGGGGTCGAAAGCCGGCCCGATCCGGACTTGCTCACTCATCTGCTCCAGGCTGATCTCGGGCTGCAGGCCGCGCCGGGCGAAGCGATAGCCTCGCCTCCCCAGAACGGAAACCGCCTCCGGCCCGAATCGGTTGGCGGGGTACGCGAAGCTGACTGGCTCGGGCACGCCCGCCTTCTGGAGAGCGGACTCGAGCTGAGCCAGATCTGGTGCGAGATTGGCCGCGGCACGGGGCGTGGAGAAGAACTCATGAGTCCAGGTGTGGTTTCCGATTTCAAAGCCCATGGCGTGAATCTCGGCGATCTCCTGCCAGGTGAGAAAGTTCTCGCGGTCCCTCATCCAGCGCTGGGTGACAAAGAACGTGGCTCCGAAACCCAGCTCTTGCAACAACGGCGCCACGAATGTGCGGTGCGATTTGACGGCGTCGTCGAAAGTCAGGACGACAAGCTTGTCAGGCGTTTCGCTTGCATGGAGCGCCGGCGGAGCTGAGATCAGGTATATCAATAGTCCCAGCCAGCAGATCCAGAGTCTTTGCTTCATCGCAGGTTTGATTCACTCCCTTTTGTCGAGTGCCTCTGAGCCGCGGGCCGCGACAGGGCGACTCCATTCGCCATTCTGAACGACTGCTGCTCGACTTGACAACGTCGGGTGTCGTGTTAACCTCGCGCAGTTGACTCGCCAGTACCTCCCCTGAAGTACGGGAGCCGGGAACAAGGCGTGTCCCGCCCAACACCGAGAGGAGCAATCTGATGCCTGCCCGACCCCTGACCTTTGTCGCAGTCCTGGCACTCCTCAGCCCCACGCTGGGCGCCGAAGTGCGGCTGCCGTCGATTTTCGGAGATCAAATGGTGCTGCAGCGCAACCAGGCCAACGACCTGTGGGGCTGGGCGGATCCCGACGAGTCGGTCACGGTCGTGCTGGGAGGGCAGCGGCATCTGGTCACTGCCGATTCGAGCGGTTCATGGCGGGTTCGGCTGGAGCCCCTTCCTGCGGGAGGACCGCACCGGATCACGGTGCAAGGCACCAACCAGATCGTTCTGCAGGACGTGATGGTGGGGGAAGTGTGGCTCTGTTCGGGCCAGTCCAACATGGAGTGGCCGGTTGAGCGGGTGAGGAACGCAGATCTGGAGATCCGCACTGCCAATTATCCCGATATTCGGCTGCTCGAGCTACCCCACGTGGGGACTCAGGAGCCGCAGAGCGATTTCGCCGGGCGTTGGCAGCCTGCCACCCCGGAAACAGTCCGGGACTTCTCGGCGGTAGGTTATTTCTTTGGCCGGCTCCTGCACCAGTCCCTGAACGTGCCGGTGGGAATGATCCAGAGCGCCTGGGGGGCATCGGCGGCCGAAGCCTGGGTCCGCCGCGATCTGCTGGAGGCCGACCCGCGCTATGCCGGGATGCTGGAGCACTGGACCGAGATTGAGCGAACCTTCGATCCGGAGGCGGCAAAGGCGAAATACCAGCAAGACTTGAAGAAGTGGGAACAGGAGGCCGAACAGGCGCGCGTTCGCGGCGAACAGCCGCCCAACCGGCCCTGGTTCGCGGATCCCATGAACGGGCAGTTTCGCCCCGCCAATCTCTACAACGGAATGCTCAAACCCATCATGGGGTCCGGCTTCAGGGGCGTGATCTGGTACCAGGGCGAAACCAACGCCGGGCGCGCTTACCAGTACCGCCACCTGTTTCCGCTGCTGATCCAGAACTGGCGACGGGACTGGGGGGCCGGCGACTTCCCCTTCTACTGGGTTCAGCTGGCTGATTTTGGGACCACGGATGAAACTCAGGATGCCCCCGCCCAGGGTCCGCCCTCCGAGAGTGCCTGGGCCGAATTGCGTGAGGCCCAGACCATGACCCTGCAGCTTGCCAATACCGGCCAGGCGGTGATCGTCGATCTGGGTGAAGCCAACGACATTCATCCCGTGAACAAGCAGGAGGTGGCAGTGAGGCTGGCCCGCATCGCCCTGGCCCGGGATTACGGGGTGAACCTCGCCTACCGCAGTCCGCTGTACCGGGAGATGGACAGGGGCGAGGGCCGGCTGACGCTCACCTTCGATCACGTGGGCAGCGGCCTGGAGAGCCACGACTTCAACTCCGTGCTGGGTTTCGCCGTGGCCGGCGAAGACCGGGTGTTTCACTGGGCCCAGGCCCGCATTGTCGACGAGGACCGCATCGAAGTCTGGAGCCCTCAGGTTCTCGGCCCCGTGGCCGTGCGTTACGCCTGGGGTGACGACCCCGTCTGCAATGTCTTCAGCAAAGAGGGACTTCCCCTGACTCCTTTTCGCACCGACGACTGGCCTGGTGTCACTCTCGGCACTGACCGGTAGCCCGGCGAATCGGACCTCGGTTCTCGAGTTCTCGGCGGCACCAGGAGAGGCGCAAACAAGAAAATGTGATTGGTTCAAGCCGCGAGCAGCGAACCATCAGGTCGGTCGTGTCCAAGCTCGAGGTGTAACGGCAAACAAAAGGACCAATGGCTTTTGACTGGTTTCTCGAGGTGGGCGGGTTCCCCCCGCTTCGGGCCGATTTGCGATTGAATACGTGCTGTTGAGAATTCGTAGTCTGTCCTAGGGGGACACGATGAGTTCCGGCGCGGAAGCAGCGGGCGCGGCGGCGGCAGCGGCGGCAGCGGCGGCGGTCGCCCGAGCCATCAAAGCTTCGGGGGCAATTGTTGGAGTCGACTCCAACGACTTTCTCACTCTTCTCGAACGAGAAGGTACACCACTCGTGGTCTACACGACGGGCGGTCTCTTCAAGACCAACCACCAGTATCTGACGAGCTACAGAGGACTGGTGTTCTTTACCAAGTCGGACGAGCCGCTAAGCCTGCCCGGGAGTACGGAGCTCTTGAGGGCCAGGAAGATCCGGATTCCGAGATAGCTTCGGAAGAGCTTTTCGGATGAAGGCGTCCTCGGCGAGACCGCGACCACTTTGCCAATTCCCAAGACTAGTGGTGCGGGCCCGCGAAGCGAATTTCTTCCATCACGCCGCCTGGCGGCGGCAGCCGGCCAACCGTCCAGGGAGAAAGCGGGCCCACGCACTGGCCAGCCTTTTTGCGGTATGGTGACGGGACTTGATCGCGGGGTTGGCAAACTCATGAAACGAAAAATGCTGATTGGCTGCTTGATCGTCGTGGGCGTGGCCCTGGCGATGCTTCACGCACATTACCCACTGGACTACGTGGCCCGTGTCTTGATCCAACAAGAGTCAGACTTCGACGATTTCGAATGGAAGCCATCGAAGACCATTGCCGCACCCGCCGCAGCACGCCCATTGCCGCGTGCTGTGGACGCTGAGCGCGTCAGAACCGCATTCCAGGTCCACCCCTCAATCGACCATCTGGATTCATTCATGGCGGACATTGGCTCAACCGCGCTCGTCGTGCTGAAGGGTGGCGATCTGATGTATGAGGCCTATTACAACGGTTCGAACGAGAGCGCGCTGCAAGCCGGCTTCTCCGTTTCCAAGTCCCTGTTGTCGATCATGATGGGTGGGGCAATCGCGCGCGGGGAC
>JBFKLX010000220.1:0-9173 GCA_041630155.1 Acidobacteriota bacterium
CACCCACGGGGCCGAGGCTCCCGGCATCGGCCCCGAACAACTGGCGGATCTCCTCGGGATGGGCGGTCCGGAACTGATCGCTTCCCACGGCCGCGGCCAGTTTGGTTTCGTTCAGCTGGTGATCTCCACGCAACAGCAGCAGGTGGGGGCGGCTGTCTACGACGTAGACCAGCGATTTGACCTGCCGCTCGCGGGGAAGCTTCAGAAAATCACTCACCTCCTGAATGGTCTTCTGGCCAGGAGTATGGACCCGCTCGGGTTCCGGACAGCTTTCGGAGTCCTCGACGGCTTCGAGCCGGCTGGCAGCACGTTCCAGATTGGCGCCGTAGTCACAAATGGAACAGGTGACCACGAGGTCCTCGCCGGCCTCGGTCTTGACCATGAACTCCTGAGATTCGCTTCCGCCCATGGCTCCGGGGTCTGCTTCCACCGCCAGAAACTCCAGCCCGCAGCGCCGGAAAATGCGGCGGTACGCCTGATCGTGGAGCGTATAGCTGTGGTCCAGGCCCTGCGGCCCCAGATCGAAGCTGTAGGAGTCTTTCATCGTGAATTGCCGGACCCGGAGCAGGCCGGACTTGGGGCGCGGCTCGTCTCGAAACTTGTTTTGGATCTGGTACCAGATCTGGGGCAAGTCGCGGTAGGAGCGCATTTCGTCGCGGGCAATCGAGGTGAACACCTCTTCGTGGGTCATCCCCAGGCACATCTTGCGTCCGCCGCGGTCCTGGAGACGGAACATGTTGTCACCCATGACGTCCCATCGGCCCGACTCCATCCACACCTCGGCCGGGTGCAAGGCCGGCAAGAGGAACTCCTGGGCACCGATCGCGTCCATCTCCTGCCGGATGATGGCCTCGATCTTGAGCAGAGTTCGGCGGGCCAGCGGCAGGTACGAGTAGATTCCAGCCCCCAGCTGGCGAATGAAACCGGCCCGCAACAGCAGCTGATGAGAGGCCACTTCCGCCTCGGAAGGAACGTCGCGAAGGGTGGGAACGAAGAGGTTGGACCAGCGCATGAAGCGCTCACTTTTACCCGTTTGACCAGTTCCAGTCAAGTCGTTTACCATTTCCCGAGGATGCGGTATGGCCCCTTCTCGATTGGAGCCACCCGCCGGATTCGCCGGCCACGTCGTTTGTGGAGCGATTCGACCCCGAAGACTCCAGGGATTTCCAGAATGAAACCGAGGCGCGCCCCTTCGACGAGCCTGTCGCCCCCCAGCCTGGACGACATCTTCGAGCCCCGCGGGCTCTTGGCACGGCAACTCACCGACTACGAGCCGCGGGACACGCAACTGGCCATGGCACGGGCCGTTCGCGACGCCATCCAGGAGAAGCAAAACCTCTGCGTCGAGGCTGGAACGGGCACGGGAAAGACGCTGGCCTATTTGATTCCGGCGTTGCTGAGCCGGCGCAAAGTCCTGGTGTCGACTGCCACGCGAAATCTGCAGGACCAACTCTTGTGCAAAGACATCCCCTTCCTGCGGCGCTACCTGTTTCCGAACCTGTCGGTGACCACCATGAAGGGCCGTCAGAATTACCTCTGCCTGCGGCGGCTGTTCGAAGATCGGGAGGGCTGGCTCCCCCTCGCCCAGGGCGCCGACCCTTCACGCAGGATTCGCCGCTGGGCTGCCCGAACCGAGACCGGAGACCGCACCGAATTGAGCTGGCTGAGCGACGACGATGCGCTCTGGCATGCCCTGGACGCGCGCACTGAAATCTGCACGGGCCAGAAATGCGGTCATTTCGAGCAGTGTTTCGTCACCCGAATGCGGCGCAGGGCTCTCGAATCCGACCTGATCGTGGTCAACCACGCTCTGTTCTTCTCCAATCTGGCGCTCGAAAGTGATGAGATCGGCCGGGTGCTGCCCGGTTTCGCGGTGGCGATTTTCGACGAGGCCCACGAAATCGAGGACATCGCCGCCAGCAGCTTGGGCAGCCAGCTGAGCACATTTCAATTCGATGAGCTGCTGCGGGACTTCACCCGAGCCTTCCTGTCGGCCCCCCCCATGGTGCGTCCGCTGAGCCGCCTGCGCCGAAATGTAGACTCTTTGTTTCAAGGGCTGCCTGGAGAGGTCGGCAGCTACTCGCTCAACTTCTACCGGCTGCCGACCGGAGAGGTCGTCGATCTGAGAGACGGCCTGCTGCCCGCCTATCGAGAACTGCGCGACACCCTGATCTGGCTGCGATCGGAGGCGGAGTCGGTGCGCCAGCGTCCCGAAGAATGGGAGCCGCTGATGCGCCGTCTGGACCAGCTCCAGCTCAGCCTCGACGAGGTGTTCCTGCTGAACGAGACGGACCGGGTCTACTGGTTCGAAAGGCGGCGCAGCGGAGTCTTTCTGCGGGTCAACCCGATCGACATCCAGGCGGCGCTGCGCGAAAAGCTCTTCCACCGCGCTGACTCCACGATCCTTACTTCGGCCACCCTCACCGCGGGCACCGACTTCACATTCCTGCGGGAGCGGCTGGGCATCCCCGATCCGGTCGAACTGATTTTGCCAGGAGAGTTCGACTTTGCTCGCCAGGCCATGCTGTACGTGCCTTCCCGTGCCCCCGAACCCCAGGCGCCGGGACACCTGGACGCAGCACTGGCCCAGATCCAGGAAATCCTGGCCATCACCGAAGGGCACGCCTTCGTGCTGTTCACCAGCTTCGAGCAGCTCAAACGAGTGTACCGAAGACTCTCGTCGAGTTCTCCCTACCCGCTGATGCGCCAGGGAGAAATGCCGCGCCATCAACTGCTCGAAGCTTTTCGCCGGACCCCGGGTGCCGTCCTCTGCGCCACCTCGAGCTTCTGGCAAGGGGTGGACGTGAAAGGCGACGCCCTGCGGGCGGTCATCATCGACAAGCTACCCTTTCAAGTGCCCAGCGAACCGATGGTGGCGGCCCGGGTCAATCGCCTCGAGCTGGAGGGCCGAAACGCGTTTTATCAGTACATGGTGCCCAACGCCATCATCACCCTCAAACAGGGTCTGGGCCGACTGATCCGCTCCCGCAGCGACCGCGGAATTCTCGCCGTACTGGACGTGCGTTTGCGCCGGCGCCCCTACGGCCGGCTCTTCCTGGACAGCTTGCCAAACTGCCGGCTCACGGATAATATGATCGACCTGAGAAACTTCTATCAAGCGCACGCATCTCCTGCCAGTGGGGGATTGGAAAAATGAACAGCAAGATTCTGCAATCGGCCTTGGCTCTGTTGGTTGTGGCCGCATTCATGCCGGCTTTGCCGGCCCAGGTGGGCCGCATCAGCGGCGTGGTCATGGATGAGGAAGGGAATCCTCTCAAGGACGTGATCATTCGGATCGAGGGGATGGACATCCGGCGCAACTACAAACTGAAGAGCGGCAAAGACGGCAAGTTCATCCACGCGGGGGTGGTCGTGCAGGGACGCTATCGAGTGATCGCCGAGAAGGAAGGCTATCAGAGCGACTACTTCGAAAACGTGAAGCCCTCCTTCGCTGACGACAGCGGCATCGTGGAGTTCATCTTGAAGAAGGGATCGGCGGGCGTGCTGGGCTTCGAGTTGACCGACGAAGAGCGAGCCGAAATCGAGAAACGCAACAGGGATGCCCAGAAGCAAAGAGAGCTCTTCCAGGAGGTCAAGGTCGCTTTCGACCAGGGCCTGGAGGCGTACAACGCCGAAGACTACGAGCTGGCCCTGGGGCGCTTTCAGGAAGCAGCTGACAAAGATCCCTCGCAAAAGGCCGTCTGGGCCAACCTGGCCAATACTCAGTCCAGGCTGGGACGCAACGACGAGGCGATCGCCTCATATCAAAAGGCACTCGCCATTGACAGCCAGGACGCCTCGCTGTACCAGAACTTGGGCAACGTCTACGCCACCAAAGGAGAGATCGACAAAGCCCAGGAATACTATGCCAAGGCAGCCGAGATCGGAGCCACTCAGGACCCCAAGACCGCGGCCATCACCTACTACAACATGGGTGTGACCTACATCAACGAAGGGAACAACGAGGGTGCCGCGGAAGCACTCCTGAAGTGCTTACAGTTCGATGAGACCTACTCGGAAGCCCACTACCAGCTGGGGCTGACGTTTCTAAACCTCAATCGAATGGAAGAAGCCGTGAAGCACCTCAAGCGTTACCTGGAACTGGATCCCAGCGGAGGGAACGCGGAGACGGCCAAAGCGCTGGTCGAAGCTCTGGGGGGCTGAGCTTCGAGACGACATCTCGCTCGAAAAACTCACCTGGCGGCGCCGGGATTCGCCCCCGCCGCCTGCGATGCACCTCCGCGAGTTCCCGTCAGCGGGCCGGGGCTTGTTTCATGCCGGCACTCGAGAACGGGACTGCCTTCTGCCGTTGACCCGCTGCGAATTGCGATCCAGGAACCGATCCGCCTTGCTGCAACCCAGGAGGGCGAGGTTTTCCAGTGCATCCCAGGCCGCGAACCGTACTTCCCGGTCAGGGTCCGCCGCCTCTTCCTGGAGCACGGAAAGCCAGGTCTCCGGAACGGCCCACCCGAGGTGCCAAGCCGCCACGCCCAGCTCGGACACGGCCTGAGCCCTCAGCCGGGAGTTTTTCTCGCGGCAGAGTCTGAGCAGCCAGTTCGCCGCTTCCGGAATGTCGTTCTGGGCCAGGGTGCCCAGCGCCGTGATGACGAGTCGTCGTCGGCCCAGTTTGAAATTCCCTTCGATTTCCCGCCGGTACAGTGCCAGCAGGGGCTTCAAGGCTGCCGCCTGGGCGGTCTCGCCCAGGGCAAGAATCAGAGCCCGCTGCAGCGACTGGGTACCCTCTCCCTGGAACGTCCGGGGCCGCTCCAATGCTCGCTCCAGAGGCTCCACGCAAGGACGGCAACCCAGGCTGCCCAGCGCCATGGCCGCCAGGATTTGCTGACTGCGGGTTCCCCGTTCGAGAAGATTGATCAAGGGCGGAAGGAAACCCGTGTCACGGGTGAGGGTGATATGAGGGAGGATGTGGAACTGGGCGTCCACCGGCCCGGTCCGTAAAGCGGTGATGCACGTCCTCACGAGTTCGCCACGCGAGACGATGTCTTGTCCCCGATACATGACTGCTCCCAACCAAGTCTAGCGACCTGAGATCTGCTCTGCGTGGCAGCGGTTCCCCTTCAAGCCGGTATGGTAACATGATCCAAATGAAAAGTCAGCAGATTGCTTTGGGAGTCGTAGGGTTACTGATTGGCTTCGTCTTCGGCTTTTTTCTGAGCCAGTATTTGCAGTCTGCCGAGTCTTCCCAAGCAGTTCCCGTTGCAGCCGTTGCGGAACAGGGGCAGCTCCCCGAAGGACACCCTCCCCTGAACAGCCTGCAGGAGATCGAGAGCCTGGAGGCTCATGCCCAGGAGCATCCCGAGCACGTCGAGGTGAAGATCCAGTTGGGAAACGCCTACTTCGACATGCACCGTTTCGAAGAGGCCATCAAGTGGTACGAAAAAGCCCAGGAACTTCAGCCGGAAAACGTTCAGGTGAACAACGACCTCGGTGTGGCCTATTACGCTAGCGGCAACATGGATCGCTCCGTCCAGATCCTGGAGCGGTCCCTGCAAATGGACAAAGACCAGCCCGTGGCTCTCATGAACCTGGGTTGGATTTACTTCACCAGCGATCAATTCGAGAAGGCCATCTCCTACTGGGAGCGATTGGTCCAGGCGCACCCGCAGTTCCAGAAGATCGACGACGTCAAGGAGCAGCTGGAAAAGGCCCGCTCCCATCTCCGAGGGGAGCATTCCTAGGATGGGCGGTTTCGTGCGCTTCCTGGCCCTTTTGCTGCTGGCTCTGCTGGTGCGGCTATTCTTCGTGAACTGGCTGCGACCGCGGACCGCGCGACGTCAATCGGTCCAGCGGCAGAAGACGCCTCGAACCGGCACGATGCTGAGAGATCCTCACTGCGGCACGTATGTGGCTTCGGAGCTGGCGATCCCGGCGAAAACGGGTGGACAGACGCTTCATTTTTGCTCCCAGCAGTGCCGGGACCTTTACCTCGAGTCGCTTCAGTGACACCCCCACAACGCAAGGGTCCGGGCAACTCCCCGAAGGCGGCCGAAGCTCCCCTGAAGATTGGGGTCATTGCCAAGACCCATCGGACGGATTTCGCCGGCCACCTGCAGGATAGTATCGCCTGGCTGGAGGAGAACGGCTGCCAGGTCTGGGTGGACCGTCGCGTCGTCAGGGAATTCGATTTGCCCGCCGAGGTCTGCGTCGACTTCGAGCAGATCCCGGAAAAGGCGGACGTCATCATCGTTTTTGGCGGGGACGGGACGCTGCTGTCGGCGGCGCGCCTGGTCACACACCACCCGGTGCCCATTCTGGGGGTCAACCTGGGTTCGCTCGGCTTCATGACCGAGGTCACTCTGGAAGAGTTGCCGCTGGCGCTGGAGCGGCTGCTGTCGGGGGATTACAAGCTCAGCTCTCGCTGCGTCTTGAAAGTGGAGCTGTCCCGGGCCAGTGGTGAGCGCCAGGTGCTGCAGGCCCTCAACGATGCGGTGATCAACAAGGCAGCCCTGGCGCGGATCATCAGCCTGGATGCCTACTGCAACGACGACTTCATCGCCAATTTCCTGGCTGACGGCATGATCATTGCCACTCCCACCGGGTCGACGGCCTACTCCCTCTCGGCTGGCGGGCCGATCGTGTTCCCCACCGAAGACCTGATCACGCTCACCCCGATCTGTCCCCACACCCTCACCAACCGGCCCTTGATCATCCCCGCCGATTATCAGGTGCGGGTGATCCTGCGTTCCGGAGAGGATGTCATGCTCACGGTCGATGGGCAGGTGGGGCTGGAAATGTCGGAGGGGGACGTGTTGACCTGCACCCAGTCGGAACACCGAATCGAGTTGATCCAACCGGGACACAAGAACTTCTTCGACATCCTGCGGGAAAAGCTCAAGTGGGGCGAGCGCTTCTGAGCGACAGCTTCACGGGCCCAGCTCCCGGGCCGCCTCTTCGAGTTCGGACAGAGCGTGATCCGCCCCGACCCGTCGGCAGGCTTCGATCCCCTGGTGAAAGACTTGCCGAGCCGCAGTTTCATCGCCCAGCTCCAGCAGTGCTCGGCCATAGTGCAGGTAGGCCGCGGTGTACTGGCTGTGGTGCTTCAGCAGGTTCTGGAAGATCCGGGCAGCTTCTCGAAGCTCTCCCAGACTCTTGTGTTCCATGGCCAGGCCATAGAGGGCGAAAGGGTCGTCGGGCCGCCTGGCGGCCATCTCTTTCAACCGGTCCAGCCGTACGGAACTCATGGCATCACCACCTGCTGGGGAACCGCGCTGAGGAAGGTGAGCTCCTGGTCGCCGAACAACTCGAAACCGGCCAGCGGATGGGTCGAGCGTACCCGGATGAACCCCCCCGACTGTTGTGTGATCTCCGGAACCAGCTCTGAGAGAAGGCGGGCCAGTTTCTGTCGCGGCCCCAGGACCAGGAAGGCGACTCCACTCAGCTGTCCCTCCCTGGAGAAGACTTCCAGGCTGGCCAGCGCGGTCTCCGGATTCGGGTTGAGCAGGGCCAGCCCCGTGAAAATCTCGGTCGTTTGAGCCACCTGGCTGAGTAGGAATTCGCGAGCCCCTTGCTCCTGTAAGGGGAGTGCTGCCAGGAAGTCTCCGCCGGGATCGCCGAAGCGCACGCAGCCCGCCAGGCCGCCGGAAAGACTTCGGACCGCCAGCCAGCCGACCACGGGCTGATTCGGCAGCTCGAAAATTTGGCGCACCGGGAGATTGACTTGCTCTCCCGCCGAGAGGGGCAGGCTGACCTGGTCCAGCAGGGCCCCGGATTCGTCCATGGCTGAGAGGGTCACGAGGGCTTCGTCGCCCAGATTGACCAGGTTGAGGTGGGTCTCGATCTGGGTGGAGGAGGCCAGTTGAGCGCCCATCAGCTGGGTGATCCCTTCACTGGGGATCAGGCCGGCCAGTCCTCCCAATCGTCGTTCGTTGCCGAAGATCTCCAGCCCGCTGATCGGTTCGTCGCTTTCGACGAGCAGGTAGCCCCGATCGGTCGTCGAGAAGAGTTGCTCGACTGAGAACGCCAGCATCGATTTGGGTCCCAATTCGCGCTGCTGACTCGCCCGAGCGCCCCCCTCTCCGACCCACTGGATCGTGACCTGCTGGGTCTGGGACCGGGGGTTGACCAGGTAGACCCAGGTCTGGTCCTCTCCTGCCGTGTGGGTTTCGGGCAGGACCAACCGCCGGCTCCGGGCCGCCTCGAGGTGGCTCCCGTCCAGGTAGCGAAGGTCGTTCGAACCCATCAGAGCGAAGCTGAGAAGGTCGGGATCGAAGGGGATGATTTCGATCCAGCCTCCCGTGGCCCTGGGAAAGAGCTGTTCCACCAGGCTGGCGTTCTGCCGGCCCGCTGGAATCGTGACGATGCGTTCCTCCTGCAGCTCCCCAGAGGGGTCGTAATGTCGGAGAAGCACTCGGCCGGAGGTTCCGGCCGTGCCGGCAGCCTCGGGTCCGGGTTCTACCGGAGGGTCGAACACATTGGCCATGGCAAGTCCCAGAAACTCGCCCGCCTGCCGGTTGAGAAGCGGCAGAACCAGGGAGGGTGTGCCGGGAGCGCCGTATTCGGAGGCCCCGGTGTCGATCACCGGCAGCCCGTCCAGGTTTCCGTCCACGATCCTCACGCGGGAGTGCAGGTCCCCCCGGGAGGAGACCGGACTCCCTTCCGGCCCCTGATCGATGGCATCCGAATCGGCGGCCAGAGAATAGTCGCTCTGCAGGCGTGGATTGCCTGAGTAGTTGCCGTCGCTGCCCGTCCACTGTTGGTGGTCGAGCAGGTTGAATCGGATTTGGCCTGCCTGATCTCCGTCCAGATCTCCGGAGAGGTTGTTCCAGAGGATGGTGTTGGACAAGTCCAGCGGTCCGTCTGCCCAGTGAATCCCAGAACCGCCGTTGTCGGCGATCGTGCTGCTGCCGACCAACAGTTCCGTCTCCGGAAGGTTGACGGCCCTCAGTCCATCTCCGACGGAGCCCGCGATGAGAGAGCTGTCCATCGTCAGGCGTTCCGCGAAGAAGCTCTCGACGCCAGTGCGGTTGGCCAGGAAGCTGGAGGACTGAACTTGGGCGGTGGAGTCTTGCACGAGGAGCCCGGCCACCATGTTGGATTGGACCCGGTCGCGCAGCAGAGTGGCGCCCGCGCCGTCGAAGAGGGCCACGCCATAACGTGCGTTCCCGGTGATCAGGTTGTCTTTCAAATCGGCGACTGAAGCAGAGCCCAATACGGCC
>JBFKLX010000221.1:0-9160 GCA_041630155.1 Acidobacteriota bacterium
CCTCACGGGGGATACCCCCACAGGATTTTAAGTCCTGTGCGTCTGCCAATTCCGCCACCCGGGCGCAGTGGGGAAAGCCATTATCTACCAATAGCTTAGCAAAATCAAAGGGCGCGGAGTTTGGACACCCTGAGACCCACAGGACTCGCATTGGCCCAGTGCTCTCGCACTGTTCCATGGGAGTGCCGCTCCCCACGGTTGCGGCTTATTCGCGACGCTAAGTCCGTGCTGACTCTTCCTTGCCTTCTTCGTCGACCTGACTGGCAGCTCTGCCTCGAGAATCCACTCCAGCTGGGAACGGGCAATGACTCCCGATGCGTCCAGTAAGCTGGTGGACGCCACCGCAACGAACTCATGTGCCTACCCTGAAGACACTCTTCGAGACTTCCAAGATGGGACTGTAAGTTCCTGTTGAACAACAACTTCAGCTTCGCTTCAGAAGTCCTTCAGAACCCTTCTGAACTAATTCAAGAAGACTTCCGGCCGGCTTCCGGACTTCCTCAACGGCCGGCGGCTACTCCTGTCCGCGATGACAACGCGCACAGGAGGAGCAGCAATGAGGAAGTCGACGACATGGCTTTTCACGGTTTCCGCGGCAGCCGCATTGGCGGGATCGGCGATCGCGTCGGGCGTCAATCGTCCCAGTGTCCCGTTTGCCCTGAAAGGCGATCATCTGATCGTCGTCAAGGGCGCCATGGGAGAGCTTCAGGAGCTGAACTTCGTGATCGACACCGGAGCCAGCTCGGTCGTGGTCAGCCGCCAGGTGGCCAAGAAGCTCGGGCTCAAAGGACCCTCGAAGACGGTCCTCACCTACGGCCGCAAGGCCAACGTTCGCGTCGTCGACCTGCCGGTCGTGAGCATGGGCGGACTCGAGTTCGACGGGGTCTCCGCCCTGGTGGGCCCCCTCTCGATGCCGGGGATGGATCGGCCGATTCGAGTCGACGCCTTGATCGGATTGGATCTGCTCGAGCGAACCAGCCTGACCATCGACTTCACGTCCCGGCAGCTCTTCTTCGGTCCGGTCTCCCACTCCCCCGCGTCCTTTCCCTTTTACGCCAAGGGGTCGATCGTGGTCGCACCCCTGACGGTGCGGGGAGAGCGCATCAGCCTCATGTTCGACACCGGGGCCGAGCACCTGATTCTCTTTCAACGCAACGTAGAGGGCCGAGTCGCGATGAGCCGGACCGGTGAGAAAGAGGACATCCGTTACATGGGCGGCAAAGCGAGCCTGAAGGGGATCCGCCTGACGGAAGTGAGAATGAGCGAGACCCGATGGGACGCTCTGCCCGCCTATCTGCTGGAAGGCCCCGTGTCCGACAAGCACCTGGACGGCATCCTGGGCGTCGCTTCGCTGGGCCTGGCGAGGATCCATCTGGATTTCGAGAACAGCCTGATCAGCTGGGAGCGGTGAAGCCGCCCGCCCCGACGATTCCGGGATTGGACCTCACACCTGTGGGGGCAGACCAATGGGATACCGGTCCGCGCAGTGCTCGAACTTCTTCGATGTCTCGCGGCAAGAGCCGGCGCTCGCCGATGAGCAACCCGCTCCCGTTTCGATCCCCATTCCCTATTCACAATTCAGATTGACCCGGCCGAATTGGCAGCGTCGTCTAGCACTCCCGGCGGGTCCAGAAGATGAAGTCGGTCTCGGCCGGGACGCCTCCCATCCGGCGCACCAGCAGGGCGATCTGTCCGCGGTGGTAGAGCGAGTGGCCGAACAACTGGGTGAGTACGTCTTCGACGCGGTTGCGGTAGCGCTCACCCTCCAGGCTCTGATACTCGAACTCGCGCTCCGTCTCCGCGTCGCTCAGACCCGCCAGGTAGTCCTCCCAGATCCCTTCGATCCGGCTCAGTTCGGTGGCCGCCTCTTCCAGGGAAAGCCCTTCCCGAAAGAGGTTCTTGGGGCCCTCGGCGACCCCTCCGAAACGGTACAGCCAGAGATGGCGGGCCAACGCCATGTGCCACAAGAGATCGACCGCCTTCTGGTATTCGGGGGACGACCGAGCCTCGGCCGGCACCGTTTCGAGAGACTCGATCGCCTTGGCGTGGCTCTCCTTCTCGTATTCGAACCAGCTGCGGAAACGCTGGGTGGCTGTCATCTCGTCTCCTCCATTTCATGAGAGATCTGCTGCGGCCCGGGAATCATCCCCGCCGTCGCTTGCGGTTCCCGGGCTCTTCGACTTGCCAAGAAGCACGACTCCGGGGCCCACCCGTCGCCACGCCTCGACAGCAGAGCGCCAGGCCCGTCGAAAGCCTTCAGCGGCGGAGAACCGGCGGGTCGTCCCGGGGCTGCTCGTCTCAGTTCCCGCCCCTCTCCCACTTGTCCGCCGTCTCTCGGACGCGCCGCTTCTGCTCCTCGGGCGGGACGTCCTCGACGTGGGTGGCGATCCACCAGATATTGCCCGACGGGTCCTGGACTCCGCCATAGCGCTCCCCCGCGTGATACATGTGAGTCACTTCCATGACTGATGTGCCCCCGGCTTCCAGGGCGCGCCGGTAGACCGAGTCGCAGTCCTCCACGTAGAGATAGATCGAGCTGGGCATGGGTCCGAACTCACCCATCGGCTCGCCCAGCATCAGCATCGAATCGCCGATCCGCAGCTCGACGTGCATGACACTTCCGTCGGGCCGCTCCAGGCGCTGGCGGGCCTCGGCGTCGAACCCCCGCTGCAAGAAGCCGACCAGCTCGTCAACGCCCTCCACCAGCAGATACGGGGTGATGCTGTGAAATCCCTCGGGAATCGGTTTGACGGTCATGTCGAGTTCTCCTTCCCGCACAATCGAGTCCTGGGAACGGGTGTTCTGCGAGCAATCCGCATGCCTCGTCCGGCTGAGGGCCACGCTCGGCGAGTTCGTGCCTCACAGATCCTCGAACGGCGGAAGGTAGTGCACCCGACCCGTCAGATGTGCCAGGGCGCCGCTACGCAGCTCCAGCACCATGAAATACGGATCCAATTCACGGTCCCGGTAATAGAGCCCGTACGGCCGAGCCGGCTGGAAGCCAAAGCGGGGATAGTAATCCGCATGTCCCAGCACGACAATCGCATCGGCGCCGATCGCGCGACACTGCTCGATTCCGCAGATGACCAGTTTGCCGCCGATGCCCCGGCCTTGCAACTCGGGACGAACGGCCATCGGCCCCAGGCCCATGACCAGCGTCTGCGGGGACGCCTGCTCGACTCGCACCGGTGTGAACAAAGCGTGACCGGCGATCCCCGAGGCGCACTGCGCGACCAGCGAGATGCAAGGATCCGCCAGCGGCCGCAGCGCTTCCACCAGCCGCGCCTCCACCTCCGTTTCGAAGGCCTGAGAGTGAACCTCGTGGATCGCCTGCTCGTCTCCAGCTCGTTCGGGTCGAATCTCCAGGTGCATGGCTCTCGGGCTCGCCGCCGGTTTGGACCGGGTTCACCCTCCCGGCGCCGCACCATTATCAGGGCGCTGCCCGCAGCCGGCAAACCGGAGTTCGAGGGGTGAGACGGGAGGGACGATCCGAGCCGCCGAGCACTGATTACTTGGCCATGACGGACTGTTTGCCGAAAGCTTCCTCCAGTATCGGGTCCAGATCCTTCAGAATGCGCCCGCCGTCGCCGGAAAAGCTCGACCCGTGCATGATGGCCAGGGTGCGGGGTGCGAACTCCGCCAGCTCGTTCAGGAAGCGCCGCGTCCGCGGCGTATAGGGCAGGTAGTCCATCAGAGGACCGGCCTGGTCTTTGACAATCGCCGCCCTCGTTCGTTCCAGGATGACGCTGGATTCGGTGATCGCCTCTACGTCACCGCTCTGGTGGAGCAGGTCGGAGCAAAACAAGGTTCGATTGGTCTCTTCGAACAAGGCTCCCGCATCCCAACCGTGGGGCAGGTGAGGAGTGGGATGAAAACGATAGCGGTATTTTCCGGTGACCAGGAGCTCCTCTTTGTCCAGGGCTCTCGGGGGTCGTATTGCGAAGTCGTTGATGTTCACCAGGGCTCCCACGACGCCGCATGCCGCTTGAGCCGAAGGAGCCGTCTCGAGCCACTGGTTCAGAGCTCCGCACTCATCCACTTCGAAATGGCTCCAGCTGATCCATCGCAAGTCAGTCGGTCGAATCAGGCGGGAGACCGCGTCACGCAGTTCCAAGAAGCTCTGCCGCATACCGGTGTGGTAAAGGAGCGGCTCATCGTCCCTGACCAGGAAATGACTGAACTGAAGATCGTACTGCTCCATGTAGATGGTGATGCGGAATATGTCCGGTGCAATTTCAGTGATTGAGGCCATGACAACACTCCTCTCGCCAGAAAAGGTGGGCTCGTCCCCCAGGATGGGAGGCGAGCCTGTTGCGCACCATTGTATTACGGCTTTCTCACCGCCAGGTTCGGCGACGCGCCCAAGAATAACGGACAGTATCCTCTCCGACAGCTCGGGCGCGGATGGTCCTGATAAAGCAGCCGATATGTGAGTTGAACCGGGGCTCGATCACGAGGAATTTACGTCGCGCAGGGTCTTCCTGAGCAACCAGAGGAGGAGCAAGCCTCCGGCGGCCAGTCCGACCCACAACAGAGTAGGATTGCGCTCTGTCCAGGGGAGGTCGGGTACCGATGGCCGGTAACCCGGATTGGCGGCGAGAGGTTCGAGCCCGAGCTGGGGCAGCTCGAGGACGTCCAGGCGTCTGACGGCCAGGTCCAGGTCGTAGCGAGGCCTGGAGGCCTCCTGGTTGCCGACCAGCAGGCGGTAGCTCCGGCCCGGTTCCGGCCGGAAAATCAGTACCTGCGTTGGACGCTCGAAAAACACCCGGGTCACCTGCAGAGGCGGGTTGTCCTCGTTCCAGATGCGCAACCGCCCCCGCTTCGCGTTGAAGTCCGATAGCGGAACGAGCAGCTGCTCCTCCAGCGTGTCCTCTCCGGTGAATCGGTAGATCGACGAGGCTCCCGCCCGCACCCACCGCTGCTGCCCGTCCTGGTAGGCGATCTCGGCCCAGCGGCTGAAGTTGTCGGTGGTCACTTCCACCCGGGCCCGGTTGAAGTGCTGGTTCCGCAGCAGGAGGTCCAGGCCCACGTCGGTGGTCCGCCGGTCCGGATCCTGGGTGATTTCGAGGATTCGGGCCTCCCGGACCTCGGCCGGCAGATCCCGGCGAACCACTCGGACGGCGTGGATCGCCGAAATCCTCAGCGGCCGACCCCCCTCCAACCACAAGACCAACTTCAAGAAGCGGTACGAGGTTTCGGGAAAGGAGACGCGGTAGTTGGACGCCACGGGGTCCTGGTGGTGGAACAGGTAGGCTCGCTCCCGCAGCAGCAGCCACTCGGTGCCCTGCGGACTCCCGAAGATCTGAACCTGGTAGTGGAAATCCCGGTCCGGGGTTTCGAGGCGGATTTCGTTGCTGAGCCGCTCTGCCTCGCCCAAGTCGCAAACCACTTGCTGGTAGCGTTCCGGGACGACCCCCTGGTCGATGATCCCGAGCTCGTGATGGGTCTCCTCGACGATGTCCCCGAGCGATCTCGAAACATACGGCCGTTCGCTGCCGGAATCGTCCACCACGCGAAGGTCGGACCAATCCGCCTGTGCTTCGGCCAGAATCTGTGGAGTGAGAGTCAGGCGAACGAATTGTGCTTCCGAGCCCGCGGGGAGGGAATGGATTTCCGCCTGAAGCCTCCAGTGGCTGAAGGCGGCACCATCCCCTGGCGAGCCGGAGCCCGCTAGAGCCAGGAGTGAAAGCAGGCCGGGGGCGATCAGTGGCATCTTCAGGTGCTCCTCTCACCCTCCCCGTCCCCTTCCTCCGAGCCCAGGATCCTGCTCCGATAGCGCTGATAGAGGAAGGCGACGACCAGGAGAAACAGCCCCAGGGCGATCACCGAGAGGATGCGGTAGAACTGTTGCAGGGCCCAGATGTCCAGCCAGAAGACCTTCACGATCGTGATGAAGAACAAGCCGATGCCGAACAGTCGGAGGGCGGCCCGTCCCCGCAGGAGGCCCGCCACGCACGTCGCTACCGAATAGGCAGCCCAAACCACGGACAGGCCCAGTTGGCGACCCATCTGGTTGTCCCGGAGGGATTGGCGAAACTGGGCCGATGTGACGGCCTCCCGATCCAGGGCCAGCCGGAGAGCCGAGAGTTGATCCTCGAAGTACGACCAGATTTCCTGGCTCAGCAGAAAGACCGTCAGCATGCCGGCCAGAATCAAAAGCCCGTCCACGATTCCACCCTTGGGAAGCACCTCGACCGCCTCGTCCGGCTGCCGATGATAGATCCAGCTCACCAGATAGATGGCGGCGATGACCACCAGAAAAGTGAAGGCGCGGCGATTGAGCAGCAGCTGGTAGTGCTCCAGCGGCTCCCAGGCGTCCAGGGCGATCAGCCGGAGGAAGCTCAGCCAGAGCAGCAGGGCGGCGGCCCAGCGAAGCTTCTCCCAGCGGACCGAAAATCCGATCTGCGCCAGGATCACGGCTTCCAACGCCCAGCCGATGGTGACCCAGTTCTGATCGAACTGAACCGGCACGGCCAAGGCGGCCAGCGTGACGGCGGCAGCGACGTGTCCCAGTATCAGCAGCCGTCCCCTGGTGGAGACACCTAAGACCATCCGAGACAGGACCAGGTGGACAATGCCCTGGCCGATGGCCAGCAGTCCCAGCCAATGGGAGTAGCTGGGGTATTGGCTGCTGGACCCGCTCAGCAGGAAGTAGCTCACCCAGTAGAAGCCGAGTCCGGCGGCCAGGGCGAGTCGGAAGTCGCCGTGACCGGCAGGTGCCACGTTCAGCTTCTGACGCAGGATCCCTTGCAGCAGCGCCATGGCGAACAGGGTCAGGGACCCAGCCCACGCCAAGGCACGATCCGCCAGGCCGTAGACCTCGGTCAGCCAGATCAGCAAACCCAGGCCGACCAGGACCAGCCAGCCCTCGTTGACCAAGTTGGACGAGCGGCGCAGCCCGTAGCCGAGCATCAGCAGGGAAAAGAGAACCAGAAAACTCCAGAAATACGCGGCCTCTTCTGAAAGCACCGCCACGCTCGAAAAGAAGAAGAACACCACGGCGGCGACCGCCAGCTGGCGCGCTCGCAGTGCGATGCCGCCTTCGGCTCGTCTCCCTCCGGCCTCGCCCAGCACCACGTAGGCGGCGGCGAAAAGGGTCAGGAAGATCTGGGTGGTCCAGAGCGCCGCGCTGGTGTAGTGTTCCGCCGCCCAGCCCGCGAACAGCACGACGGTTCCCAGGAAGCTGAGCCAGTTCAAGAACAGCCAGCCGCGCCGCCAGGCCAGTACCCCGAAGCCGACGACCAGGATCAGGAGATAGGTCAGCAGGCCGACCTGCTGACTCTCGGTGCCCCGGAGCCAATACGGGGTCAGCAGGCCGCCCAGCAGCCCCAGGACCGCCAGGCTCTTGCTGGCATGTCGGTGAGCCAGCGCCCCGCACGACAGGGTCACCAGTGCCATCAAGGCAAAGGCGGCCAGTTGGGGAATCAGCGAGTAGAAGTTGAAGGCGGCATAAATGGAGAGATAGAGGACCGCAACGCCTCCCCCCGACAGGCTCTGGCCATACAGCCGGTAGCCCTTGCGTTGAAAGGCCTCGCCTCCGTACAGCAGGCCGAGGCCGGCGAAGACCCCGATCAGGACGCGGCCGGTGTTGCCGATCCACTGATTGTCGAACGCGTACTTCAGAAAGTAGAGCGCTCCCAGGACTATGGCGGCGACTCCGACTCTCAGCAGCCAGTTTCCTCCCACCAGGACTTCCCATTCCCGGGTCCAACTGGCCGTGGCGCGCTTTCCGACGGAGTCGAACAGTGAAGACACGGGTTTGCTCGGGCGGGGCCGCTCAGGCGTGGGCACGGAAGGAAGCGGGGGAGCCGGGGTCGGTGGCTCTTCGGGCAGCAGGGGCGGCGCCGGCCTTTCCGGAGGAGTGGGCGGAGGCGCTTCGACGGCTGCGGGCCGCTCTCTCGGCGCGGCGAGCGCCTGAGCCCATCGCAGCTCATCGACCTGGCTCTGCAGTCTTCGCCCCCGATTGGCCAGCCGGGCCAGCTGATTCTGAAGCTCTGCCAGCTGTTTTTCCAGTTCGCTCAAACTGGACGGAGGATTGGCGGGGCCGGACTCAGGAGGGACCGGCTCTTGGGCGTAGCCGCAGACACAACGGCCGCCAGCTGGGAAAGACCGTCCGCAGCGGGGACAGATCATCGCTCTCTCCGGCTTTCTCCCACCAGGTTGTCGGGAACACCGCGAGCCCGGTCAACTTGGTCGATGATAGCACTTAGGGTAGTGATCTGCAGCGCGGCTGGTGTAAACTCCGCCGACGCAGTGGATGAATCGAGCCGACCCAGCGACACCTCAACGGCCGCGTACTCCAAGGCCCCAGTGCTGAGCGTCCTCATTCCGGTGTTCAACGAACGCCCGACGATTGCGGAAATCCTGCGGCGGGTCGCCGCCGTGGATATCTCCAAGGAGATCATCGTGGTGGACGACGGGTCCGATGACGGGACTCGCGAGTATCTTCAGCAGCTGGTCCGCAGGGAGCACGAACTGGGCGATCTCCGACTGCTGCTTCACCCCCGCAATCTCGGAAAGGGCGCCGCGATCCGGACGGCCCTGCATGCGGTCGGCGGAGACATTCTCCTCATCCAGGACGCCGACCTGGAATACGACCCGCGCGACTACCCCCGGCTTCTCGAGCCCATTCTGGACGGCCGGGCCGACGTCGTCTACGGCAGCCGCTTCCTGGGTGGACCCCACCGAGTCCTCTATTTCTGGCATTACGCCGGCAACAAGTTCCTCACGCTCTGCTCGAACATGCTCACCAACATCAACCTCTCCGATATGGAAACCGGCCTCAAAGCGTTTCGGTCCGAGGTGTTCGACCAGATCCAGATCAAATCGAACGGCTTCGAGATCGAACCCGAACTCACCGTGAAAGTGGCCAAGAGAGGCTTCCGGATCTACGAGACGCCCATCTCCTACAGCGGGCGCACCTACCGGGAGGGCAAGAAAATCACATGGGTCGACGGCATCCGTACCCTCCTGGCGCTGGTTCGATTCCGAATCCTGGACTAGGGGGGCGCAGGGCGTAGGGCTTAGGGCTTAGGGCTTAGGGCCTCGAGCACAGGGCGTGGGGCGTAGGCCTGTGGGGCGGCGGGGCGGTGGGTTTCATTGATTTCGGGGCTTCGTTGGAGCTTGGAGCTTGGGGCTTGGAGCTTCCGCAGAGCGGCCC
>JBFKLX010000222.1:0-9152 GCA_041630155.1 Acidobacteriota bacterium
CTCAAGGTTTATGATAGGCAAGGCAGAAAATGCTGGCAAGTCTTTTTTTAGGTATTGCCGCTTATCGACGAGGCGGATCAACAGGCCCCGGACAGTAAGGAGGGTCTTAGAGATAGGGTGCCCGGGTGCAACAGAGCTGTTGGATCGATATCAGGGTCTGCTGACCCGTCGTTGCTGCGATCGTAGTTACAAGAAACAGAAGAATAGCAAGAGCAGTCGTTTGTTTCTCGTGTCAAACACTCCTGAGAACACCTGGTGGTCAAGTCAAGGCTTGGCCTTCGAATGAAACCCGAGTCGCCCTCGACCTTGCAGAGGAATACGAGATTTCTAAAGACTGGGTGGATCCACAGGTCCTGGGCAATAGGGTGGGCATCCCGGAGGTGGGAGTCCTGGACAGCAAAGCGCGTGTTCAGGAACCCGAGCTTGGCCCAAGGCCATGACTGCGACGGCTAAGACAAGAAACAAGAATGCGAGGAGCATGAGTTTCTTTTCTTTCATGATTGGACTCTCCTTGGGGAGTTGAAAAGAGTGCCATGGGAACCAAACTGTGAATCGTTTCGTGGGCGAGGAAGTCGAGCCGGGGTAGACAAATGCGAATTGCCGAGTTCGGACTTCGAAGTTGAACTTGCCATCCGGCTACCCGACCTGCGGCGAGTTTGGCACTCGTTTGGCTTCGCGAGAAACTTTTTTCCCGCGAGCCTCGAAATGGGCTCACCTGTCATTCCACTACGGTATGCCTCCGAGGCTACCACACGAAACCGGTTTTCTCAAAGTTGTTTTGGCCCCTCTGAATCCCTTTGAGACGTGGGCAGGAGTCATTGGGGAATTTTGGCTTTCAAGCTGCGCATTCGATTGATGGCGGCGCCGGTTTCGAAGCGGCGGGGGCGGGCCAGGTTGCCGGTCTTGAAGGGGGAAAGCGCGTCCAGGCCTTCCTGATCCAGCCGTTGTTCCAGCCAGTCCAGGCCCTGGCTCAGCGAGTGGCCCGAGCCGAGGAACTCTCGAGCCAGCAGGTGGAGGGCCAGACCGATGGCGCGGGTTTGGCTGGTGTCGACCAGCTGTTCCACCTGGGCGAGGTCGATGAACTCGCGCCCGAACAGGATCGTGTCGCGTCCGCGGGCCTCAATCTTCACGGCCCGTTTACCGCGCCGGGCGTCGAAACCGGCCGGTAGTGGTTCTCGAGGGGCGACTGGTTGAAAAGCCGCGGGCGCTTCGCTCTGCCGGTCCGAAGGGTGTTGCGCCACCAGCCGCCGCACCTCGGTTGTGACCTCCCGCGGATGGTAGGCGTCCATTTGAATCACCCGGTCGGCCACGTCGAAGTAGTCGCCCGAGCCTCCGGAGACGAGAACCGTCGAGACCCCGTGGCTCTCGAACAGCTCCCGCACCCGGTCGATCAGCGGAGTGATGGGCTCTTTGGACTTGGCGATCAGGCGCTGCATGCGGCCGTCGCGCAGCATGAAGTTGGTGGCCGAGGTGTCCTCGTCGATCAGCAACAGCCGGGAACCCATCTCGAGCGCCTCGACGATATTGGCGGCTTGCGACGTCGATCCGGAGGCGTTGTCGGTCGAGAAGCGGCGGGTGTCCCGTTGGAGCGGCAGGTTGCTGATGAAGGGTGAGATGTCGACGGCTCGAATGGATCGGCCGTCCTCGGCGCGAATCTTGCAGGCGGAAGCGTCGGCCAGCACCCATTCCCGGCCGTCACCGGGGAGGTGGTCGTAAACGCCCCGCTCGAGGGCGCGCAGCAGGGTCGACTTGCCGTGGAAGCCCCCTCCCACGATCAGGTGCACTCCGGGGGGCAATCCCATTCCTTCGATGGGACCGTGGTTGGGCCGGGACAACCGGCAGCGCAGGGCCTCGGGCGACTCGAAGGGAATGGCCTGGCTGCCGCCCAGCGGGCGATCGTCGACCCCGCTGCGGCGGGGCAGAATTGCCCCGTCCGCGACGAATGCCACGAGATCCTGCTCGGCCATTTGCCGGCGCAAGGCCTCCTGGTCTTCACAGGTCTCCACCTGCTGGCGCAGTTCGGCCTGGGGCAGGTTTTCGAAGAACAGAACCTGCTCGAGGATGCGGGGCAGCTCCTCGAAGAACATGGCTGCGGCCTGCCGGCCCAGCACTCGCCGACCGGCTGCGGGCAACCCCATCGTGAAGCGGATTTCGATTTGCTGGGAGGAGACCTGGCAACTGTTGCGCTCCAGAACCGCCTGGCCGCCGCAGTCGATTTCGATCCGACCGCTGCCGCCGGTACCTCGATTTCCGCGCGACACGGCAGCCGCCGTGCAGCCGAAGACTCGGGTCAGGAAGTCGGCGGCGGCAATCCGCCGCGGCCGAGTGGAGGCGAGTTGGCTGGGAAAACCCGAGTCGGATGCGGCGATCACTGCACTCACACGGCTGGGGGCCGCGAACGGATCCCCCTGCACGTGGTCGACGGAGAGGCGGTAGCGGCTGAAATCGTACTGGTCTCGAAGATCTTTGTAGGCTTTGTAGCCCCGGCCGTCGATCCGACGCAGGATGGTCTCCAACTCGTGGCGGGTCCTCATCGCGAACCAGTGTACCCGGTCCATTCACAAAGCGGGGCCCGGGCGCTCCCACGAGTGATAGAGTGTCTACGGTGACGGGGCGTGGTTTTAATGGGACTCGGGGACTTCAGGGTTCCGGATTCAATATGGGGCACCATGGAGAGACTGGCGGGCCGGCCGGAGTTCCCACCGTCTCGGTGCTGCTGCCCGTCTACAATGCGGCGTCGTTCCTGGATGCTTGTCTGACCAGCTTACGGCGGCAGACGCTGAGACGATTCGAGGTGGTCGCCGTGGACGACGGTAGCTCGGACGGTTCGTCCGAATTGCTGGGGCGGTGGGTTCGGCGCGATCCCCGGGTTCGACTCGTGAGGCAGCCTCACCGAGGGCTGGTGGAGGCTTTGAACGCGGGCCTGGACGCCTGTCGCGCGCCGCTGGTGGCGCGCATGGACGCGGATGATCTGGCGCATCCCCGCCGACTGGAACTGCAATACAGGGCCCTGCGGGCCAGGCCTGAATTGGATATCGTTTCCTGTCTGGTCTCCCATTTCCCCCGCCGCCGGGTGGGGGGCGGGTTCAGGGTCTATGAACGCTGGCTGAACAGTCTGAGGACGCACGAGGCGATCTTCCGCGAGCGTTTCATCGAGAGCCCCCTGCCGCATCCTTCGGTGATGGTGCGGAGGGCCCTCTTGCAAGAGGTCGGCGGGTACCGTGACAGGGGGTGGCCGGAAGACTATGACTTGTGGCTGCGGCTGGCCGAACGAGGCGCGCGTTTCGGAAAACTGCCGCGCCGGCTCCTTTTTTGGCGCCAGCACACCGGCCGCCTGACCCATCGGGACCAGCGCTACCGGGTCGAACGATTCCTTCAGTGCAAGGCCCACCACCTGGCGAGCGGGCCTCTCCGGGACAGCCACGGCGCCGTCCTCTGGGGTGCGGGCAAGACGGGACGGAGGTTGTCGAAGCACCTGCTCCGTTTCGGGGTCGAGTTGAAGGCAGTGGTGGACATCGACCCCCGCAAGGTCGGCCGCACGCTGCGGGGCATCCCCGTGGTGGCCCCAAGCCGGCTCCCCGGCCTCCTGAAATCGGCCCCCGCCACGGTCGTTCTGGCCTGCGTCGCCTCCCGAGGGGCGCGGGAGATCATTCGGCGGCGGCTGACCACGATGGGGCTCCGGGAAGGGGAGCAGTTCTGGTGCGTGGCCTGAAAGACCGAGCCCCACGCCCCCAGCCCCAGCAGGCTCTTCTCACCTGGGCGGCGTGAGCCGGCCGTCCTGGACCCAGGTTTGATCGCCGACCAGGACCGTTGCGTCTTCGAAGAAGTTCCAGCGGACGTATCCGCCCCCAACGTTGCCTCCCAGCTCGGTGTTGTCGCCCAGGGAGAGGCGGACGACACCGGCCCCATAGCCATAGTACGGAATCCAGGCGTGGCGGGGCGGCACGGTCAACAGCGGGTTGAATCCCAGGGCGAACTCCCGGAAAGACCGGGCGGCGGAGCCTCCGGCCTCCAGTTCGGCCGCGACCGCATCCTCGCCTCGCTCCGCCGTGAAGCTCGCCAGTCGACCCGCCTCGAAGACGAGCCGCAGTCCGTGCACGGGGAGGCCGTTCCAGACCGACACGGGGATCACCACGGTTCCCTGAACCGTCTCCTCCAGGGGCGCCACTCGGACCGCTCCAGCCGGCAGCTCCACTTCCCGGTCGATCAGATTGCGGGCCAGCAGGGCCCGACGGGCTGAGGCGTCTCCGTCCTGGCGAGTGACGGGCCGCTCGCCGATTTCGAACCGAATCTCGCTGCCCGCCCGAGTCGTGACTCTCACGGGGGCCTCGCGCATCGCCCGCTCGAAGCGCTGCTGCAGCGCTCCCAGCGCCGCGTAGTCGGTTTCCAGGAGGGCCGTCTGATAGGTCTGATCGATGATGGTTTGATGGGGGAGCGGTTGGCCGTGCAACGGGTATGCCCCTTCCCAGTGAAAATGGATGGTCCGTCCCCGTCCCTCGCGCAGCAGGTCTTGAGCGGCCAGATAGGCCACGCCCGTCTGAGCCCCGGGGAGCTTGACGATCGCGTCGACCTCGCCGAACATCCGCCGCAAAGCGGCTCGGGAGGGTTCCACCGACTGACTGAGCAGAGACGAATCCCAGGCAGACGGGAAGGGTTGGGGAAGCACGTCCAGGTTGCCCAGGTCGACTGCGCCCGCTTTGAGAATGGCGTAGCGAAGCTGCGGGACCAGCGCCTCGAACCGGCCGGGATGAGTGAGCAGAAGAATCTTCTCACCGGGCTGGGGGTCCAGCCGGCGCACAATGGCCTCGGCCAGCCCCGGCCAGTCCCAGTCGTGGGACAGCGGCTGCTGAGCCCCCAGCGGGCCCGTCCAGCACATGAGGATCACGAGTGACAGAGCCTTCTTCATACCGTCATTCTGAGCGAGACGCTCCCGGCTTTCAATGCTTTGGGGCTTGGGGTTCGAGGCGATCCCTCACGGTGTCTCGAGTGTGAAACTCGGGAAACAGGAGTCTTGCGCGGCTTCGCCAGGTGCGCACCCCGACGGACGTCTCGACCCCCGAGCCCCCGAGCGGACCACTCAGTGTCCGTGTGAGCCTTCGGCCTTCTTTTTGGCTGGCTCGAGCTTGGTGGACCAGCTTTGGTCACCCCAGGAGAGCGTGAGCTGGGAGGCACCGTAATCGGATTTCAGGGTGATCGTGAACAGGTCGACGGAACTGCTGTTGTGGGATTCCTGAAGGGGCACGCGTGCCACTTCCTGGTCGCCGATTTCCTTCTGGTAGTTGAAGTGCGGCCAGGGCTCTTTGGCGTAGGCGGGCGGTGCTGCGCTCCAGATGTCGCCCAGCGGCTGCCCCAGTACCTTGTTGACGGCCAGCGAGTAGGGCCCTTCCTCGGCAACGTGCAGGTAGAGGGAATACTTGCCGGCGGGGACCTTCTTTCCTCCCACCAGCAGGTCGGTCTCCGTCGTCAAAGTGGTGACCTGTTCCGAGCCGGTCCGCCACATACGGTCGGCCGGCAGACTTCCCATCAGCGACTCGAAGGTCCGGCCTTTCAGGGCGGGGCGGCCGTACTCGATGGAGACCTTCTTACCGTTGAGCTCCAGGCTGGCCGTGTCGCGCGGCGCCGCCTGCTGTGCCCAAAGGACGCAGGCTCCCAGAAGCAGGAACACAATCGATGCCAGATGTTTTTTCATGAAAGACACTCCTTCCTCATTACCCGATCTTGGTATGCGAAACTGTCTAAGCGATACGGCTGTGAGCCGATGGAGTTCTCGATTCGGGTTGCTTTTCCAACCGTAATGCGAACCATCTGCGGCGGAGAGGCGTCGGTTCGCGGCCGTGAAACCGGCGCCATCAGCGTGTAGGCCTGCGGCCCTCCGGCCCCAAGCTCCGCCTCAAGGATTCTGCAATTCCAGCGTCATGAGGCCTCCGCCCTGGGCGGCCGGAAGGCGGACCTCGGCGCGCAGCACCCGGTGAGGCGTGTCTGCCGAGACCCAGTAGAGTGCGCCGCCAGGTTGCCCATCCAGAGGACTGAGCTCGACCTTGAGGGCGCGTTGTTGCCCGGCCATTTCGACCGGCTCCTCGCCCACCACGAGGTTGAGCAGCCGGACCCTCTGGCCGGCCAGTTCGAAGGCGCGCAGGGTGGTCTGATAGCCGGGCTGCAGGGGCAGTGCGGTCACGAACAGTTCCAAGGCACTACCGTCTCCCAGGACGGGCGCCGCCAGCTCCAGGTCGACCGGAAGCTGGCGTCCCGCCAGGTCGAGGCTGCCCTGGATCGACGCTTCGCTGAAGCTCAGCTCCAGAGTCGCCTGTCCCTGAGTGGCATTGCGCCGGATCGGCAGCAGCGACTGGCGGTCGATCTGATACGTGTCTGAGCCATCTCCGACCGGCATACGGGAATTGCTCTGCAGGATCCAGACCGGGACTCCTTCGAGTTCGCCTTCGGTCAGCTCCCGTTCCACCGTGCCTTCGATTTCCTGGCCACTGACCTGCAGCTGGACACGGTAGCTGAGCTTCCCCGGGGCGATCCGTTCGGGATGCCGCTGGGGCAGTGGAGCCGTTTCGGCGAAGCGGGCCAGCAGCTGGTCGGGCAGTTTGACCGAAGCCACGTCCACAGTGAGGCTCTTCAGCCGTGCCGCGGTGGCATCGGGAACCGATTCCTGGACGCGACCCCCCAGGTGCTTGGCCAGGAAATCTTCCAGGGCAACGGCCAGCGCCAGGCGATTCTCAGGGGAACGGAAGCCGTGGCCCTCATCGGGCGCCACCAGGTACTCCACCGGTAGTCCCCGATCCCTGAGGGCGACCACGATCTGGTCCGATTCGGACTTCTTGACCCTGGGATCGTTGAGACCGTGCACGACCAGCAGCGGAGTGCGGATCTGCTCGGACATGAACAACGGGGAGCGGGCGATCAGGTCGGCTCGCGCCTGGCTGTCGGCGGGATCGCCGACCCTCAGGTGCCAGACCTTGATGAAGGGTCCCCAGTAGGCCGGGAAGGACTCGATCAGAGTCACCAGATTGGATGGGGCGACGTACGGAACGCCCGCGGCGTACAAGTCGGGGGTGAACGTCACTCCCGCCAGAGTGGCGTAGCCGCCGTAGGAACCGCCGAAGATCCCGATGCGCTTGGGATCAGCGATGCCTTGCTCGATCAGGTGACGAACGCCGTCGGTGATGTCGTGCTGCATGGCGCCGGTTCCCCACTCCTTGTTGCCCGCGTTGAGGAAGCGCTTGCCATAACCGGTGGAGCCTCGAAAGTTGGGTTGCAGGACGGCATATCCGCGATTGGCCAAGAACTGAGCGTAGGAATCGTATCCCCAGGTGTCGCGGGACCAGGGGCCGCCATGGGGAAAGACCACGGTAGGCAGATTCTCGGCCTGGACTCCCCGGGGCAGGGTCAAATAGGCCGGGATCTCTATCCCGTCCCGGGCCTGATAACGAATCGCCTTCATGGAGGCCAGGTGCTCGCTGGGAAGCTGAGGCCGGGAACGATACAGGAGCTCTGTTTTGCCGCTCTGCCGGTCGTAGAGGTAGAGCGAGCCGGGATCAACGTCGCGGGCCACTGACACCAGGTGCCAGCGCATGTCCTGGGTCGAGGATTGCAGCCCCAGCTCCCCTGCGGGGAGTTGGCGGCGGAGCCGCTCCAGATCGGTCTTCAACTGCTCCTCGCGGGGGTAGATTCTGACCCGGTCGCCCACGTAGACGGTCCCGATCAGTTCTTCGGTTTTCTCCGAGAAGAGAGGAGACCCGAAGTCGACCTTCCCTTCGGGATCGGACTCGACGACCTCCTCGGCTCCCGAGGCCACGTCCAGGAGCACCAACCGGCTCAAGTCGGCCTCTCCCTTGTTGGTCTCGAGGTACACGCGCCGCCCGTCCTTGTGGAAACGCACGGGATTACAGCTCTCCAGGTAGGTGCAGCTGTATCGAGGCTGGAACTGCTCGCCGGAGATCTCCAGGATCTCGGTGCCGCCGTCCGGCAGCTGGCGCACCGCCAGGCGGGGCCGCCCGTCCAGATCTAACTCGAACTGTCCGATCTTCTGGTCGTTGCGGAGCACCAGTTCCCTCTCGCCGCTCGCCAGATCGATGCTGTAAATGTCGTGATAAGCCGGATCGCGATCGTTGAGTCCCACCAGGATCTTTCCGGGAGTCCGCCTGGGGACGGCATACAGGAAGGCCCGGATGCCCTCCAGCGGGGTCAGGTCGCGGGCGGCCGGGACGCCGGTCGCTGCTTCCGCCTGGCCCGCGGGATCGACCGCGTAAAGGTGAAAATTCTCGTCTCCGCCTTTGTCCTGAACGTAGAGGATGAAGCGGGAGTCCCGGCTCCACAGGTAGGCGGGAACGGGGCGCTTGTCGGCGGTGATGGGCCGTGCCGCGTCGAACGCTTCGTCGAGCCTCTTGACGTAGACGTTGCGGACACCCTGGTAGGGTTTGATGAACGCGATGAAGCGGCCGTCGGGCGAGAGCTGCGAACCGGAGATCTCCGGGTCGCCGAAAAACAGCTCGCGGTCGATCAGCGGCGGGAGCTGGCCGCTCTGGGCAGGTAGTACCTGCACAGACCAGCCGGCGGCCAGCAGAACACAAATCAAGAGTGCACCGGGTCGGTTGAGGCGAAACATTCTGGGTTCTCTCCTTAGGGTCGAGGGGGTGGCCCGTCCTGGTTCAGGTGGAGCGGTACCCTCCCAGTCGCGTGTGTCACGAACTCCAGCAGTCGCCCATTATGACGTATTCGGATGATCGGGGGTTCCCTGTGGGGTGAATTGCCGGGGTCCCGCTCGGCGACGCGCCCGCCCCGAATACGTTTGGGCCCCGAAATCGCGGGGGGATCACTGACGGTGTCGCTGAAGCCCCGAGCCAAAAAAGGAAATCACCGGCAAGATGCCGGTGGCACTCTTCCTCAGTACCCCGATCCATAAATACAGCAACGTATGTTGCGGGCGTTTCGAAGCAGCAGCCGGCCCCCGGAAACCGAGTGGACCCCCTTGCTCCGAGGCGCCGGGGACCCGGGGGCTCGCCCGCAACCCTTCGGGCGCACGGGGGTCTCGGGCGATCTCTTTGTCGTTCCTCGTCGACGATGCTATGGCATCGCCTCCTCCTCTCTTCGCGACCTCGCCTCGAGAGCCCCGCCCGCAACCGTCACTGTATTTACGAACCGGAGTA